>JAQVKF010000219.1 GCA_028694795.1 Thermoguttaceae bacterium | reverse complement strand
AATTCGCCCTACCGATACACCTCTTACGGCAACGCGACTTACAGCGACGCGATGTGGCGTCAAGAGGTTCAGAAACATGCCACGCGTAACCGTTATACGCTGCTTTCGCTGTTGCTATTGACACTTTTGGCGGTGTGTTCCCCATTCATCGCCAGACAGGTCGTCTACTCGGTGACGCGAGGTCGTGAACAAGCACGCGCGGAGGCCGCTCGCAAATATCTGCAAGATTTGCCCGACGGTATCAGTCGAATTCAGTTAGCCGCCAAAGCGATTCGGCCCAGCGTGGTCGGGATCGAGGTCATCCAAGTGCGCGAGGCGCCACAGGATGAGTTTTCACTCTTTTTTGGACATCGTCGTTCTTCACCGGAGATTGGCATGGGACAAGGTTCAGGCGTGATCATCGATGCGGATGGTTACGTGCTGACGAACAACCACGTGATTCGTGGGGCCACCAAAGTCGCGGTCCGCCTTTACGACGGCACCAGTCGCGACGCGCGTTTGGTGGGAGCGGATCCGAAAACAGATGTTGCCGTACTAAAAATTGATTCGAGCGGGCTTCTTGCGGCAAGCTGGGGAAGCAGCGACGAGTTAGAGGTCGGCCAACAGGTATTAGCGGTAGGTTCACCCTACGGTCTCGATCAGACGGTAACCGAGGGAATCATCTCGGCGAAAGAGCGTCGTGGTCTGTTGGACGATCTAGTTTTCCAAGATTTTCTCCAAACTGACGCCGCGATCAACCCTGGTAACAGTGGTGGTCCACTGGTGAATCTGAAGGGCGAGGTCGTCGGTATCAACACGATGATCATTGGCGAGGGATTCCAGGGAATCGGTTTCGCGATTCCGAGTAAATTGGTTCAAAAACGGTACGAACAGATTCGCAATGGCGAACCAATTATGACCGGTTATCTGGGCGTCGTTTTGGAAGAAGCGTCGTCCGAAACGTTGGAACAGTTAGGGTTTGGGCAAAATACGCAGGGAGTGCTAATTCGTCGAGTGGAACGACGCAGTCCAGCGGACCAAGCGGGATTACAACCTGGCGAATTGCTGGTCGAGTGGGATGGCGAGCCGGTCAAAGGGGTAAATGATTTGCGTTATCGAATCGCGGGAAGCTCCCCCGGAGCAAAAATCCCGGTCGTGCTTCGGGATGCCAATGGAACACAGAGCAAAAAAGTGATCCAAATTGGCAGCGATTCATAGCGACGGCAACGCAGCGGCGACCGGGAGGGTAGCAAAAAGCATCCACGGTATTCAAAAAAGTTTGCGATTTTCCTACGAAAAGACTTTTTTCGTAGAATTTTTTCGAATGGAACACAAATGAGGAGGAGAAAAATCCCTTCCAAAACTTTTTACCAGACGGTGGGGCGGCAAACTTGGTAGGTGGACATCATGAACCGCCGATTGCGTACACGGAATCGCATCGGGCGTCCCCGCCTTCCGGAATCAGCTCACCAATGGCCGCTAAAACCGCAGCTCACGCAATTTTACCCTGTTTGCGTAAATATTCCAAAACTTCGTCCACAAGCTGTTCAGGCATTTTGCTGGCGGCATCGAGATGCAATTCCGGCGTATTTGGAACTTCATACGGATCGTCAATTCCGGTGAATCCTTTGAGCTCCCCCGCGCGAGCTTTTTTATACAGTCCTTTAGGATCGCGCGTTTCGCAGATTTCGAGCGGAGCGTCGACGAAAATTTCGATAAAATCGCCCGCCCCCAACGTTTTGCGTACACGATCTCGATCCATCCGATACGGCGAGATGAATGCCGTAATCGCGATCAAACCCGATTCGCAAAAGAGCTTCGCGACCGCACCGATACGACGGATATTTTCTTCTCGATCTTCTGCCGAGAATCCCAATCCAAAACGTTTTGCAAACGCCTCGCCATGTTCATCGTGTAACATCCCTGGGCCGGCGTTGAGTCCGTGTCGTACGTTATCACCGTCAAGCACCATGCTGTGGAAGCCTTTTTCGTACAATTTACGATCCAAAATATTCGCAATCGTACTCTTACCACTCGCACTGAGTCCAGTGAACCAAATCACGCAGCCTTTATGTCCGTTGGTCGCTTCACGTTCCATTCGACTCACCGCATGTTCGTGCCAAAAGACCTCCGCCATCTTCGCGTCCCCCCTTTTTCCAAAATCTGGAAATTTTTACTCGATTAAAATCCACGAGAGATAAAGATATCGAAAAATGGCGTGAAAACAACCCATACGATATAAAGTTTCTTTGCATTCGGAATAGTTTTCGTATTTTTTTCCCGAAAGGTCTCCCCTAACGGAAAAATCCCACTACAATGGTGTAGACAGAATGATAGGTAAGCTGGCATCGGAAGGAACGACGGTTCCCCCCATGGGTTAAGGCTTGGGGGACAAACACCAGCTGCAAGGTCTGCTCTTGATCTGCTCAAGAGATAAAAATTAAGACGGAGCGTTCGTACAAGGAATAGACGAAAGGATGATCCGATGAATGCACTTCCATCAACGGGAACCCCCTTACTTTACGATAAATGTGTGGAGATAGCGAGTAATCTATGGTGGAGTTGGAATCCCGAGGCGGTGAATCTTTTCCGCGATTTGGATCCGGTCCGTTGGCGTAAATTGGATCACAATCCGATTGCGTTATTGAAGGAGTTCACTCCAGAGCTGCTTGAAGCGAAGGCGACGGAGCTTGCGTTGCATAGTCGAATTCACTATGCGTACCGTCTTTTGAAGCAGTATGAAAACGAGAAACCTCAATGGGCGCGAACGCATTGCGGCGTCTTGAGCGCGATGCCGGTGGCCTATTTTTCCCTAGAATTTGGCGTTCACGAATCACTTCCGATCTATTCGGGAGGTCTCGGTGTTCTGGCGGGCGACCACATCAAAAGTGCGAGCAACCTCGGCGTTCCGTTGGTCGCTGTCGGTCTATTCTACAGTCAGGGTTATTTCAAGCAGCATTTGGACAAAAACGGTTGGCAGCAGGAAGAGTACATTAACACGAAGGTGGAAAATCTTCCATTGACCCAGGCGTTGGATAAAGATGGCAAACCCATTCAGATCGAAATCGAGACGAACACCGGTGTGCTGTACGCCAAAGTACGTCAATTGAAGGTCGGCCGAGTGCGTTTATTGCTACTCGATACCGACGTGGAAGGCAATTCGCCGGAAGATCGTGAGTTAACGGCGAGGCTTTACGGCGGTGACAATCGTACCCGGTTGCGTCAAGAGATGGTCGCCGGTATCGGGGGGGTTCGCGCGCTTGTGGCGATGGGTTTAACTCCCAGCGTATGGCATTTGAACGAAGGTCACTGCGTTTTCGCGACATTGGAACTCGTACGTCGTCGGATGGAATACGAAGGTTTTTCCTTTGAGGATGCCTGTATCCGCATAGCGGAACATACCGTTTTCACGACCCATACGCCTGTACCAGCGGGACACGATCGTTTCCACTACAACTTGATGAAAGAGCACCTGGAACCAATGTGTCGTAAGTTGGGCATTTCGATCGACTATCTGATGGAATTGGGGCGTGATCCTCACGATCCGAGCGGCGATCCGAACGGCAACTTCTGTTCGACGGTGCTTGGGTTGAAAATGGCGAGACATGTAAATGCGGTGAGTGCGTTGCACGGCCGTGTTTCGCGTCGAATGTGGAAGCATCTTTTCCCGGAGAAAAAAGAGCACGAAGTGCCAATTGGGCATATCACCAACGGGGTCCATTTAGACAGTTGGTGCGCGGACCAGATGAAACAGTTGTACGACCGTTCGTTTGAGCGAGATTGGCTTCATCGGATTGGTGAACCAGGAATATGGCAGGAAATTTACAAAGTGGACCCTGGTGTACTGTGGGAAACTCACCTTCTGCTGAAGAATATGTTGATCACATTTGCGAGAAGACGTCTTGCGCGTCAGATTCGTTTCCGCGGTGAGAGTGAAACGGAAGCGGAGTCAATGCGAACGGTATTGCGACCGGATGCGTTGACAATTGGTTTCGCGCGGCGGTTTGCGACATATAAACGAGCGACGATACTATTTGGCGATCCTGATCGCTTGGCCAAAATGCTATGTAGCGAAGAGCGACCGGTGCAGCTGATTTTCGCGGGAAAGGCTCACCCAGCGGACGTTCCTGGGAAGGATTTTATTCGGGAAATCAGCAACATGCGTCACGATCCGCGTTTCAGCGAGCATATTTTCTTCGTAGAGGATTACGATATCAACGTGGCACGTCATATGGTCCATGGAGTGGATGTCTGGCTAAACACACCGCGTCGTCCGTTGGAGGCATCTGGCACGAGTGGGCAAAAAGCGGTATTAAACGGCGCGTTAAACTTGTCGATTTTGGACGGCTGGTGGGCGGAGGCGTATGACGGCGAAAACGGTTTTGCGATTGGTAAGGGCACTTTACACGCCGACGCGGGCATCCAATTCCAACAAGATGCGGAGTATCTGTATTCTGTGCTGGAAAATGAAGTCATTCCGCTTTATTTCGATCAGGACGCACATGGCATTCCGCGACGTTGGGTACAGCGGATGATGAATTCGATTGCCTCGCTTGCGTGGCGATTCTCGGCGGATCGTATGGTGGCGGACTATGTACGTGAGTCCTATCTGCCTTCGGCGGGTGGTATGAGTTGCGAAACGATTCGCTAATACGACCGGAATGAGCGTTCGATCAATCGCGATTGATATAGGGGAAATCCACGTTGGAATGAGCGTGGATTTTCTCACATGAGGGCCATTTTGATTGGGGAATCCCAAGCGACAAGAGGCTGGAGTATTGGTAGGGTGGAAAAGCTGATTGACATAGCAAAAGGCCAATTGGCAAATCCTAGGATAAGATGAAGCAAAACAAGGTCGGAAAAGATGTTAAAGAAGGTGTACGAATATTGCCACGAAGTGATTCCGGAAGAGATTGATGTACAGGGCCACGTCAACAACACCTGTTATGTTGGCTGGATGCAGGATGCGGCGTTGGCACATTCCGCATTGCTCGGTTGGACAAACGACCGATATGGAAAATTGGGGGCGACTTGGGTTGCGCGAGAACATCGGATTGAATATCTTCATCCGACGTTTTTGGGCGATACAGTGATCATTCAAACATGGGTAGCATCCATGCAGAAAGTGCGTTCGACCCGTAAATACCGTATGTTGCGTCAGTCGGACGGGGTCATGGTGGCCGAAGCGGAGACGCTGTGGGCGTTTGTCGATATGGAAACAGGACGTCCCACCCGTATTCCCCAAGTTGTCATCGACGATTTTCCAAAAGCTTCGATTTCTCCCACCGAGTCGGACGCCGTCGCCTAAAACTGCGGAGTTGTTGCCAAAAACCTTGCCTCGAACTGGGGCACCGCATCGCTTTAAACTGCTCTAACTGAGGCACCGCGTCCGATAGCCGTGCGCATCCCTTCCCCCTCCGAGGCTCCACCAGCAACTCGCAACAGTCGAAAACGAAAAGTACGGCCCAAAGACCATGGTACCGCTGGACCGCAGGACATTTTCCAAGACGTGACACCAAGAGCCAAAGCGGTGTACAGAACCAAGGCAGCGCACAGTTCCCCCAAGTGAGTTAACCCGAGACGACGTGTTATCCGAGGGGGGAGGGAGTTATTTTTTAGCCGAGCCATCTTTATGAATGAGCCGCGGTCCATCGCCGCAAGTCTTTTCGTAGTATCCGTCGCCCGCTTTTTTATACTGTGTAAACCCATGCTCGCCAAGGGTTTTGGGCGAAAGTTTCTTCTCGTAATGATTTCCGGTCGAGAATTCGGAGAAGACACGATGCACTGCCACACCGCATTTTGGGCAAACGGTGAGGACATCGTCGGCAAAATTCTGGAACACTTCAAACCCATCTCGACAGTAATCGCACCCGATCTCCTCCTCCGTGGAATTAGGAGCAGAATTTTGAGCGGTCTGATTCGTATCTTCCGTCTCTTCCGATGGAGTGGTCCGTGTCACTTGATATTCATAAATGGGCATGGTGATACCCTTTCTCGTTAAAAAAGGAGTCCATCTTGAATGAACGATTCCCAGCCGACCGGTTTTACAGCCGCGAGAACCTTCGTTCCATTCGATCCACCAGTATATCTTAGATACGTTCTTCGTCAAAGGTCGTTCACCACTTTTCCTGCATCACCTAGGACACCACCTGCCATATTGGCAGAGTAAAAAGTTTCAGAGGAAAACATGCGTTAAAAGAAAAAACGCAAAAGATTTAACCTGTTGATAGAATGGAGGTTACGTATG
>JAQVKF010000218.1 GCA_028694795.1 Thermoguttaceae bacterium | reverse complement strand
ACACGAGACGACATCGTGCGGCGGCTACTTCAGGAAGTGCCGAAGCCCAAAATTCCTAAATATGAGGCCCCGACACCACGACCGCCGAAAATATCGTCGCGCCCGGAAGGTGAATCACGTCCAATGCATATCGCTACCTCGATAGAATCCTTATCAACGGAGTCGCCTCCATCGGCTCATATGGTTCCATCCTCACCACGTCCTCCTCAGCCGCCCGCCCCCACGACACCGACACCACCCGCGATGCCGCTACCTGCTGCGAGCAGCACAGGCCTTCCGTCGTCGCCGTCTGGAGTATCACCCGCTGGGCCGTCTCTGGCAGGAATTCCATCGGAAGTGCCATCGGATATGAATATTAACCCGGTACCACGTCCACGGATCGTTCGGCCAGCCGCGACGCAACCACCCCAACCGCCACATCGAGAGCCATAGATGGCGATTCGAGAGGAAATGCCGTCGATGAACCGTCTGGACAAAGACGCTGGACACGATATCGTCACCACCTAGGATCGAACGGATGCCGCCGAAACCACCCCCAACACCCACGCCAGTACGTTCCACACACGCCACATCGCCGAATCTTCAGCGTTATCTTCGACCAGATATCGCCAAGCAGATTCGTCGATTGGATTTGCGCGCGAGATGTATCGTCAAAGGGTTCATGAACGGATTGCATCGCAGTTTGGGGCAAGGCGCGTCGAACGAATTTGACGATTATCGCGAATATCGACGTGGCGATGATATTCGCGGTATCGATTGGAATCTGTACTCGCGGACGGATAAATACTACGTGCGAAAATATCGGGCGGAAACGAATCTCGTGGCAACGCTTATGCTCGATATCTCGGAATCAATGGGGTACACTTATTCACAGGAGATGACCAAATTTGAGTACGCGATCTGCCTCGCGGCGGCATTGGCGTATCTCGTGACCCAACGGCGCGATCAGGTCGGGCTGATTACGTTCGATACCCAGCTTCGTCACCTGTTGCCGGCCAAATCAAGTCGGACCCATCTGGGTGAAATACTCGCACTGTTGACCGCGATTCAACCCACAGGCCGAACCGATATCCGTAAAAGTTTGGAACAGAGCGCGTCGATCATCCGACACGGTGGCTTGATCCTCGTTTTTAGCGATCTGCTCGGCGATCTGGACGATCTGCTGCGAGCGATCTGCCGTATGCGAGCCACGGGCAGCGACGTCATCCTGTTCCATATTCTCGATGAGGCAGAAGTAAAATTTCCCTTTACGGGAATGGTCCAACTCGTCGATCCGGAAAGCGACGACGGCGGTACGAGCGGCGCGACGGACGAAATGACCGTGGACGCGGACGCCTGCCGCGCCGATTATTTGGACGCGGTGGATGCGTTTCGGAAGGAAATTGCCTCGAAATGCGCCGAATTACGAATCGATTATGTGCCACTCGACACCTCAATGCAGTTCGACCACGCCCTGATGGAATATCTCGTAAGACGCCAAGCCTCGTGAAATAGAATATTCGGAAAATCGAACGCCCGATAGATCCATGGGAAAAGAGTGGAAACATTTTCCAAAAACGCGAACTGACTCGGAATCCATCCGGGAAATTCCACCCTTTGTGGATATTTTCCAATCCCCAATGAATCTGAGGATCAGCCCTATTTCCATTTTCCATCAACTCCGTACCTATTACAGACACCGCATTTTATGATATTTGCCCATCCGTTTTTTTTACTCGGCGCCGGAGTGGTCGCACTGCCGATCATTCTCCATCTGTTATTTCGAAAGAAACCCAAACGCCTGCCGTTTCCCGCAATTCGGTTTCTGAAACAGATCGCGCCGGAACGACGTCGCACCCAACGACTTCGTTCGTTACTGCTACTTCTCTTACGATGCTTACTGTTGCTGCTGTTGGTGTTGGCTTTGGCGCGACCGTCGGTCCCAGGGCGCTCTGCGGCGGTCGGCGTAACATCGGATTCAGCGGAACCGGTGGCGATGGTTCTCGTCGTTGAAACCGCGCCGCGACAGGCCTACGAGCTGGGTGGGGAGTCACGACTCGAAGTGGCAAAACGCAAAGGAATGGCCCTCGTCGCCAGTTTGCCCGACGAAAGCGAAATCGCCATCTTCGATAGTCGCGGCGGGTTCGAAACGTTTGAGCCTGATCGTGACGCTGCGCTCGATCGGCTGGATCGGCTGACCATTTCGCCCGATGCGCGTGAAATGCCGCAGTTGATGGACGAGGCAGCTCGATTGCTGCATACGAGTCAGAAAAAAAGGAAAGAAATTTGTGTGTTGACCGATCTCACCGAGGCGGCGTGGCCGGCGGACGCCTGTACGCAATGGACCGAAACATGGGCGGAAAACGCGCAAAATGCGGCCATCGTCCTGCGACGTATTGATTGCGGCGTCCTCCAACCACAAAATGGCGGAATTGGTGAGATTCGATTGACGCCGACGATCACCGCTCCGCTCGCTCCTGTGCGCATTGAAACCACCGTCGAGGCGGTCGGTACGGCCCTCCAACGGAATCTGCGACTTGAAGTTGCTTCGGTGACCGAAAACGCTCAAAACGCTCGGCCGATCCCCACTCAAGAAAAGAATATTCAAATCGCCGCGGGCGAAAGCCAAGCGGTCCGTTTTACACTCGACGGATTACCACCCGGAACGTATCAAGGGCAAATTTCATTGACCGGACGTGATCCATTGGCCGCGGATGATGTTCGTTTTTTTACGCTGCAGGTCGTTTTGCCGCCGCGTGTGTTGATCGTGGCGGCGAATCCGGTGGAACAAAACGCGATGTTCGTGAAGGAAGCTCTCTCGCCCAGCGCGATGGAAGAGACGGGAACGGCGAGATTCCGCTGCGAAACGATCCACTATGATCAACTGGCTCAGACCGATTTATCCGGTTTATCGTGTTGTTTTTTGCTCGATCCGCCGCCACTCAATGACTCGATTTGGAAACGGCTCAACGACGCCGTCCAGAGGGGAACCGGACTGGTCGCAGCTCTCGGGCGAGCGACGACGGCCACAGCGTTCGATACGCCAAACGCCCAACATCTAATGGGGGTCAAACCTGTACGGCAGGTCCGAGCCGGGGACGAACCGCTGCGATTCGCGCCTACGCCCCCCCAATTTACCCATCCGATCCTCGCCGCATTCCGTGGCAATGAAGACCGAATTCCATGGTCCGATCTGCCGATCTTCCAATATTGGAATCTCGAAACCATCGATACGGGGGCGGGCGCGAACGGTGAGGCAACGACAGACCGTGAGACAACAGCGGCGCGAATGGCGGCGATTTTACGTTATAATGACGGCGGAACGGCGATTTTCGAACGCCGTTTTGTACCGCGAGCAGCCGCGGCATTTTCCGAAAAGATGACGGCGAAAACCGGAGCGCAAACGGCAGAATCGAATCCATCCACGGTTGTTCCTTCGGGTAAAAATGCGGCAGACGCGGTAGACGCCGGCTCCGTTTTGATCGTAACGACTTCGATGAGCGACGCGACCTCGGATCCAATGGCGTGGAATTTTGTGCCAACCAGCGATGCGGCGTGGGTGTTTCTCGTGCTGATGAATCAAATGGCAACCGTGAGCGGAAATGCGGGTGACGCGAATTCGTGGAATGTCGTATCAGGCGAAGGGGTGACGCTGCGACCGGAAAGTACGGCTCCGAACGACTCTCACGCGAATGGCGGTGCCGAAGGAACCCCTCCTGTGGGTACCAGTGTTGTCGGTTCGAGTGCTCGGAACAAGGACTCATCGGAACCGCAAACGACGTTTTCTTCCTGTGTATTGACTTCGCCGGACGGTACATTCTTAGAATTACCACTCCAGACGGGACGTGCCCAGTTGTTTTTCGCCGACGCGGTCCAACCGGGAAATTGGTTGGTGCGTGCGGGAGGCGAGCAAAATGGGTATCGAAGCGGATTTAGCGTGAATCTCTCGCCTAACGCCACACGATTGGAACGCCTTTCGGCAACGACGCTCGAATCACGTTTGGGAAAAATGCCATGGATGTTCATCGAATCCATCGAAACGGAGGGTTGGTCGGAGGGGACCACTGAAACGGCAAACAACGGGAATACGGCGACTTCGGCATCGTCGCGATGGAATGGGGACCTTTTTCCATGGGCGATTTTTTTGGTCGCTTTCTGTTTCGCGGCGGAAACGGTACTCGCGAATCGCTTTTATCGTGAGGCCGGACGATGATCGAAATTTTTGCGATGAAGCCATGCGCCATTTCATTTCTATCGTCCGTGACATCAATGACGGCCGCTCACGATCGGGCGATGTTCGCTTCGTGGAGTTTTACCCCCATCGGAGGTTCCTCCGGTTGGCTGGTGATGCTGATTGGCGTGGTACTCCTGCTTCTCTGTGCAATCAAACCGACCGGTGTTGGAACTCGGCTGACACCGCGACGACTGTGGACGCTGCGTGCGCTACGTATCGCGGCGGTAATCGTGATTCTGATTCCGATGCTGCGACCGGTATACACTTCCACCACAACGCAAAATCGACCCGCGACGTTCGCCATTCTCATTGATGGTTCACGAAGTATGGAAGTCGCCGACGCGGAAAATGGAAAAACTCGCTGGGAATCGGCTCACGCCACGCTCAATGCGATCGCGCCGGAACTTGCAAACTTGAGCGAATTTTGCACCATTCGACCTTATCTATTCGACGAATCACTGCGACCTTTGTCGTTCGATGCGGATGGAACCCACACGAGTCCCAATGCCGATGATACGGCAAAAAATCGTCCCAACCCAACAGGAAATGGCTGGACGAAAAACGAAAACACGGCAAACGGCCTCGCTGAGAGGGGTAAAACGCCGGGTAACCAAAATCCGAGTCTGACCGCAACTTCCAAAGGTGATCATTCCAACGATCCTATCGAATCCGTTTCGGGATATATACGACTTCCGGAGAAACCGACGGGCAATTCAACCGCAATTGGAGCGTCGCTCGATGCGCTTGTGCGGCGTGAGGCAGGCCAGCGTTTGATCTCGACGTTGATTTTAAGCGATGGTGCCCAACGTGCGTTGCCTCCAAATCAAATGTTGCCGCAGATCGCGGCGGCTCGGCTCGCGGCTCGTGGAACGCTCGTCGATGTCGTGCCAATCGGTTCGACTCTTGGTGGCGAGGGGGTTCGTGATATTTTATTAAGCGATTTTCTCGTACCGGATCGGGTTTTTTCCAAACATGATTTTCCAGTCCAAGCGATGCTCGCCCATCGTGGATTCGCAGGAACGCAAGTCGAAATCGAATTCATCGCGGAACGAAATACCCTTCTGTCTCCAAAAACCACGATGGATGGCTCGACCACCACGACACAACCGCCGCTTCCTTCACCCAATACAAACGAAAATGCGTTACCGCAAACGAACGAAAGTGAAAACGCGGCCCCGGCGAATACTGAAAATCTTTGGGAACGTGAAGATTTACAACGCATGAAAATCGTACTGCCTGATCAGGGAGAAACGCCAGTGCGTTTTGCTTATCGTCCGGAACAATCGGGGTGTTATCGGCTTTCGATGCGTGTCGTACCGCAACCGGGCGAACTCGAAACGAAAAACAACCTCGTTACCACTTTTTTGGATGTCTCGGACGGCGGTTTGCGTGTGTTGTATGTGGAAGGTTTCCCACCACGTGCGGAACAAAAATTCATTGTTCGAGCATTGGAGGAATCGCCGGAGATTGATCTGACGACGGTCCATTTGCGAAATCCGCTGGAAACGCCCGGTGTGGTCGGAACCGATGCGAAGGAAGGTGACCCGCAAACGCCACGTCCGGCGGAAATGCGTGAACGGTTACGACCGGAAGGTTGTAATGTCTTTTTGATCGGCGATCTCGATGCGGACTGTTGGACCAACGAGGAATTGGAGCAGATTGCGACGGCAGTCGATCATGGGGCGGGTCTCGGAATGCTCGGCGGCTTCCACAGCTTCGGTGCCGGGGGATACGCGGAAACACCCTTGGCCGCTCTGCTGCCGGTAACCATGCGTGCGATCGAACGCTTGCAACCAGGTGAATCGCCGACGAATGGCCAACATATCGAAACTCCGCTTATGGTCCGCCCTGTGCAAACCGCGTTGGAACATCCCTCCGTGCTGATCGGACCACTTACAGCCAACCCGGCAGATGCGGCTGACTCGGCTAATTCCACAACCGATACAACGTCCACGAATGGGAACGACGCCAACGAAATTCAAAATGGGAACGATGAACCCCTCTCGGGCATCCGACCGAGGACATCCTCTTCCCCCTCTTTCAGGTCAGCTGTCCATTACTGTTTTCC
>JAQVKF010000217.1 GCA_028694795.1 Thermoguttaceae bacterium | reverse complement strand
CCACTCGAACGATTTGAACCAATGCATCGCAGATATCTGTACGGCGAAACCGAAGGCCGCGTTACATATTGTTGATGCGTACCGAGTCATGAAGGCGAATGGGCCGCAAAGCCGTTCCGAGGCGGATGTGGTCATGCCCAAAGGTCTGTTCATCTCGACCGATCCGGTCGCGGTCGATACGGCCGCGGTGCGTTTCTTCAACCAAGTGCGTGAAATGGCGGTTGAAAGTGCCGGATATCTGGCCTGCGGTCAGGAATTGGAACTCGGGACGACAGATCTTGACTCGCTTAATATTAAGCGGATTAAAATGTAGTGGTTTCGTTGCTTAGAATCGGTGATATTTGCCGATCAAATGTCGTTCGAGGGACCACGATTTTTGAGAGATTGTGGTTCGTTTGACTTTTTTCCTGTGGATTCGTTCCGCCTCAAGGGACCGCCGTTTTCGGCCAGGGAAGGGGCGTTTTCGATAGAATTGCGGCGTCTGGTCGTGATGTCGGACTGGGTATCCGACCACGCAATCAGAGATATAGAAAATGGATGAAGCATGCTGAAGATTTCGCGGATCGTTCTTGCGTTCGTGGTGTTTGTCTGTTTGACGGCCTATTTTCTCGATTTTTCCGGAATCGTGCCCGATTGGATACGATGGCTCGTGAATATTCAACTGATTCCCGCCTTCAAAGGACACCATTGGCCACTGTTGCTCTCGGTTGTCGTTCTTACATTGCTTGTGGGCCGGTTGTACTGTTCGGTCCTTTGTCCATTGGGCATATTGCAAGATTTTTTTGCTTGGTTTGCTCGCCTATTTCAAAAAAAGCCCCAATATCATTATCATCCGGCGAAACGTGTGATGCGTTGGACCCTGCTTGGGATGACAATTTTTGGTTCTGTCATGCTGAGTTTGCTTGATCCGTACAGTATCTATGGTCGTATTTCGGTGAACCTGTTTCGACCAGTGTATATTTGGTGTAATAATCTGCTTGCGGAATGGGGAACGGCGCGTGGCATTTACACCTTTTACTATGTCGAATGCTTTGTACAAAGTGCCGCGGCATTGGGAATTAGCCTGGCTATGTTGCTGTTATTAGGTTTTTTAGCCTCGCGATATGGACGTTTGTACTGCAACGCGATCTGTCCGGTCGGGACGTTTTTGGGAATTTTCTCACGATTTTCTTGGCTGAAAATTCGGCTCGACGCCGACCGATGCGTCGGTTGCGGTTTGTGTGCTAATCGCTGTAAATCCAGCTGCATCGATAGCCAAGCCAAAACGATTGATGCGAGTCGATGCGTCGATTGTTTTAACTGTCTGGGCGTTTGTCGGAAAAACGCGATCCAACTGACCATTTCACGTCGTGGTAAGCTGACGGAATCGACCCCATCGACCACCGCTGTGGAAACCAAGCCGACGCCTAATTCGGTAAACAATGTGTTAAGTGAGAGCCGTGCGACTTGCGAGGTCGGAACGTCGCGGCGTGAATTACTGTCACTGGTCGCGGTGACTCTCGGCTCGACGGCTGGTACTGCGTCGATTGGCTCATCGCCGTGTACGGCGTTGGGCGCGGCGATTCCAGAGGCTGGGGCCTCCGAAAGTTTGGCGTTAGTGTACACTGGTACTCATCCGTACACACGTGAAAACTCCATCTCGCCTCCCGGCGCGAGAAAGACTGGACATTTAATTCATCACTGTACAGCGTGCCACCTGTGCGTAAGTCGATGTCCATCGCACATTTTACGACCGGCTTTGCTGGAGTACGGTTTGGCGGGCTTTTTACAGCCGACGATGGATTTTACCCATGGTTTCTGTAATTACGATTGTACCGATTGTGGAGATGTTTGTCCGAATGGCGCGATTCGTGCGTTGACGGTGGAACAAAAACATCGAACGCAGGTGGGACATGTCATTTTTATTCCGGAAAATTGTGTGGTCGCGGTCGATGGCACGAACTGTGGGGCCTGTGCCGAACACTGCCCGACTCAAGCGGTACGTATGGTACCTTATCACGATCATCTGACGCTTCCGGAGATTAATGTCGAGTTGTGCGTCGGTTGTGGTGCGTGTGAATTCATCTGCCCTACGCGTCCCTATCGAGCCATCCACGTGGAGGGAAATCCTGTGCATCTTGAGGCGAAAGAGATCGTCGAGGTGAAAGAACCGGAAGCGAAAGTCGATGATTTCGGCTTTTAACTTCACCCTAGCCGCCGGGCTGGTGACCGCTTTTTACTAGGGCGTGTTCACATATAGCCACATGGTAAAAACTATGGCCAAGAATGAAATAACAGCAATCGGGGTGGTTTGTGTTGGTTGATATTGGAGTTTGTGCGTCTAGTAAAAAGTTTTGGAAGGGGAGTTTGGGGGGGACTTTTTGAAAAAAGTTGCCTCTCATTGGTTTTTTGCTTCAAAAAAGTTTTACGAAAAAGGCGTTTCCGTGGAAAATGCGCAACCTTTTTACCTGACGCTGGTACAGCCACTTCACACGGCGCACCTGTGGGGCCATCCGAACTTTTGACCTAACGTTGATACTGCAAATGTCTAAGAAGAAACCATCCCGGCCGCTTTTTGCCTCTGATGGTGCTCTTTTCGAAAAAATCGAGAATAAACGTGATTTTCGATTTTGATATCTGTATACTGGAAGTGTCTGTTTGACTTGGTTGTGTGACTTTCAGCGGCTTACCATCATCAACTATGAGCCGCAGTTCAAACACCTGTATATGAGGTATCCAATGAGAAATTTAGATCGACGTTGTTTTTTACAATCTACCTCGTTGTTGGGCGCGAGTCTTCTTTTGAATCGCTCCACATCAACTTTTGCCGAAACGGAATTGGAGCCATCCACTCAATGGTATCGTGGAAATCTCCATCTTCATACGCAGTGGAGCGACGGTTCACCGATGCCCGAATGGGTCGTCGCCTGGTACAAAGAAAAGGGATATCATTTCATTTGCACCTCGGATCACAATACGTTCCAATCCGACACGCTTCAATTCAACGCTTGGTGTGGAGCGTGTGAGACACCGAAAGATCTGACAGCGTTCGAAAAACTCGGTTCACGTTGGAAACAGGTCATGGACCCCGCGTGGGGACGATTGACACAGGTCGCGGTTGATCAGGCGGCAGAAAAATTTGGCTCCGATTCGCTCACTTCAATCGTCGATGCGGACCGAAAGCTCTATCGGCTCAAAACGTTTGACGAACTTTCCGCTCAATTCTCTGAACCTGGTAAATTCCTGCTTTTTCCCAGTTTTGAACAGACCGGACAAAGCCAGGATCGGCGACAAGTCCACATGAATTTCATCAACGTCCGTACCTTCTTCCCATATATCGAGGGGAAAAATGTGCAGGATACGGTGGATCGAACGTTCGATCAGGGCAAAGAGTTATATCACAGCAATCCCGAACCGTATATGTTCACGTTGAACCATCCGATTTGGCCATATTACGATGTCGAGCCGCAAACGCTGATCGATAATCCGGCCATCCGCTTTTGCGAGCTGAACAACAACGGTTTGGAATATGATCGACATCCGCAAGGTTGGGATCCAGAAAAATTCTGGGATGTTGCTAACGCGTTTCGTGTGGCCGCAGGTCAGCCGCTTGTGTTGGCTACCGGTTCGGATGATGAACATTCATACACCAGAAAAACGCCTAAAGCGTGGATCATGGTACGAGCCGAACGATTGGATTTCCCATCGCTGTACGCGGCTATGGAACGTGGTGATTCGTACACTTCTAATGGGCTTGATTTCGAAACGATTACATTCGATCGAGGAAATGGAAAGCTTTCGGTCAAAGTCAAGGCGGAACCTAACACGTCGTATCGCATCGAATTTTTCGGGACGAAAAAAGATTTTGACCGAACGTGTACGTGGATCAATGTGCCGGAAGACAAACATCCCGCAAGATCCATTAGCTCGTGGTCGGATCAAATCGGACAAAGGTTCCAATCGGTGGATGGAACGGGGGCCAGCTACACGTTGGCAGAGGATGACCTGTATGTTCGTGCGCGTGTAACCAAAATCACCGATACTCAGGAATATCAGGAAAAGTACCAGCTGCTTCTCTATCCGGCCGCTTGGACACAGCCCTATTCCATGTTAGTTCGATGAGGTTATAATCATTTAATTTAAGTTTTTCCTGCGAACATCCGATATTGTCTTTATGACATACGACAAATGATCCAGAGAACGAGCCATCGCTTTCAAAGAAGGTGGTGCCACATTCAAACAACTCAAGGCGGTGTTCGGGATTGATCGCAAGACCTACACCGCGTGGGTGACACATCGTAATGGGACCGGTTCAGTGATACCTGAACAAGTGTTCCGATCACGACGACGAAAGATCAACAAAGAGGCTCTGCGAAAAGTGGTCGAAAAGAGGCCTGACGCCTACCTTTCGGAACTTGCCGCGCTGTTTCAATGCAGTATTCCAGCGGTGTTTTACGCCCTGAAAAAGATGAAAGTCACTCTTAAAAAAAGACGTTCACCTATGCCGAAAAATCCGAAGAAAAACGGGCCGAATTCGTGAAAGATGTGGCCCAAATCCCCGAAAAAAACGAGTCTATATGGATGAGAGCGGCCTGGATCAATGCTTGATTCGCGAGCGTGGTCGTGCTCCGCGCGGTACAAAGGTGGAAGACGTCAAACGTGGACGAAAATTCCAAAGAACGAACGTGGTAGCTGCAAAAATCGGCAGAAATATTGTGGTGTCACGATGCTATACAGAAAACAGGACGAGTTATTTTTCATCGAATGGTTTCGTAAAGCACTTGTCCAGTGTATCCAAAAAAATACGACTGTCATGATGGACAATGCTTCGTTTCACCCGCATCGTAGGTTGCGTTGTCTTGCTCTTAAATACAATCTACGCATATTATTTTGCCACCGTACAGTCCGGATTTGAATCCCATCGAAAAGGTTTGGGCGGATAGGAAACGTACCTTAGTAGACGTATTGCCACACTCGCCGAATCTCGAAAATGCAATCCTGGAATATCTCCATCAAGGAGATTACTAAATTAAAAAACTATAGTACACCATTCGCGCGTCGATTTCAAGATTCGAAAGCCGTGAACTTTCTGAATTCGCCGATGCCTCCGCGTCACCGATCTCGCCGTTTACGCCGCTTAGCCAGGATGTAGTGTACAAATATACATCTTAAGCATATCAATCTGGTTCCTCCTTTTCTCCTGTGGCAAGTTTGTCCGTCCATTCGATGTCCAGCTTATCAATCTTCACATGATATAAACCTTCACTTTTCTGCTTTAACATTTCACAGGCACGCCTAAACATTTGAACAAATTCCAATTGTTGCTCTTTCGTGGAAAATCCATGGTATGAAAATTCTTTTGAATTATCGGTGAATAATCCCTCATACGTCCGCCCAAGGGTCTCGAGCAGGGTGGCCATCTCTTGATCATCTTGAAATTCCTCGGAAAGTTCATTTTCGATCAAACGGTCATCTTCATCATACATCCATACGGGAAAACCTGGATAGTCAAAAAATACTCGTAGCGTTTTCATGGTAAATCTCCTGCTGCTTGCTATTAAACATGCGTTATTCTACGTTCTTAGGATTGGCTCCGACAATGTATCCGCTACTTGATATAGTCATTTAATTTAGCGATTCCCTTGATGAAGATATTCCATCATTGCATTTTCGAGATTCGGTGAATGTGGCAATACGTCCACTAAGTCGCGTTTCCTGTTCGCCCAAACCTTTTCGATGTGATTGAGATCCGGACTATATGGTGGCAAAAATAATAGATGAATTCCATGCCTGCGAGCCAGATGACGTAGTCTCTTTTTCGGATGAAACGAAGCATTGTCCATCATGACAGTCACGTCTTTTGGAATACATTGGAGGAGTGTTTTGCGAAACCATTCGACGAAAAAATGACTCGTCATGTTTTTAGAGTAACATTGCGATGCAACTAGGGCGTGTTCACATCATCATGATAGAAAAATAGCCAACTAGCCGATGATATCGGTATGAAAATGACAAAACAACCATTTGAAAAAATCAAACACGTCTTCCCTAAGTCTCGTGGTAGTGTATAGATTGATCATTTTGCGATGAGATGTTCATCAACGTCGGCAATGATTCGGATCAAGGCTTAGGAGTAGAGCGATTTTGCAACGAAAAATCGCGAGCGGAAGTGTGTTGGTTAGGGCAGGTAAAAATCCTGCTCTACGTGGTGGAAAACGGCTGCAAATGGCGTGCGTTGCCGAAGGAATTCGGCAACTGGCACACAGTGTACATGCGGATGCGTCGATGGGCTGAAAACGGTGTCTTATTCCATCTT
>JAQVKF010000216.1 GCA_028694795.1 Thermoguttaceae bacterium | reverse complement strand
CGACAACAACATAGGCGACGAGTTCGTGTTCCCGCGCCGTTGCTCATGGCCGCCGATGACCGCTATGATTCAATCCCTCTCTTGTCGAAGTATTTATTCAGCATTCCACCTCAACCTGACCGCCGAAGGGCCGGGAACATTGGCTGTACACCTTGCGGTCCAACCGCTGGTCAATTCACTCGGCATGAGTCCCGTGTTTCTCCCCAAAATCAAACCATAAAAAAACGTGGCAATAAAATAAAACGCTTTTATGGACTTGTCCCGTTCATCATCAAGTGTTCGCTCGTTATGCCAAATGGGATACCCGGTATTTTTCATTCGTACTCCTTGCCGTATTCTACGCTACGTCCATTGCGCAAACACTGTCTAGAGATGTTTTGCGGATTTTTAATTTTACCGCGTTCACTTAACGAGCGATTAGATTCCCTACTTGAGTACCAACAGACCATGATAAAACTAAATTTACTAACGACTTTGGGATTTTCTATTACTTGGAAATTCATGGATTATGGATTTAAAAGTTCTGAAATTTTTAGAGATCAGTTGGAAGCAAGTGACATTGTTGATTACGCGATCAATTGCTTGCAACATGAAAATCACCACATGCTAATCGGTAATTTAGCATGTATTTATCCCTATGAGGAGGACCAGATTCATGATGTACTCCATCAACTTGCAACTCAGGAAGCGAGTGATGAAAGACTAGAACTTCGAAAATGGCAATACCTTTATGTGATGCAACATTTTCCACCAAAGAATGAAAATTACATTGATGGTATTGTGGAATTGGGAGACATATGGGCTGATTTAGACTTTCCAGATCATTCTCCTCATGTATTTCAGGGGGTAAACGATCAAATTTCTCCACAATCATACTATACAAAAGAAAATTATGAACAAATGTACGAAAAACATCTTGAATGGTTAGTTCGTGAAAAGGAAAATATACAATCCATGCAATAAATATGGATAACATATGAAGAATCTTCTTACTATCCGAATTTTCGTACGGCGATTTATCCGTCTTCCATTTGGAAAAGTGAATATCGGCCGGAAGGCGACACACTAGAAATCAATGCGAGTGGTTATGCGAATATTATCGTACATGAAGTATTTTACCACTGCATTTTGAGGTATCGTGTGAATAACGATGATTACCCTTTCAGTTCGACACGACCTTCGCTTAGTGAATTATTTTTCATACCTAATGATTATATGGTAAAAATTCGGGATATATTACAACCGTAGTGTTTTCAGGATGAATGTATTTTATTGCAATCCTGTTTAACGTAGGTGTATGATAAAATGAACTTTTGTATGTGTTGGTGCAATATCCGTTTGATTTTGCATTTGCATTTGCGATTTTTTCGCCGAAAATTGTATTATACCAGCGTCGATCTTTGGGAAAATCCTAATCAAAACGAGTTTTATGCGGAAGGAGAATCCAATGGTTTTATGTCGCAAAGTATTTCAATATTTTTGTGTTGGTTTTACGGTAATAAGTGTTATTTCTATCAGTATCATTATCTATTATCAGAATCTTCCTAGAAATCATTTTCTTCATGACATCGAGGTCGTTCACGGACATCTGGAGTGTGAGGATCCATATGATGTGGTGGGTAATTTCATGCGATATCGTTTGCAAATTTATCCTTTGAGAAACCTCAGTACCATTGATCTCTCTTTTACCACTTTGGGAGATCTCGCATTTGAAAAATTTCAATTACTGAACGAACTTGGCGAACACGATAAAACGATACTGGAGATGGCATGTACAGATGTGCGCGATGAGCAACTGCGTGAGCTGTGCGATGTGAAATATATCACGGGCTTAAACTTGATGAATTGTCCGTTTCTCACAGAAAAAGGGCTGGTCGAACTTCGTCGAATGCCAAAACTAGAAATTTTATATCTAAACGAAACCGCGGCAACGGATCAGGTATGTCAAGAGCTTGGAGCCACTTCTATCTGTCGAATCATGTTAGATGATACAGACATATCAGGCGATTATTTTCATTCGCAGTATGGTTGGAAAGAACTAAGAAGTCTTAGTCTGGTTCACTGTCCATTATCTCCGTCCTTTCTTGAGAAAGTGGTGACGCTTCCGAAGCTGGATTGGCTTCGTATATCCGAATATCCCGGCTTGCAAGAAACCTTGCTTCGTTTGCCAGAGAGGGAATCGCCACTTTCAATCTATGTCGTTCATGATGGGACTGTTGAGCATCCATCGAATGAAGAGATGGAGAACGAGAGTCCATATCCAAAGGGGATCAAGGTTCGATATATAACCAACCGAGAGTGGCTTCAAAACCAAATGATTTGGTTACATCCATTCTGTTTATTACGGACGAATTATTTCGCGGCGACAAATCAGTTATATTAAAATACGAAGAATGCTTATGTATTAAAAATTAGTGTGGCGGTTATGGACTAACTTGATTCCACCATTGGTATGGAAATTTCGAAGACTTGCCAATTCCTTTTTGATCGCGGTGATGCGATTGTCGATTTGGATGAGTTTCGGGCGTGTTCACACAATTCGACGTAGCAATTCGCAGGTGATGGCAAGGAGGATGAAAGCAAGATACAGGATGTCCAATTTACCATCACGGGTAAAAACGCGGCGAGGATCAGAACCGTCTACGAAAACGTTCCACTTCATGACGACGTTTATAAAGCGTTTTGTCATACTCTCACAGATTTTTGCGGTTCAATTTCGGTGGAACTTTTTGCCTGACATTGGTACTGCTACTTCACACGGCGCACCCGCGGGCCACGTCGAACCATTGAACCGGCCTCCAGTTTGCGAAGCAGAATTCGCCCCTACAGGCAAACGGTATGTTTTTACCACGTAGAAGCGACGTCAACTTAGTGAGCGAACCGCTATGTGGCGGTCATGAAGCCGCGGAAGACGTTCCCGCCTTCCGCCCCACTCTTGGGCAAATGGATCACCGTCCATTCGATTCTCTATTTCAGGGTGATGAACAGTCAGATAGCCATTCACGTTAGGAGCTAAAGGGTCCAACCGTCACGGTACTCGTGCTTGAGCATCGCGTCCGCGTCCGCATCACCGAAAGTGAATTTTTCGGCGTTCCAATCGAGTGGTTTTCCGACTTTGAGTGCGACATTTCCGAGCTGGTAGGCCTCGGTCATTGGTGCGGAATACTCGAACGCACAACCAGTTTTTCGTCCTTCGCGGATTGCCTGAAGCCAATCTGCGTGAACTTCGGGGAATGGTTGTTCGGGCCAATCTTCCCGTTTGGGAGCTTCCCAACCGTCGTACAGATTGGCGGGCTGTCCGGCTGCCGGATGGATTCCATTGTACCAGATACCCTTGGTACCGACAAATGCCACTCCACCCACGTCAAGATTCAAACCGTTGAGTTTTTCCTTTTCAGGAACCTTTTTGCCATCGTACCAATGGAGCGAAACGGGACCACGGCTGAACGTTTCCGTCGCGATTGCGGGAAAATCGAATCGCAAAATCGTCCAATCGGGAAATGCGTTGCCGACCATACCGGATGTCGCCTCGACTTCGACGTGGGTCGGCGCACCCAATTGCAGCGAGCGAAACGCCACGTTCATCGAATGCGGCGCGATATCGCCCAACGCACCGGAACCGAAGTCCCACCAACCACGCCATACGAACGGATGGTACACAGCGGTATCTTTGAATCGACCTTCGCGATATTTGGCGATAAACGGTCTCGCCGTACGCGGACCGACCCACAAGTCCCAATTCAACGATTCCGGAACGGGGTCCGTTACGTTGGGCAGCGGTTCACCTTGCGGCCAAATCGGTCGATCGGTCGAAACATGGACCTCAGTAATTTCGCCAAGCGAACCGCTACGAACCACCGCGAGCGACTGCATGAACCAGTCATCACATTGCCCTGGGGTACCCATTTGCGTTGCAAGGGAGGGGTGTTTTTTCATTTCTTCCGCAATTAATCGAGCTTCCCATGGTGACTGCACGAGCGGCTTTTCACAGTAAACATGAAGGTTTTTCCGTAACGCGGTCACAGTTGGCAGTGCGTGATGATGGTCCGGCGCACTGATAACAATTCCGTCGAGGTCCTTTACATCTGACAAAAGTGTGCGATAATCATCGTACTTAAGTGCGTCGGGAACTTTTTGGGCAGCGTTGTTAAGACATCCGCTGTCCACATCGCAAATGGCAATAATGGCAACCCCGGGATCTTGGTGCATGGCTTCAAAATTAGCCCAACCACGACCGCCCGTACCCACGATACCTAGACGCAATTTTTCGTTTTGACCTATTTCCTGAGCAAAGGCAGGAACCGCAAACCATGTGAAACGCGCAGCAGTCGCTGCCGCCGTCAGCATGGAAACACTTGGAGCCATTCCCGCAGCCGCGGCCGCTCCACCGAGAAACCGACGCCGTGTGACGCCGCGTCCCAACGTTAAACCATTGTGATCTGATGATGCCATTCGGAATGCCCTTTCTGAAGAATATTTCTAACTTGGTGATCGTTGAAAAATGTGACCGTCGAAATATACCGGTCCACAGGATGACATAGCCGCACCATTGGGTACGCTAAATTAGCCAAGCAAGCGACGAACGACTCAAGATGGTGCATATCATCTTTTCGTTCCAGATCATTTGGCTTGGGCGTTCATTTAAGAGGGGAACGAACGCCCAAAAACAAAAATCCATCGCACTATACGCTATCGTAAAACCTCAGCGCGTTGGATGCAAGAAAATCGCAAAAGAAAAAATAAATTTGATGAAAATGGATGGAGAAGATCGCATGACGAACCTCGCGCTAACGCCCGAAGTACTGCAACAAACATTAGACGCACACCGTATTTCGATTCCCGCACCGCAAGTCGAACAGCTGGCACAATACGCCTCGTTGTTATGGAACTGGAATGACAAACTGAATTTAACACGACACACAACCCCAGAGAAATTTGTGGGACGTGATTTACTCGATTCGCTCGCACTCGCAAGGCATTTGGCGAAAGGGGAGAAAATCCTTGATGTGGGTACCGGTGGTGGTGTACCAGGAGTGATTCTCAAAATTGTACGACCGGATTTGTCGGTCTGGTTATGCGAACCGGTGGGCAAAAAAGCGACCGCCGTGGCTGATATCGTCGACCATTTAGGCATTTTGATTCCCACCTGCCGTGCCCATGCGCAGGATTTGCTCAGTTCGACCCAATTTAATTCGCTCGTCATTCGCGGCGTGACCTCGATGTCCAAAATGCTCGAATGGTTCCGACCGTATTATGAAGCGTTCGACCGATTGCTTTTAGTCAAAGGTCCCGCGTGGATCGAAGAGCGAAAAGAAGCTCGGCATTTCGGTTGGCTTTCCGGTATGTCGTTACGCCGTCTCGAATCGTATCCGATTCCAGGTGCGGATGCCGAGAGTGTGATTCTTCAAGTATGTCCTCAGGATCGGTTCGTAGACACCGGTTCGGATCGTGAGCGGCTCGAACATGCGGATGCCGATGTTGCGCAAGAGGAGGATGGGAACGTGGGCGGTCAGACGCTCGAAATCGACGCGACCGACTCAGAAGCGACAAGCGTCCCAACTGAGGTGGTCGAAGCGGTGGATTCGACCGATGGCAATGATGGAAATACGGAAGGATCCATGGAAACCGAGGTGGCGACTGATCCGATCGCGACTTTTGTCGAGGCCTCTGGTACGGTCATTACGATTGAATTCGCGGAAACACCGAGTTGTGTGATTCGCGAAGATTTACAGGATCGTGACAATTTGTGGCTCGCGAGTGCCGCGACGGATGAAGAACTGGATGCGGAGGCAGCGGCCATGGCGGAAGCGGCGGCCAAGGCCTCGCATGGGGAAAAAAATGAACGTCGTGAACGACGACCACGGCGTGACGACGGGCTTTCCAAAGATGAACGGTACCATCGTAATCAGGTGCGTCAGCTTCGCGCGAAAGACCCACGCGATTTGACGCCTGAAGAACGTGAGATTCTGCTGTCTCGAATGTCCGCTCGAAAGGGTGACGTGCAAGAATCGCCGCGTGCTTCCCATGTTCGAACGGGATACGACCAACGTCGCGAAGATCGGCGGCCAGGTGGATTCGGTGGGGAGCGTCGCGAAGATCGACGGTCAGGCGGATTCGGCGGGGAGCGTCGCGAAGATCGACGGCCAGGCGGATTCGGTGGGGAACGCCGCGAGGATCGACGGCCAGGCGGATTCGGTGGGGAACGCCGCGAGGATCGGCGGTCAGGCGGATTCGGCGGGGAACGTCGCGAAGATCGACGGCCAGGCGGATTCGGTGGGGAACGCCGCGAGGATCGGCGGCCAGGCGGATTCGGG
>JAQVKF010000215.1 GCA_028694795.1 Thermoguttaceae bacterium | reverse complement strand
GCATACGAGGGCAACGCGACGCGTTCACTGGTCGAATCGCTCGGAATGCGGCCGATCGTTCCTCCAAAATCGAATCGCAAAAAGCCGTGGGAGTATGATAAAATCCTTTACAAACGCCGCAACGAGGCAAAAAGTTTTCGTAGACGGTTCTGACGCCTCGTCGTGTCTTTACACGTGATGATAAATTGGATATTATGTATCTTGCTTTTGTTCACCTTGCTATCATTAGCGAATGGCTACGCCAAATTACGTGAACACGCCCTAGCTGAAACCAGTCCTTACCAAAGATAAGAGGGAGATTCCTTATGCAGCGACGTCATTTTTTGGCACGCGGCGCAGCGTTGGCCAGTGCAGCAGGTTTGAGTGTCACATTAGATGAAATCGTGTCGGCTCAAGACGCCTCCGTGATGGGGGGTGGGCGTCAGGCGACTTTTGCGGGTCAAAAAGGCATGTCCGTCCCTGGTTGGGGAGATCCGCAGGTCGAACATTTGACCACATATAATCCCGATTTCGCCGATCGTAATCTTTGGATTCGCAAGGATAACGAGTTGCTGGCGGTCTATCGGACCAATCCGAACCAAAAATATCCCTATCTCTATCCGCTCGCTGGTCCGCAGTCGATGGTAAGCGTGTTGACGGAATCAGCCCAACCGTGGCCGCATCATCGTGGTATGTTCTTGGGTGTCGATAAGGTCAATGGCGGAAACTATTGGCAAGAAAAACGTACCGACGGTCAAATTCTTTCGCAAGAGGTGAAAGTGGTTGAAGCGACAGAATCAAAAGTCGTCTTCTCGGATCATTGTATCTGGAAAAAACCCGAACAAGACCCGATCATGACAGATGAACGGACCTACACGATCGACTGGCGAGCGGACAATTATTACATTGTCGATGCTTATTTTCGTTTTGCCCCCATCCAAGATGTTACCATTCAAAAGACGAACCACGGTTTCTTTGGCGTGCGTGTCACTCAGGATCTCTCTGTCCATGGTGGCGGCAATCTCATGAACAGTCTTGGCGATCTTGGCGAAAAAGCGACTTTAGGTAAGCCGGCTAAATGGTGTGTTTTCTGGGGGGCGAGGAAGTTCAATCCGGCGATCACAGAAGGCGTTGCCGTTTTTTGTCCGCCGGAGAAACCGTTCAAAGATTGTCCATGGTTCACACGTGATTATGGCAACATTTCGCCCATGCCATTTAATTTTATGAAGGACGGAGAAACGATGCTTTTCCCGAAAGGTGAGACGTGGGACGCGTTGTATCGAACAATTGTTTTTAGCGGCACGCCGGACACGATTGACCTCGCGGGTTTGTGGAGTGAGGTTTATGGCGGGTAACTTGTTCGTGTTGGATAATCGCGATTGAACACGGCAATCCATGAAAAATTTCATCGACTGTTTTTTCCCAGCGGATTTTCTATGGATTCCGCTGAGTTCGGCTTTCTTTGTAAGACCGAAAAGACTTTGCGGAACCAAAAAATCCGATTGTTGGAGAAGTTTGATCGCGATGTTCGCTGTTTCTGTCGTCAGCGGGAGAATATTCCGAAAATAGTCTGGGGGGCTTGTCATTTTGTTCTCTTTGCGGGATGATTATACGGTCTGTTCGAAAAACGACGTATTTTTTGATGAGCCAATCGCGTTTTGTTTTTGAAAAACGATACGTCAACATAAAACCGATGGGAATCAGACCATAAGAAGGCAAGAGGAGTGATCATGTTTCAGGCGATTGAAGGTGCGGTTTCGTTTCCGCGACAAGAAGAAGAGATCATGCGATTTTGGAAAGATCGCGGAATTTATGAGAAATCGCTCACCGCAAGAGCTGGAGCTAAACCGTTCGTATTTTTCGAAGGTCCCCCCACCGCAAACGGCTTGCCGCACCCCGGCCACTGCCTGACACGCGCGATCAAAGACCTGTTTCCACGTTATAAAACGATGCGAGGATACCGTTGCGAACGTAAGGCGGGTTGGGACACACATGGTTTGCCTGTCGAGGTCGAAGTCTGTAAGGAACTCGGAATTCACTCGAAGGAACAGATCGAAGATTTTGGGGTGGAGCCGTTTATCCATCGCTGTTTGGAAAGCGTTTTTCGTTACACTCAGCAGTGGGAAGAGCTGACCGAGCGTTTGGGTTTTTGGGTCAATCTTGAAAAAGCGTATGTGACCTACCACCAAAGTTATGTGGAATCGGTTTGGTGGGCTTTGGCGAATTTTTTCAATCGCGGTCTGCTTTATCAGGGACATAAAATTGTTTGGTGGTGGGCGCAAGGCGGAACAGCCCTCTCGTCCGGTGAGGTAAGCCAAGGTTATAAACAGGTGGGTGATCCCAGCGTTTATGTACGTTTTCCCATCGTGGTCGACGTGGAGCAGGCCATCTCGCAAACATTGCCCCATACCGATCTTCTCGTGTGGACCACGACGCCGTGGACGCTTCCGAGTAACCAATTCGCGGCGGTCCATCCGGAGTTGACATACGCGGTGTGCGAGGTCACGGGCGGCGAAGGGGTGACGGAGGCTCGCCAGCTGATCGTCGCGGAAGCTCTCGTCGAAACGATTGCTAAGAAAGTGGGCAAAAAATTCACCGTCGTTCGAACACTTCAAGGTACGCAACTTCTCGGTTTGCGATATCTTCCGCCATTTGACTACTATTACAAGAAAGATGGTCAAAAACGTGGAAAACTGCGAATGGGTGGCGAATCGTGTGTCGCGTGGCGTGTCATCGCCGCCGATTTCGTGACGACCGATTCCGGTACTGGTTTGGTCCACGAAGCGCCGGCGTTCGGCGAGGTGGACTTTGACGTACTGGTTGCGGAACGTGAGAAATTTGCCGATGGTGAAGGTCCGGAGTTGATTTGCGCCGTACTCCCGAATGGCACGTTCGATGGTCAAATCGTTCCTGAATACGCCGGACGTTGGGTCAAAGAGGCGGATGGTGATATTTGGCGACGTTTGCGCGACGAGGGCAAACTTTTCCATCAAGAGCAATACCTACACGATTATCCATTTTGTTGGCGAGCCGATCAAGATCCGTTGATTCAATATCCGCGTAAGAGCTGGTTCATTCGAACGACAAAGTTCAAAGAACGAATGCTCGAAAATAATGCGCAAATTCAGTGGCTTCCGGAATATATTCGCGATGGTCGTTTTGGTAACTTTCTGGAAACGAACGTCGATTGGGCGTTGTCACGTGAACGCTATTGGGGGACGCCGCTGCCGATTTGGGTTTGCGAAAAGACGGGCAAAATGGAGGCGGTCGCCTCGTACCACGAATTGTTGGCGAAACCAGGGATGACCGGCGTGGAAGTTTGGGAAAAAGCGAAGGCCGCAGATCCGGAACTTCCGGAAGATTTGAAAGTTCATAAACCGTATATCGACGCAATTACATATGATTCGCCGTTTGCAGAGGGGGCTAAAATGCACCGTGTGCCGGAGGTAATCGACTGCTGGTTCGATTCCGGTTCGATGCCTTTCGCCCAGTGGGGATATCCCCACGCGGCGGATTCCGCGGCACGAATGCAAGACCAGTTTCCCGCAGATTTCATTTCCGAAGCGCAAGACCAGACACGCGGCTGGTTCTATAGTCAGTTAGCGATTAGTACACTTCTTTTCGGCGAAGAACCGACGGAAATTGCCCAATTGGAGAGGGTGCCCTATGTACGACCGTTCCAACCGAAGGGACCGCACCCATTCAAAAGCTGTATTGTTTTGGGGCTGATGCTCGGTGAAGATGGTCTCAAAATGTCGAAAAGTAAAAAGAACTATCCCGCCCCGGACCTGATTTTCGATAAATACGGTGCGGATGCGATGCGATGGTACTTTTACGCGAATCAAACGCCGTGGACGAGTATTCGCTATAGTGAACAAGCGATCAAGGACAGCATTCCAGAATTCCTGTTGCGATTGTGGAATTGCTATAGTTTCTTCGTGATTTACGCGAATATTGACGGCTTTGATCCGGCGAAGTGGCTTCAAAATCCCGGCCAATTGCGAACGGAGGAACTCGCGGCGGCTTCGAATTTCCGACCGGCTTCTCAGCGGAGTGAACTCGATCGTTGGATGCTCAGTGAACTCGACCAGACGATTCAAGGCGTGACGGAATCGCTGGACGTCTACCAGACGTATGAGGCGTGCGGCAAAATTACGGCGTTTGTCGATGCGCTTTCCAATTGGTATGTGCGTCGTAGTCGTGATCGCTTTTGGGCAAACGGTTTGGATCAGGATAAATTGGACGCCTATTGGACACTATATGAATGTTTACTATCAATCTCGAAAACGATTGCCCCGATGGTTCCATTTTTAGCCGAAACGATGTGGCAGAATCTTGCAGTCGCTCCGTTCTCGAATGGGGTGGGTGCGACGACGGTTCCGGAGAGTGTCCATTTGTGCGATTGGATTCAACCGGTAGGCGGGGCGGAATCGCGTGTGGATGCGGAACTGTCACGACGGATGAGTGTAGTGCGCGATATTGTTTCGCAAGGCCGAGCGGCGCGTGTCGGCGCGAAACTGAAAGTGCGGCAACCGCTCCAGCGTGTGGAGGTCATTTTGACTGACACGGCGGAGGATGAGCGGCTGCGACCGTATGCCGCGCTCATCGCGGAAGAGCTGAACGTGAAAGAAGTGGAATTCATCGAGCGTTCACAGGGTGAAAAATATATCGCGTATTCGGTTTTGCCCGACCTAAAGAGACTCGGTCCAAAGTTAGGTAAGAAGTTGCCGGCTGTACGTAAAGCGTTGGCGACAGCGAACCCTGCGGAACTCTTGGCCCAATTGAATGAAACCGGTTCGGCGACATTGGCTTTGGACGGTGATTCGGTGATGCTCACGAATGAAGATTTGCAGATTCGGCTTCAGGCACAAGCCGGTTGGGCGGCAGCACAAGGTGACGCGTGCGTAGTCGTGCTGGCGACTGAACTTTCGGCGGAACTGCTGGCCGAGGGCGTTGCGCGTGAGATCATCCACTTCGTTCAGGGGGTGCGTAAGGAAATGAAGTGTGAATACACTGATTGCATTCGGGTGACGTTGGCGACGGACGATGTGGAGATTGTTTCTGCAGTGCGTCAATTTGCTCAAACGATCCAATCGGAAACATTGGCAAGCCATTTGGGAACGGTGCCGATGGACGCCGCTCCCGCGGTGAGCGACCCGAGGACTCGAACCGACGCGAAAATTGGTACGTCCGATTTGGTTATCGTGGCCGAGACTGAAAAATAGTGCCTATCGCGGATTGTAAAATCGAACGAATGCGTTGGCGGCATTAGGCTGTCAACGCTTTTTTTGTGAAATGCGTGTAGGGGTAGCATCTTGTTTCATCCGTATTGAATTTGGCGTTTTACTCGTGATTTTTCTTGGAAAAACCGTTTTGAAGGTAGTTTTCATCCGCCGCGTTTTCGTCGAAACAGGTATAAAAATGCAAAAAAGGAATATATATCCCCCATTTCTTCACGCAATCTACCTACTCGAAAGATACACGTTGATATAATATAAGCGTAAAAGAACGGTAAGGTGTATAAACTTTTTTGTACGGATTCTGATGAGAATGGCAGAAATTGGCCAAAATAATGTGCCATAACAACTTGTATTCTGAATATCTTAGTCCAATGTTTGGGCTGTTTTTTCCTGATCGCATGGAGGGTTTTGCATGCCTAATGTAATCAAGTGGAAGATGGTGGGACGAAAGCTCGCTGTGGCGGGCACGTTCCTAAGTGTCCTGTTGCTTGCGATGCCACAGGCTCAAGCACAACAAAAGAAAAGCACGGGGTTGCTTCTTCGAACGGCGAAATCGGCGGCGGTCGCTCCGGCTTCGACAGTCACAACCCCGGCCCCAGCGACGGTGACGGCAACTCCAATCGTCACGGCGGCTCCTGCCGCGTCATCGGAAGCAGTGGTTCCGGCGGCGACCGTATCGGTTGCGGCTCCGATGACCACTACGATGTTGGATACCCAAGCGCCCGTGGACCCCGATTTCCAAGTCGTCTTCCATAAGATGACCGCGGAGAAAGCGGCTGTCAACGCCACGCACGCCGCGTTACTCGCAGAACGTTATGACCTTTCGGATCAACCTTCAAAGGATGTGACCCAATCACGCGGCAAGCCGATCCAAACCGGTGTGCGTGTCAAATTACCCGAAGGTGTGGACTCGTGGGAAATTCTTGCCGCGATGACACCGGAAGAAATTAGGGCGAAAGGTCTTTATCCGAAAGGATTTATGCCCCTTCCCTTTCCGAATCATCCGGAAGGTGGAATGCTCTTTCCGCAACATCACATCAACGAGATACTGCGCCAGGAAGGTCGTGATTTGACACGATTCGATTTGGATTACGATT
>JAQVKF010000214.1 GCA_028694795.1 Thermoguttaceae bacterium | reverse complement strand
CAATCACAAGACCGCATCACCCAAGTCACTAAATCGGAGAATTGATAGCCCGGAAATCGGACTTGCGACTCAATTCCCAAAGAGTGTGCTTGCCGCATACAATCATTTTGTGAGACCCCGCGACCAATCATGATCGCTCGCCAAGAACGGATGTCCTTTAGCGAGGCCAGCGATCGGATTAAAAGATCGGGACCCTTCACCGACCAAAAAGTTCCCACGTAAAGAACGCGAAAAATGGAATCGCCGGAACACGTCGCATCCGAATCAAAATGGACCAGCTTACACACATCGTTCATCGTGTCGGTATCCCCGTCGAACACATTTTCCACCGTATATTGGAATGGAAACAAACGTGGTTCCTCATAGCCCGCCCGACGATACCAACGGACCCCGAGCAGCCCCATCGGTAAAATAAAATCGAAATGGGCTCGATAGCGCCGAGCGTCCCACTTTGCCAAAAGACGTCTGACATACTGTTTCCAGCCCAATTCTTGACCACGTTCCGCGCAAATTCCAAAGCGACGTTTTTCCGCCACACATCGCGCACACGCAAAACGTGTTGTGCGGCAACTTCGATATCCGCCTAATACGTGGATCGTCTCCGTGGTCGCAGCATCCAGTTCCGCCCGCATCGTCCGGTCATCGGGATTGGCAACGATACGCACATTTCCTAAATCGGGCACTTTCCAGCCCATCGCCAAACGCTGAGCATCGGCGACTTCGTCCACAATCAATGTACATTCGTGACCACGTTCCGCTAACGCGCGCAAAAACGCGGAGCGATGAGGACTCACGATATTTTCCCAAAAAACAAATCGCACAGCGGACTCCATCTTTCCCCAAATGGTACCCATTTCATGGAATCGGAATATCCGTCCACTTCATGGGGTGTTTCTACCCGTGTTTTTCCGTTCCAATCATTTCGTATCCAGTCCGATGGATTCTATTTTCCAACAGCATCCGTACCCAAAAACTGCCGAAAATAGGCAATCGTCCGTTTCAATCCTTCTTCAAGCGGAATGGTCGGTTTCCACCCGCCAAGTCTTTCCGACGCGAGCGAAATATCTGGTTTCCGCTGACGCGGATCGTCCGATGGAAGTGGTTTGTAAACGATTTTCGACTTCGAGCGAGTCAATCTTAGGATCATTTCCGCAAGTTCTAACATGGTAAACTCGCCCGGATTCCCCAAATTGACGGGTCCGACGAATTCCGTTGGGCTGGCCATCATTCGGATCAGCCCTTCGATTAAATCGTCAACATAGCAAAACGAACGGGTTTGCCGACCATCGCCGAAGATGGTCAGATCGCCACCGCGCAGTGCCTGCATGATGAAATTACTCACCACACGTCCGTCGTCGGGATGCATACGCGGCCCATAAGTATTAAAAATACGGACGACCTTAATTTCCAGTTGATGCTGCCGCCAATAGTCGAAAAAGAGTGTTTCCGCGCATCGTTTTCCTTCGTCGTAACAGGAGCGAATTCCGATTGGATTAACACGTCCCCAGTAACTTTCGACCTGAGGATGGACCTCCGGATCGCCGTACACTTCGCTCGTCGAAGCCTGCAGAATGCGTGCTCGCACTCGTTTGGCCAATCCGAGCATATTGATAGCCCCATGGACGCTCGTTTTGGTCGTTTGCACGGGATCGTTTTGGTAGTGGGGCGGACTGGCCGGACAGGCCAAATTAAAAATCTGATCCACCTCGACATAATAAGGGAACGTCACATCGTGACGCACGACCTCAAAATAGGGATGATGAAGCAAATGAGCCACATTCCGTCGCCGTCCGGTATAAAAATTATCCAGACAAATGACCTCGTCGCCATCCCGAAGCAGTCGTTCGCACAGATGGCTCCCCAAAAAACCGGAACCACCAGTCACCAACACCCGCTTTCCATACCCATTCTGTTGGAAAACCATCACGACCTCGTTTGGACTATCTCGTTTAAACTATTTAGACTGCAGAGCCAGTTCTTTGAGCAAAGCGTCCGCGTGGTACAATTTTCGCAATGTTTCCATAATCGCGCGAACATCGACCGAGGTCGCTCTCGCCTGTTCTTCGGTAAAAGCATAGTCTAACACCAACGACTGGATATTTCCATCAAAAATAATACCCACGAAACGTCCAGCCCGATCGACCACTGGCGAACCGCTATTGCCGCCAATGATATCCGCCGTCGAAACGAAATTATACGGCACGGTCGCATCCAACGTTTGGCGACCATCGAGCCAACGTTGCGGCAGATCAAACGCGCCCTCATCTCCAACGCCACCGCCCATCTCCTCATGACGCGCAAACACGCCCCCTAATTGGGTATACGCCGTAATCGTCTGGCCATTTTCCTCATAACCTTTGACGATGCCGAACGCCAAGCGGAGAGTGAATGTCGCGTCAGGATAGACCGAGTCGCCAAAGACCTCGAACTGGAGATCGGCCAATTGGGCATACGCCTGTTTCATCGGTTCGTCCACGGTGGTTTCATACCGTGTTCGCAAATCTCTCGAAAACGCATCAACCTGTCTCGCCAGTTGGATCATGGGGTCATCCGAGGCCGCGATTGCCACCGCGCCGCCCCTCGCAAGTTCTTTTCGATACGCCAGATCGGCCAAACGTGTTCCCGTTACCAGCGAAGCCGCAAACTGTTTAGGTGACATGGATTTCCCGCCGTCCATCCATTTGAACGCATCCGCGTTCAAACCACTCGTCTTGTTCCGGCTCGTTTCCAAAGCGAACGCCAGCGAATTTCCGAGCGTCAGCGTTTCGAGGTCGGCATAGATCGGAGCTTCGGAAAAGAGCGACAATTCGAGCGAGACGCGGTTGGAATCTCGATACTCCGGCAATCGGATATCGTTCGCCTTTTCGTTTTCTTCCGCAAGCCGCACGAGCGTCCGAGCGATGCCGAACAAGCGGCTTTGGAAAGCGGTACCGCCTTCGAATAATTCGTAAGACTCACGCATATCGCTCCACGCCGCCACAGCTTTCTCGATTTGGCTCCACGGATCGGTTCCCGCTGCCGCGTTGGGATATTTTTGGGCAAAAGCCTCTTTTAATTTCGCTTCAGTCGTCCGTTTCGCGTCGAAAAGTGAGGGCGTTTCCAATCCATCCAGCATTCCCCCCCGTGCTTTACGCCCATTTTCGACGCCCAAAATAGCGGCGTGCGCACGTCTCGCATTTTCAGGCGAGCGTCCCGCATACGCCTTGAGCAGAACTTCACGGCGATACAACGACGCCATTGACGCCGGCATCTGTTCATCACGCAGAAATTCCAAATGGGCCACCGTATCCAATCGCTCCGTATGTCCGGGATGTCCCGACACAAAGACCAAATCACCTTCCTGCGTACCTTGAGGATTCCACGTCAAAAAGTCGTCGATATGGGCTGGTTGACCATTTTCATAAACGCGAAAGAACGTAATATCAAGATCATAACGCGGATATTCGAAATTATCGGCGTCGCCGCCGAAAAATGCCGCTTGTTGTTCCGGCGCGAAAACCAATCGTACATCCGTATACTTCTTGTAGTAGTACAAATGGTAACGTCCACCCCGATAAAGAGTCACAACGTCACATCGCAATCCGCTTTGGTTCGCCGCGTTTTGTTCGATTTCAGCGATTACCGCACGTCTCGCGTCCACGGCATTCGTCGCCTCAGCCGACTTCACCGCGTTTTGAACCCGAGCGGTCACATCTTCGACCTCGTACAAGACGTTCAATTCGAGATCGTGACATGGCAGTTCCTGATCACGAGTGGGAGCGTAGAATCCATTTTTGAGCAGATTGTTTCCTTCTGAACTGAGTTTATAGACAGCGTCGGCACCGACGTGATGGTTCGTAATCACCAATCCATCCGCCGAACAGAACGATCCGCTTCCTCCGTTGTTAAAACGAACGGAACTTCGACGCAAGTGCTTGATCCAAGCGTCGTTACAATCGAATTGATATTGCGATTTAAGCAGCTGACGCGGCGGATTTTCGCTCAGCCACATGCCTTCATTCGCGTTACAAATGGATGTCGTTTGAGCCAACATGATACAGATCGCCACCAAAACGCCTCCAAGCCCGCAAAGGCCCACTCGATGATTTCGCATGTTCTCACCTAACGATATAGATTCAACGGATATAATTTCTCAATGATACCAATGGAATGCCTATTTTCTAACGGATGTATCCGTCGTTCCGGCGAATATTCGTCCGTATTTCCGGCAAACCTTCGTTCACCCAAGCGCCCATCGCGGCGCCCGACGGAACTAGGCATACGTTCACCGGACCCCCTTCCAGAGAAACCAACCGTTGGTTGATATGCGGCAAACGCTTTACAATTGGTTCCACCGAAGATATCATGACGTGACTTCCGTTTATTGTAACATTTTTCATCATGAGATAAAACTCTCCCGCGAGATCTTTCAAAAATCTCGCCACTTCACGCAAGTCTCGTGCGGTGATTCGCGTTGAGAAGATTTTTACCATATTTTTTAGCAAGCTCTTGAGAAAGTGCCCAGGAAAGGTAATATGTGACGATGGAGATTATAGGACTTGGCACGGATATCACGTCGTGTGCTCGTATCGAACATATGCTCGAAAAGCATCCGACCGCGTTTCTCGACCACGTTTATACGGAGGAAGAACAGCGGTATTGTGCCCAACCGGGCAGCGCGGTAGAACATTATACAGGTCGTTGGTGCGCGAAAGAAGCGGTGCTCAAAACGCTGGGAACCGGCTGGATTCAGGGGATTACGTGGCGCGACGTCGAGGTCCACAACGAATTGGGCGGTCGTCCGACGATCCGACTTTCGGGTGGAGCCAAGAAAATCGCCGACCAACTCGGCATTGATGAAATTTTGATCACCATTTCCCACTGCAAAGAATATGCGACCGCGACCGCCATCGCCATCCGTAAGCGTTAATCGCCGACAATTGGAGGTGATCATGAGAATCGAAAACCAACCGATGAAACGCATTAAAAACATATTTACGAAAACCTATTTCGACCGTGTCAAGGCCGCGTACAAATATTTATCTATTTTTTATTCATGTGTTTATCTGTTTTTTATACTGTTATTTAATACAGCTTTTCTGACGCAGATGTTTGCCTCAGAGGCGTTTACCACTACCACTGCCTTAGAGACGTTTACCGCTGGCACATGGGCGACCAAAACAAATGCTCGTTGGACATTCCTTCCGCGTGAAGAATCCGATTCACAGAATCCCACGTGGAGTCCATCCATGGTTTTGCTTGAAAGTGATTTTGGTACCAATCGTTTTACGTGGCTTCAGTGGACACCGTCCACCTCGATAAACGGCCTCGTAAGTGACTGTTTGCGATTCCAAGTGACGGGCGACGGCTCTGGACACCAACTTTTTGTGCGGCTTCTCGTGCCAGACGGTCCAAACCACTTTCGTTATTACGATAACCAAAATCAGTCGGTCCGTTTGGATTTTTGTGACCAACGTGAAATAATTCTCGATCTTTCTCAATTTACCACTCCCATCCAAGGCAATCCATCTTCTGATCTTGCACATATCGTGAAAATTGAACTCTTCATTCGTGTACGGGGTACGGTAAAACCGATCCATATCGCCATTTCTACGCCGCAATGGAGCCATTGGACCGAGTCAGAACTGCTTGATGTACAAAAAGTTAAGGAAAAACGGGAGGTTCTTGCGGCGAAACTGAAACCCAGCATCCAAACATTACGTCAGCTTTTCGAAAATAAGCACGATACGAAAAATAAGCAAATCAAAAAGAATATCAGCGATGACGATATTTGCGAAAGCAACACAAGATGGGAATGCTTTCAAAATATGGTGGATCAATGGTGTTTGGACGATTTAGAACGCTCGCTGGAGGATGACAATCTCGAGGCACTGCAATATGCGGAATGTCGCAAGATTCCGGAACTAACGGCTCGACTGACCACGCCACCGAATTTGCATAAAAAAAAGATAATTAAACCGTTGGATTGGAACCATAACCCCTTTGTTTGTCATCCGATAACAGCCATCCGACGTGATTTTATCGATACCACGCCGCCTTCGCCGGAGTATCGCCGGACCTTTCCACGCGGGGAACGCGGCTTTCATTCGGTGAAGGAACCGTGGGATTTTAGACGATTTGCGGAGGAATCTGCTGTACTCGCCTGGTGCGTTACTCGACCAAATTCCCCGTTGGAGGACCAGCCCGAATTGGTCGAACCACTGTTAAGCCGATTGGAACTTTTGGCAACGCAACATCGGGATGGCGACTACGGAGCGAGCCGAATTTCCGCGCGGGGATATGATCCGAATGGAAATCGATTTGCCTTGGCTGCGGCTCTCGAAGCATGGGTT
>JAQVKF010000213.1 GCA_028694795.1 Thermoguttaceae bacterium | reverse complement strand
CAGGAAAGCTGCGTGAGGGAGCGATACATCCCCAAATTGTACGAAATCAAATTTGACCCTGTTAAAATTCTTAACATCACGATCGTGTCGAAAGCCATTTCGCCGAACGATTCATCGGGACAATGAAAAAATAGGGTTCATGGATTTGAGTACTAGAGAAGGGTTCGGGAATATCATGACAGACATTTTGCGGCAAATAGAACAACTGCGGCAAGAAATTCGTCGACATGATCGATTGTACTATACAGAAGCGACACCGGAGATTTCTGACCACGCATATGACCAGTTAGTACATCAGCTACGTGGGTTAGAGGCGGAATATCCCGAGTTTTCGACCCCTAACAGCCCAACAAATCGTATTGGAGACCCTCACAAAGAGGGGTTTGCGAAAGTTCGGCATCAAGTGCCCATGCTGTCCATTGATAACACCTATACGGAAAGTGAATTACGTAATTTTCTTGAAACTCGTGTTTTGGAACCGTTAAATCATCAGGCCATCGAATGGGTTGTGGAACTAAAAATTGATGGTGTCGCGGTATCGTTGATTTACGAAGACGGTTATTTTGTGCAGGCAATCACTCGTGGTGACGGACAGGTGGGTGACGACATTACCTCCAATATGCGAACCGTTCGTGGCATTCCTCTCGTCTTACAATCGAACCCCCAAATACCGATGCCATCACGGCTCGAAATACGTGGTGAAGTGTACATGACTCACGATGATCTAGAATTTTTTTTGCTTTCACAGTCTCAAGAGAAAAACTTCACCGAAAAACAACTCGTACAACGACAAAAAAGTTTATTTGTACAACAGGATGATCTTCCTACACGATACGAAAAAGCGGTCGAACCAATCATCGTCAACTGTCGCAATGTAACAGCGGGAGCGATCCACCAAAAAGACCCCAAAGAATGTGCGCGACGACATTTGCGATTTATGGCGCATAGTGTGGGAAATATCCAAACGATTCCGGCGGCCACCCATTGGGATTTTCTCAAAGTGGTGCGGTCTTTTGGGCTGCCGACCTCGCCCAAGGCGGCGCTGTTTCAGGACGCCGATTCTGCCATCGCGTACTGTCATTCCTTAATGGAAAATATTCACGAATTGCCATTCGAGATTGACGGATTTGTATTAAAGGTGAATCGATTCGATTTGCGTGAACAAATTGGTTCGACGGCGAAATCTCCTAAATGGATCGTGGCTTATAAATTTGAAAAATATGAAACCGAAGCAAAACTCCATGACATTAAATGCCAAGTGGGTAAATCAGGAACCGTGACACCTGTAGCGGAATTGGTAGATCCGCAATACGACGGTGTCGAAAACCGGCGGGATTACGTCGTGATTGCGGGTACAAAAGTACAGCGGGCAAGTTTGCACAACGCGGAGGAAATCGCGCGGAAAGACTTTCGTATTGGTGATCGTGTGATTGTAGCGAAGGCAGGTAAGATTATTCCGCAAGTGGTCCGAGCGGAAACCCACTTACGTGATCCGGACCACATGCCACAAGTGTATATTTTTCCAGATATTTGCCCTATGTGTGGTTCACCGTTAGTGAAAGATCCCAACACGGTTTACATTCGCTGCATCTCGCCTGAATGCCCCGCCCAATTAAAAGAACGAATCGTTCATTTTGCCAGTCGTAAGGCGATGAATATCCAAGGATTAAATGATAAGTGGGTAGAAAAATTTATTTACGCAAGATTCTTGAAATCCATAGGGGATTTATATCGATTGGAAGAAAATGATATTCTACCTATCATGCAACCGAAAGGATATCAAAAAACACTTCAAAAAAAAGGGATGCTTTTTAATACAGGAGAAACAAACTCGGCTAAAAAACTGATTGAGGCCATTGCAGAAAGTCGTTCCACACATGACCTCGGCCACTTGCTTTACGCCTTGGCAATTCCAGAAATTGGCGAAAAAGTGGCGAGAACGCTCGCCAACGCATTTGGTTCCATCGACTCACTCATGGTCGCAGATGTTCAAATGATCAGTTCTCTTCCAGACATTGGGGTAGCGATCGCCAACAGTATTTTCCAATGGCTTCATTCGGAAAAGGGACGAAAGACGATCGAAGATTTGCGGGTGTGTGGTGTACAAATGAATACTATTAGACAACTAAACGTGATTGGTCCACTTTCGGGCAAAACATTTGTCGTCACGGGAACATTGGAAAAATCGACCCGTGAAGAGGTTGAGGAACGCATTGAATCGCTTGGTGGCAAAGTTTCGAAATCGGTTTCGTCAAAAACGTCATACGTTCTCGCGGGAACGGATGCGGGAAGCAAACTCGATAAAGCTAAGACGCTCCATCTTCCGATTCTGACGGAAACAGAATTCGAGAATTTGATCGCCAATTTACCGATACGACCCATCTTATCAGAATAGTCTACTCGGAAATTCTTGTTCGACTAAGAAGTCAAGACGAGGGGACGAAAAGCTATCCGGGGGAAACGCCCGTCTACTTTTGAGATCGGAACAGTGATTTAAAGTACAAAATCGCCCCGACAACAACCATTTTAAACGAGATGATACATCTGGTGTTGGTTCGGAAATTCCGCGATTGGAAGACTTCCGGGCACGATGCATTCCCACCTAAAGCGAACCCCACATTGGAATTCCGACCAGCTGAGAAACAAAATTCCATGTAATTCGAAGATCTATTGACCTAAGGAACGTTCAATTTCGCGACCTTTGGTCGTTACGGTACCAAAATCCGAAGGTTTCTCTTCGTCTTGATCGCGTATTTCAGCGACATATTCGCTTTCTTTATTATCGGTGAACCCTGGACCTCGCCAACTATCGATGGAGGCTTGAAGCCGCGCGCAACCGGACAAAAGGAAAAGCCCAACCAAAACCGATAAGGCCAAACCCGCTGAAACTGCCGCGGATTCACGCATCCATGTCAACCACGAAAATGAATAACGACCAAATTTGTCGAACATAACCGTATTCCTTATGGTATTCCTGCGTACGTTGTGGAAGCCGAATGATCCCGAACAAACGCCGCGAAGTAGAGAACCTCACGCCATGCACCATCTCGCCCATCCCGGCCATCAACTCCGGCGCGGGAGTGTAGCAAATCCACGTGACTTGTCCAGAGCAATCGTCACGACTTTTGTAGAATTTTGGTCCCCAAATTCCGCATCCTCCGGACGGTCAATCGGGTATCCACGGCCCCACAGAATATCATCCGGCATGAGCGACCATCGACATCGGGAAAATCCGCGGTCAGCGGCGTATACCACGCGGAATTTCAACCGTTTTGGAAACTTCACACGCAATCTGGAATCCCAACTGCTGATACAGTTGAATGGCGGGCGTATTGATCGCAGTCACCTCCAAAAATGCTCGTGACAAACCGAGTTCACGGAATGCTCGCAACGCGTACCAGAGAAGTAATGTCGCCAATCCTTGTCGGCGATATTGTGGTAGAACCCCAACGTTTTGAATCGCCCCCAACGTGCTTACAGGATCGTACAACCCCTGAATCGTACCACATGCGTAAACCACTCGATTGCCGCCCACGCCCGTCTCGCTCGCATCGGCGGCGGTACGATAATGGCGAAATGCAGCTCCACAATAAGTCTCATAAGGCGAAATGGGAACATAGGTCCTATGGCCAGAAGTTTGGAACGTCTGTACATGTACAGGCACCCCGACAGTCTCCCAAGCTCCACGGTAATCGGCCTCCGTCATCCATGGATCATTCGATATTTTCGCCTCGCGTTCCCTCGCGTTTTCGGAAAAAACAGCGTCAATTGCCTGAGCATATCCACCGGTATAGACCATCAACCAAGTCGTTGACGGCAGAAAATTCCGCCGTTCGACAATCGCTCGCATCACTTTCAGGCACCCTTCCTGGGTGGACAAAAGCGGCAGCACTTCCGCGTCAATCGTATTGCAAAAACTGAGATACTTGACCTCTGCATGACGACGCAATAATTCGTTATACCACGGAATCAGTGCATAGCCCTGCGGCATTGCCGGCTCCACAGGGAGTGGTTCCGTCAAATCCCGTTCCATCCGATAACGTTTATAACTACGAATCTCCAGCCCTGGCATGATTCCGGCCCTGGAAATGAATATCGAACGAATTTAGAAGGTTGGCTTCCACGAAAAAACTCCCGTGAAAGCCGTGTATCCACAAAAAACCAAAAAATTCCCATCCTCCCAACGAGAATTTCGATCACGACACCGAATCATTTTCGGCAATGTAGCGTGGCGTACCCCAAGCCAATATACCCCAGACGCTTTCCTGCAACGCAGTGTAGCTGTCTTGGATTTAACTATTCGCCAAATTCAACTACTCGGCAAGGAATTTGAAAACGGTCGTTTGCGTGTAGGTTTCGCCCGGTTTCAGCTCGGTCGTCGGAAAATTCGGCTGGTTTGGCGAGTCGGGATAGTGCTGCGTTTCGAGGCAGAATCCGAATCGTTTTTCGTACTTCACACCATTTTTGCCCGTAAGCGTTCCATCGAGGAAGTTCCCGGCGTAGAACTGGACACCAGGTTGCGTCGTCCACGCTTCGAGAACACGTCCACTTTCCGGCTCTTTCACACGAGCGGCAAGTTCCAGCTCGCTATCGGTCGTACGGCTAAGTACCCAGTTGTGGTCGTAGCCGCCACCCAATTTCAACGCTTCGAAATCTTCGTTAATCCGCTGTCCGATCGCGGTCGGCGTCCGGAAATCCATCGGTGTCCCTTCCACTGTGGCAATCTCGCCAGTCGGAATCAATCCGGCATTCGTCGGCGTATAATGGCCGCAGTTCAACATCATCTGATGGTCGAGAATATCGCGTTTTGCACCCGTTAAATTGAAGTAGGTATGCTGCGTCAGATTCAACACGGTCGGCGAGTCGGTCGTCGCACGATAATGGATGACCCATTCGTTGTGATCGGTCAACGTGTAAACGACGTACACGTTCAAATTGCCGGGATAACCTTCTTCACCATCTTTGCTGCGGTAGTGGAGAACGAGCGTATCGGAGTTGTCGCCGGTTTTCTGGAACGCGTCCCAAATCACTTTGTCGAACCCTTTCAGCCCGCCATGCAACGAACACTCGATGCCGCCATTTTTATCATTCAGCGGCAGGGTGCATTCTTTGCCTTCGACGGTGAATTTTCCATTCGCGATACGATTGCCATACCGTCCGACGACAGCACCGAAATACGGCACACCAGCCACGTAACCGTCGAGTGTATCGCAGCCAAGCACCACGTCGGCCATCTTGCCGTCATGATCCGGCGCGGTGATCGAAAGCACCGTCGCTCCGTAATTCATCACACGCATCTGCATACCATTCTTATTCGTCAGCGTATAGACTTCGACTTTTGAACCATCGGGCAATTCGCCAAACGGTTCGCTCGCCAGAACCATCGCACTAATCAGAAAGAGCACGGATATGCCGAAACTAATTAAACCACATCGAAACAATTTCATTCAAAGCTCCTCATTGATGAACAGACCATCCGATTATCATTTGAGAATTAGTATACATCAGCATCACCCGCCGATGCAACTATATTCCTATTTTTTGACGAGACTTTTTGAGACGTCTCCTGGCAAATTCCACTCCAACATGACCGTCCAAACCAATTACCCACCATGACACGGCGGCGACACCCTACAGTTAGGCTTTCCAGCCGTTTCCGCGCCCTACAGACTCGACTCCATCGGACAAATGACAAATCGTAAACCGAGGCCATAGTCCCGAAACAACGGGGCGATGGCGAAGCGATTCGCCGAACGGCTGTACCAGCGTCAGATAAAAAGTTTGCGTATTTTCGAGGAAAATGCTTTTTCGTCAAACTTTTTTGGGGTGAAGTAAAATCAAGGAGAGGAAACTTTTTGCAAAAAGTTTCCCCTCAAACACCCCTTCCAAAACTTTTTACCATACACACGAGCCGCAACATCGGTTAAAATGGCACAGCATTTATATGAACAAACTCTAGTAAAAAGCCAATTGTCGAGAACAACGTGGCCGTAATCGGCGGACCATACTCACCAATGCGGCAGTTTGTACGTCTAGTAAAAGGTTTTCATGGCACGAGTCAAAATTTCCGCCGTCGTTTCACGCATAATCCGCGGATCGACCGGTTCACCCGCTATGAGGCAACGGCGCACTTCCTTGCCAGAAATGAAAACGGGTTTCTCGTCCGTATGATTTTCCATCAGATCTACCCGACCAATCGAAGCGTAAAACGCGGCAAAACCCACATTCAATGGCGAAATCAGCAGCTCGCCGTTCAGCTTTGTAAAAATCGTTTGCGCATCAAAATCGCCCCAAATCGCGGTACCGTCGTGGTACGGGGCGTCGGCATGTTTACGACCGATAATGAGATAGGTAAATCCAAAATTCTGCCGATAGATCGCGTGCATCACCGCCTCTTTCGGCCCGCCGTAGAACATTTTGATATCG
>JAQVKF010000027.1 GCA_028694795.1 Thermoguttaceae bacterium | reverse complement strand
TGGTTCGACCGATATTCGATTCAAAAATCTGGGGCTGATCATCATTGATGAAGAGCAGCGGTTTGGAGTCGAGGTGAAGGAACGGTTGAAAAAGATGCGGTCTACGGTCGATATTTTGACGATGACCGCGACGCCGATTCCACGTACGCTTCACCAAGCGGTGCTTGGAATTCGAGATATTTCGGCGTTGCGAAGTCCACCGCGTGATCGGTTGGCGGTCGAGACGAAGGTGTTGCGATTCAATCCGGAGGTGGTTCGCGAGGCGGTATTGCGAGAATTACATCGCGGTGGTCAGATTTATTTTGTGCACAATCGCGTGAACGACATCCAGCGGGTGGCGGAAACGCTCCAGTGGATTGTGCCGGAAGCGAGAATTTGCGTCGGACATGCCCAGATGCCGGATGAACAGCTGGAACAGGTCATGCTCGACTTTTTGAACCATCGGTACGATCTTTTGCTGGCCACGACGATTATCGAAAGCGGTCTCGACATTCCGACGGCGAATACGATTTTTATCGATGAGGCCAGTCGTTATGGTTTAGCCGATTTACACCAACTTCGTGGACGGGTGGGACGTTATCGAGATAAGGCATTTTGCTATCTGCTGTTGAATCCGACTCAATTGCTCAATCCCAATGCGCTCAAACGATTGCGTGCGATTGAAGAATACAGTAATCTCGGTTCAGGATTCGAGATTGCCATGCGAGATTTGGAAATTCGTGGAGCTGGAAATCTGCTCGGGACGGAACAATCGGGACATATCGCGGCGGTTGGTTACGAAATGTATTGCCAGCTGCTCGAACAAGCGGTCGCGCGATTGCGTAAGCTACCACCCAAACGGCTGTTCGAATGTGAAGTCCATCTTCCGCTTCACTCCTTTATTCCGGATGCTTATGTGCCAGGGATGCGTGATCGGATTGAGCTGTACCGTCGGATCGCCCGCGTCCAAACGCCGGAAGAATATCGTGTGATTGAGGAGGAATTTTTTGATCGATTCGGCTCACCTCCACCGGAAGTACAGACGCTGCTACGGATTGTTCGCATTCGGTTGCACGCGGCACAATACCTCATCACCCAACTGGCGTGGGAACCACCGAATATTCGGATCGCGTTTCTCTCGGAAGCCGCCATCCGTGAGCTCGTCCCGCGCAGCCATGGTCAATTGCGTATTGTGGAACCCGGTACGGCGTTTTTCGTTCCACCGCCCAGACCGTCCCGTCGTCCGATTCGGACAATCGCCTAGTTAGCACCCGACCCGAATGCCGCGGAACGGATGATCAACGCGATTTTCCATCTCCTAAGCGACGGGGAAAAATGACCCCCGCAACACTTTGTCGGGGGAAACGCGTGTCATGAAACCTTGCCACGATGGGTTATCACAGCGGGCTATCATGGTGAACTATCGAAGCGGATTATCAGAGTAGAGCACTCGCTGATTGGCGGCGGTATGCGGATAGTTTGTCGTAGTGGAAAGTCCGTTAGGATTGGCGATACTCGCCCCATTGCCGCGATTCCACGGAGCGTCTGGCGCCGCATTCGTCGAAGCACCGCTAGGTACTCCATTCGAAACCGATTCCGGGGCGATCGGCATCGGGACTTGGTCGCTTGTCGGAACGGGTACACGCGCCACGTTGGTGGTCATTTCGCTAGGCAGCACCCCTTCTGGAAGCGTGTTTGATGCGGTGGGAGCTGTGATGGCCACGAGCTGATTTCGCACTTCTGACGGCACGGCTTCCATTTGCTGAGCGAGCCATGGAATCGTCGCGGGGCGTTCTTTCGCTGTGCGAGAAAGATGTGCTAAAAATCCGACTGTCTGTTCGAAATTGGTATCTGCCGTCTTTCCGACCACGGGCATGAGCGTCCGTGTAAGAAACTCGACGCCGCCTGGTTCTACGTTGAAAAAAGCGTCCATTTGGCAATCGACCCATGGCGTACCATCTTCGCCTTGACGATAATTGCTCGCCAAAAGCAAAATACCGCGTCCTCGAATCTTACCTTGGAAAAACGAACCCTGATACATGCCGTCGACAAACGCCACGTGGCGGTTTTCACTATGATGAAGCATCTGGACGTAACCATCCATGCCGGCGGTATCGTAAATGTGGAATAAATCCGGACTTTTGCGTTCCGCTCGTAGCTGAGTTACTTTGAGTACTTCCCAAATCGCAATAACGACATCCGGATTTTCGACACAAAAACGATACAACGTCGGGTCGCACGGCATCTGTTCGACCGGCATCCGACGGTATACCCCCATATTGGCCAAGACCCATTCGACCGTTTGACGTCCCTCCGGTTGGAGCGGAACACGTCCCAATTCTTGAATCGCGGAATCTCGACTGCTGGATGTAGAACTCGTGTTCGACTTCGGTGTATCCGCAATCGCACTGGTGGAACCAAATAAATCCGCCGCTCGCGCTCGAAGCTGATCGGCAAATAGGGCAAACGCCATCGCACCAAATCCTGTGCCATAACGTAACATCTCACGACGATTCCATTGAGAGTTTCGGCAGGATTGGTCGCTTGTTTCCTTAAACGAAATGGTGGATATCATAATTTCCTCAAATATTTTGAAGTCTGATGCGGATGCCAAAATGATTCACCCCCGTCGCTCGAATACCCCAACCTCGTGGAGGTATCATTCGACAAAACGCTCACCACTTTTTGGGCATCTGCGGATTCCATCTGAAAAGGCCTGGTTCGTACTCGCTCCCTAACCATTTTCAGCGAAAAGTCTTCCTGCTGGATTCAAAAAGGATCTTATCCAGCCCACGCCATTTATGAATCTCGTAGGATTTGAGTGGCTGTACCATATATTCGGCTTTTAACGATTGGGAAGAATAGTTATTATTTAGAAATATTGCGGAATTCAACCGGTTGAAATCCATCAGCGATCCTTGAAACTACATATCGATGAGGTATTTCTCGTAATGACTTGCTTTCAACGTCTGATTTATGTCGTCGTCGGGTCTTTTCTCGGTATGCTCTGCGGCTTAGGGAATCTAAATGCGGAAGATACACAAAATATGTTGATTTTAGGCGGCTCGCAACCCTCTGAGCTTCGTCAGGTTTCTCCCCCATCCCCATCGCAATCGCAAAATACACAAAATACTAAGAGCTCGCAGAATATAACAAGCGGTCAAAATACATCGGATGCCGAAATATCAACATCCGGTATTCAGCGGATTCCGGCGGTACGTCTGATTCCAGCGGCACGCGTTCCCCAGGAAGTGTCGTCGGCGACCTCCCGCCGAGCAGCTGAGGTTCCCGCTTCGACCAATCCCCCCACCCATGCAAACGACGTTTTCCCGAATATCACATCTATTGACACAACCCCGGTATCTGCGGTTTCGACCGAGCCGGCGCCTAGTTTGTCCGCAGCTTCAGCCATGACGTCCCAGTTTGCCGCACCACTCAACGTAGCGGAAAGTCATCCGGGTGAAAATGATTCGCGGGTCACTCCAAAGGGTGGTGTAGAACAAACAACTGAACTGTCCGAACAATCTGGAGCGTCTAAACAAAATTCACAAAATGAAGAGGCTTCGCAAAATGTAACACAAGCGTTACCACAAACCATTTTTGAAACGATTCAAAGCCAACCGGTGCAAACGATGCGAAGTTGGCTCATTGAACATCTTGGCGAAAGTGCATGGAAAGGGATCGAGCGGATTCTCAGCGCACTGCTCGTTTTTGGTGTTTTTTGGCTTATCGCGAATTGGTTGCGTAAATTGTTAGAACTGTATGGAGCACACCAAGATATTAATCCAGATATTGTGGAGACTTTGGCGAAAATAGCAAAAATAGGACTGTGGACTGTGGGTGGAACGACAGCGTTAGGTCAGTTCGGCATTGACGTGACACCACTGATCACGAGCTTGGGAATTACAAGCTTGGCAGTGGGATTGGCGATGAAAGAGGTCTGTTCGAACGCTGTCGCTGGAATGCAAATCCTGATCTACAAACCATTTAGACGCCATGATCATATCCAAGTGCAAAGTTTCAAAGGGCGTGTTCTCGAGGTCAATTTACGTTATACCGTTTTGGAACAGGAACAAACGACCGAACGGGTACTTTTGCCGAATACGCTTCTTTTGTCGAATACATTATTGGTAACGGCAATGGAACATAGACCTTGTCGGCGAGCACCCGACGTGAATCCGCTGCAACAGGTGTCCGATGGCATTCGACGCATGTTACACCACCATTATGACACGACTCGCACCGCGCCTAACGTATCCTCTTCCGAGACGTCCAAATCTCCGAATGGTACTAATCTTCCTAATTTATCCAACGTGTCTGTCGCGCAACCGCGGTCCGAGGCTTCGACCTCACAACCGTTGTCCTCTTGGATGGGCCGTTCGGAAACCGATCGAGCCATAGAAGCCGAAGCGAACGCGAAGAAAAAGGCCTCGGATACGATGGGATCCGAGGATAAAAAAGAGGGAATGCCGTCGGAGCGTTCCGACGGTTCTACCCGATCATTTTCCGAATAAATCGGTTCCACGGATGGGTGTTTTATCCGCAAAATCGAGGGTAAACACCCATGGATTCAGGCTATGGAATCGTTAAGGTTTCCCCTCCGCTAAGGGTTATCGGAGCTTTCAAGACATCGCGGGCCAGCGTGATGGGCAAGCTTCGCACGGCCCCGTCGTACATGGCGACCGGTGTTTGATCCTGTGGACCGTCGCCGTGGTGGGCGCCGATACCGTTATCTGCCACGTTAATTCCTTCGTAAGCCGCCGCATCCGAAATATTCGCATCGTCCGGTCGCATCCAACAGACCGGTTTCTTACGCTCTGCGATGGCTATCGTACTGGACGATCCATCGGTAATCGAAGCCATGGATACTCCAGATGGATTGGTATCTTCGTCTATATTGGAATGATCGTCCGATCTCGAGGCGACTGTCGGGGTGGGCAATGGACTGGAATCCGGACCGGTGATGAGACTGTAAACCGTTTCGCTTTGGGGATCCGCTCCAGCGACCACGGCTTGTCCACAGCGGAATATTTCCGGCATTTGACCGTGAAATTGACGATTCCACTCGCTATCCCATGGTTCGTCCAGCCGAATTTGATCGTACAGCGTTTTTTGTCCGAGGTACGGCAAGACCAACACACGCCATGAATGAAGGGGTCGCCCCCCCGTATCAACTGTGTAGGCGGGCGGAAAAGAGCGGTTGGTATCATAATAGCAGAGCATCGCGAGTATAAGCTGTTTGAGGTGGTTGGAGCACAAAGTGAAAGATCGATCGCGATTCATACCCGCCACAATCTCATTACACCATTGACGGATCAGCGTGGACCATGCGCGACTGACCGTGACGTCGTCCCAAAAAGTCGGATCAATTTGAATCTTGACCGTCGTTCCCTCTGGCTGTGGCAACAGCCGCTCAATGAACGCCTTGCGATCCGCTTCCGTCACATTCGTGCCCGCGAACATCTTTCCACACTTTTCGACCAAAACCGCTTGGACGAGTTTCGCCGAGGATGCTTTATCCGTTTGACATAACACGACGCATCGAAGCGTATTCGGATCCAAGCCGATAGAGATGGCTCGTGTGGATTGTGCCGCGCGTAAGGCCGGTGTTCCAAAAGTTTCGGCAAAATTTCTCGTAAAATGAGTGTTCTTCATGCAGGGGACCGGATCGATAACGATTTGGATCGCCATGTCGCCCAACTCCGGAGCGTTTAACGCCTCGACGAACCGCTTGGGGACCGCACCGAACGACGAACGCAGCATGAACACCATGGCCTGAGTCTCTCCCACTTCAGATTGGCTCATGCTCCTACGAGAGTAACGCCACGTATGGCAGGGGAAAATTGCCATCGTATCGGTGTCTTCCGCGACGAAAAATTCTCGACTGAGTGTGAGGGCCGCCAGTAACGAACGATTCAAATTTGGATTTTCGGCTTTATGAAGGGCGATGCCGACTGGGGCGATGCCATCCATCGGCTCTTCCGGCCCTATAAAGAGGGTCATCCGATCTATGCCGAATACCTCTCGAATTTGAGCGATTGTCGCACGTCCCAAATCCGAAACAACGGCGCCGGGATCCGTGACCAACATCTCGGAAATGAGTGCGTTAGGTGCGTTATCCCCAATTTGCGAAACGAAAGCGTCCCACTTCTGCCGGATTAAGGTTTGCTGTTCGCTGGTCAGCTCTTCCGATTCTATCCATTTTGCGTAGAGCGACTCAAGCTGTGTCACCGTCGTTTCAGCATCCATTTTCGTCAGGTCAATCCGCGCCACAACGAGGGTGCCTGGCACATGGACAGAGGGTATTTTGAGTACCGTGGGCGATACCATCTCTCCTTCCATCGCGACCGGTTGCGAAGAATCCGCAGCCCAGAGTGAACCGTAGCATGTAGATACGAACACCATGACCAATAAATGGATGAAATATCGCATCGTTCAGCTCCTTCGAATGAATTTTGGGTTTACAACCGATAAATCTCCGACTTTTACACAGACTCCCCACAGCTCTAGCCCGTTCGATCACCCACAGGGCTTTGGAATCTCCTCCCCCAACCAACAAATACGACGAGGCGGAACCCCAAACGGTTCGTATCGCACAGCAGGCCGACCGTTCGTACCACATGGTGGAGGGACGGCCCGCGTGACGACGGCCTACATTATGGAAGCAACTCGGAAATTTCGACCCAACGCTCTTCCTTCGCACTCTTGACGACCGCGTCGCAGACCGCCTGGGTGCGTGTCGCTTGACGAATACTCGGTTCGTAAGCTGGCCCGCCTTCCATACTCTTCAGGAAGTCAGACAAACCATTGATGAACGTATGTTCATAACCAATCATCGTTCCCGGAACCCAATAATGACTCATGTACGGATGTTCGCTATTGGTGACGAGGATATCCTGCCAACCGGTGAGGTGATCTTCTACTTTTTTGCCGGTATCGGGATCGGCGTAACGGAAGAATTGGAGATATTCCGGACGTTCGAGATCGAAGTGAAACGCGCCGAATTCGCCATTCATCTCGAAAGTGTTGTAGTTTTTGCGACCACGGGCGTAACGTGTGCTTTCGAAGGTACCGATCGAACCATTTTCGAAGATGGCCATGAACATCGCGGCGTCGTCGATTGTGACGGGTTCCATCTTGCCCGTTTCGATGTGCATACGCTCTTTCACGAAGATTTCTGTATGAGCGCAGAGTCGTTTGATCGGTCCATTGAGCCATTCGGCGGTGTCAATTGAATGCGCGAGCAGGTCGCCCGTTACCCCGGAACCGGCCACTTTCGCGTCCAGACGCCACAGCGCGGCACCACCTTGCGGCACTTTCGTTGAGATGGTGTAATCCTGGTTGTACGTCGCACGGTAGTGAAACGGACGACCGATACGACCTTCACCAATGATCTGCTTGGCAAGCGACACGGCGGGCACACGACGATAGTTGAACGAAATCATATGGGGCACGCCGGAGGCTTCAACCGCGTCACGCATTTCGATTGCCTGTTCGACACTCATCGCGAGTGGTTTCTCACACGAGATGATTTTTCCGGCCTTGGCCGCCGCGATCACGATTTCCGCATGGAGATTATTCGGCACGCAGACGTCGATCATATCGATATCGTCACGCGCGACCACGGATTTCCAGTCGGTCGAGGTTTCGGCGAATCCCCATGTTTTGGCGTATTTTTCCAATTTTTCTTTTTCACTCGGATGCGCGACGGCAACCTGCAACACGGGGTGGTGTTCCAGTTCCGGGAAAAAATGGTTCACCTGGCAGTGCGCGTTCGCATGGGTACGTCCCATAAAACCACAACCAATGACCGCAACACGAATCGGCTTCATCTCATTACTCCTTGGGTTCTTGTATACGATACGATCTCATACACGTTATTTTTCAAATGAAGGACGTCGAATGGACGTTTGTTCCACGGAATTCTGGCCCCGATGCCTGCGATCTTTTAGCGTCCACTTGTTTGGTCTCAAATCGCTTTGAGTTAAGTTCTCATGTAGACGACAAAATACGCAATGGCCGCGTTTTTGATGGGAATCAATCGGATTCCGTTCATCTGGAACCGCTGGAAGCCTCGGTTGCAGATGGTCCAAAGACCGTCCGCGCTCATCGCTTTCCAACCACTCGACTTAAGCACAATATAATGGATTCGCTCACGAAATACAATTTTATCCCCAAGAGTTTTTTTCTTTTCTTCCACGGAATGGGCGAATGGCGTTCGCGGTGGCGTTTTTCACTCTTTTTCATATTTTTTTGGTGATCGTCGTATTCCGTTGCATTTCCATCCAAGCAGGCGTATAATCCAAAAAAACAGTACGTAAAAACAGCATCCTAGGAATGATCGAATGAATTTCGCTCTATTGGGTATTATCGTCGCGGTTGTGTTGCTCATTTACGCGTCGTATCGCGGTATGAGTCCGTTGGTTATCAGTCCATTGGCGGCGATTCTGGCTGCTTGTTGTGTCGTTCCATCGCAAGCACTTGCCTATTATACGCAAATTTATATGTCCGCATTGGGAAAATTCATCATCGATAATTTCCCGATCTTTTTGCTCGGTGCGATTTTCGGGAAGATGATGGAGGAGAGTGGTTCGGCTCGTGTGATTGCCAAGCGAATCACGGCGTCGTTCGGTCCGTCGCACGCGGTGACGGCGGTCGCGTTGTCGTGCATGGTATTGACGTATGGCGGTGTTTCGGTCTTCGTGGCTGTTTTTGCTATCTTACCGTTGGCGGTTGTTTTGTTTCGAGAGGCCGATTACGCACCGCGGCTCGTTCCCGCCGCGATTGGTTTGGGCGGTATGGGGGCGGCGTGTGCGGCGTTACCTGGCGCGGTTCAGTTGCATAACGTGCTGCCGGGCCAGTTTTACGGCACGACGACGGCTTCGGCGTGGGGCATCGGCTTAATAGCCTCCGTTCTGATGCTCCTGGCTGGCTGGTGGTATCTCGATTGGCAGTTAAAACGGTATAATCGTCGCGGCGAGCGGTTCGATCCTGAATGGTCCGTCGCCAAGGCTGCGGTAAACTCTGCGGAAAAGGAACTCAGCGATCCTCCGTTTTGGCTTGCGGTGATGCCGCTTCTGCTGGTTTTGGTCGCTAATTACGTGTTGTCGGAATTCGTCTTCGTTTCAGATGCGGCTAAAAAAACGTTAGAATTCTTGCAAGATGCCCCATTTAATCTGGCCAAACCTATGGCGGTCGTTGCCAATTGGTCGCTGATTTTGGCTCTTTTTGTGGCGATTGTGCTGATGGGCGTCATTTATTTCCGGAAATGGGATGCGTTGAATCGCGTCTTTGCCGCGGGGGCGACTGGCTCGCTTTTGCCCACGTTCAATACGGCGGCAGTCGTCGGTTTCGGAGCGGTTATCGTTTCGCTTCCGTCGTTTTTGGCGATTAAACCACTTTGTTTCAACGCTTTCGAGAATCCGCTACTATCGCAATTTGTCGCGATGCAGTTGGGTGGCTTGGCGACTGGTTCGCCGCTCGGTGGATTGAGTCTCGTACTGAAAGATATGGGAGCGACCTATGCGGACGCGGCCATCGCTCAGGGAATTTCGATGGAGTGGATGCACCGATTCGCCGCGATGTCGTCGCTCGGCCTAGCCTGTTTGCCGCACTGTGGATTGGTCAATTCGCTTTTCGCCATCTGTGGACAGACGCCGAAAAAAGCGTACGTTGATCTAGGGGTTGTCGCCGCTCTGATTCCAATGCTCATCACAATGGCTATGCTCGCTGTTTGCGTTTGGGTGCTGTAATACTCCGTTTGGCTCTGTTACTCTGTTTGGCTCTGTTACCACCCCGTTTGGCCTCGTCACACCATGATGCGGTGGCTTGCTTGGCGTGTTTACGGTCCACCATGTAGCCAGGAATTCGACATACGTTCACCCATTGGTTATGCCTGTTTGGGGGGCGTGTGGCACGGGTGGCATTTTCGCCAGCTTTTTGGTCAGACGGTGTGTCAATTCGCGAAACGATCTTTCGAGCTGCTGACGCTCTGGAATCGTTTCACCACGCGGAATACAGACGAGATCCAATCCAATCGGCAATGATGCACGTTGGAGTCGAAACGCTTCCCGCAGTAATCGTTTCCAACGATTTCGCACGACCGCCCCGCCCACTTTGCGTGACACGGACAGACCAATCCGCGTCTGATTGGTTCTATTCGCGATCGCAAAAATCAACAATCGCGAATCGCTTACCGCACAACGATACTGATACGCTCGCTGAAATTCGGGCGTTCGACGGATTCGATGGATGCGACTGAATCGGTAGTCGGACGGTACGTTCATCTGGCAAACTCCTTGCGGGCATCGGGATCAATATCCCTATTGTATCGATTTTTCGTTCTGCTGCATACCTGATGGATATTGGATCGGTGGAAAAATAAACCATAAGATGAATTGAAAAATGAAAATGTTAGGAACTCACTCATGGATACGAATCGGATGGATGCTCTGCGGATTGCTCATGGGGATAGGATCGTTTGCCAACGCGGGTGAAACTTCGACCCGGTTCGCCGAAACGGAAGTGCGTGGGGCATGGGTCGCCACGGTTAGCAATATTAACTGGCCAAGTAAACCGGGGCTTTCCGACGCTGAGCAGCAAGCTGAGGCGGTCCAGATTCTCGAGCAAGCTCAGACGATGGGACTCAATCTCGTCGTCTTCCAAGTGCGTCCTGCGGGGGACGCTTTTTATCCGTCTAAATTCTTTCCCTGGTCGAAATATCTTACTGGCGTTCAAGGGCAAAAAGCACCAGGCTACGATCCGCTTCGTTTTTGGATTGAGCAATCTCATCGACGTGGCATTGCACTTCACGCGTGGATTAATCCATACCGAATCAGTACCGGTGGCGCGGTGAAAGACTCGGCGACGGGTGAATGGAAAGCCGATTTGTCCGGGTTTTGCGAGGGACATCCTGCGTTAAAACATCCCGACTGGGTCGTGCCGTACGCTGATGGAAAAATGTATTTCGATCCGGGGAATCCTGCCGCTCGGAAGTATATTCTCGATGCCGCAATGGAGATCGTCAAAAATTATGACGTGGACGGCATTCATATGGATGACTATTTTTATCCCTATCCGAAAAATGACGCGAATGGGAAGCGGATTGAGTTTGGCGATGCGAAAACCTTTGCGAAATATGGCAAAAAATTTGATTCCATACACGATTGGCGGCAAGACAATGTGAGCGTTCTGCTACGTGAACTGCACAAAAAAATTCAACGAGCCAGCACAGCCGAACATGAGATCGTGTTCGGTGTGAGTCCGTTTGCCATTTGGCGTAATCGGAGCGGCGATCCACGTGGTTCCGAAACGAGCGGCTTGGCATCCTGCGACGCCATTTACGCCGATTCGCTCACTTGGGTCGAAAATGGTTATATCGATTATATAACCCCACAGGTTTACTGGGCATTCGAGACAAAAGCCGCTCCTTACGACAAAGTGGCCGATTGGTGGATCGCGTTATGCCGGAAACATCCCCAAGTGAAACTGGTGATCGGTATGGGGGCCCATCGGATTGGTACGGGTGGCGAGGACGATCCGTGGCAGATGCCCGACCAATTTTCGCGTCAGTTGGAATATAATCAGCAGCACCAAGATGTGGTTCGCGGTCAAATTTTATTCGGTTGGACGCAATTTTCGAAAAATCCGCTCGGTTGTGTCGATACGATGAAGAAAATGTGGACCAAATAACGTCATCGAGGAATGTTGGAAGCGAAGAAATGTTCCACTCATATTTGTGTATTTGTATCTCGATGTATTTTTGTCAAGTATGTATTTAATCGAGTGTACGGCGATAGGTCCGAACCGCGACGAACATCGTCAACGTTGTAAAGAGGAGAATTGGCCACAGGTCGTGCCATAACTCCGCTCCTGTCATGCCTTTAAGCAAAATGCCGCGCATGAGATGATGGAAATAAGTCAGGGGAATGATGCGACTGATCCATTGGGCCCAAATGGGCATACCCGCGATGGGAAACATAAAACCCGTCAGTAAGATATTAGGTAAAAACCAGAAAATCGTCATCTGCATAGCCTGCAATTGGCTTCTGGCTACGGATGAAATCAGAACGCCTACGGTCAAATTAGCCAAAATGAGTAAAAATGCCGACAGATACAGTTCCCATAACTTGCCTTCAAATGGAATTTTGAACAGCGGTATGGCGATGACCAGAATAAAAGTGACCTGAAGTAGTCCGATCAGTATATAAGGTGTGATTTTCCCATATAATGTTTCGAGTGGCGTGGCGGGCATCGACAGTAGATTTTCCATCGTACCGCGTTCGCGTTCCCGCGTGATCGCCAACGCCGTCAACATCACGAGCGTGAGCGTCAAAATCACACCGATTAAACCTGGTACAATATTATATTGCGTGATCACTTCTGGGTTGTACTTTCGGTGGACCCGGACTTCAAATGAAATTGGCTGTGAAGACGAAGAATGTACGGACGATTCCGTCAACGGCGCCGCTGATGAGGATAGCCGTGAAGAGATACCACTGTTGTTTTGTCCAAGAATTCCTTCAAAGTCTTTGAGCGCAAGCTGTTGTGGAAGTTGATTCAATGCGGCAATCGCGCCGCCTACGGTGACCGAGTCGGTCGCGTCTGCTTCAACCAGTATCGATGGTGTTTCACCACGCAAAATATCCCGACTAAAATTTGGTGGTATCGTGATAATAAACAAAATATCACCGCGCATCATTGCGGTTTCCGCGGATTCATGTGATGTAAAACGTTCCGTCAGATCGAAATATTCCGAGTTCCGAAGCGAAGATAAAATGGTTCGTGTAAATCGACTCTCATCGCCCACAAGCACCGCGGTCGGAAGATGTCGCGGATCGTTATTGATCACATAGCCAAATAGTACTAATTGGAATACAGGTATACTAATGATCATAATAAATGTGACGCGATCACGACGCAATTGAATCGTTTCCTTCATGAAAATCGCTAGTATTCGGGATAGACTTTGGCGAAAACGATTCATGGTTTGCCTCCTGTCGGAGCACTGGCCTCGTGCGTTTTTTTCATGAGGTAGATGAACACATCTTCAACGGTGGTGCGAATGATCATATAGTGTTCAATAGTACAAAGTTGTTCTTTTGTATATTTTTCGAGCGTTTGATGAATCTGCGATTCGTCAAAACCAATCACATGTAAATCGGCTCCAAAAATGACGGCATCCTGAATGCACGGTTCCTGCTTTAATCGTTCACTGAGAAGGGCTAAATTGGAACCTCGCACGGACCATGTGATGAGTTTTTGTTGTTCGATAATCTGTTGAGCTGTTCCAAACGCGAGTAATTTTCCATACGCGATGTACGACAGCCGATGGCAACGTTCCGCTTCGTCCATCAAATGCGTACTGACCAGCACGGTAACACCTTGTGAGGCGAGCCGGTGTAATTCGTCCCAAAATTCACGCCGCGCTTGTGGATCAACCGCCGCCGTGGGTTCGTCGAGTAACAGTAATTCGGTTTTGCGCAACAGGCACGCCGCCAACGCGAGCCGTTGTTTCCAGCCACCGGAAAGTGTGGCTGTGCGTTGATATTGATGTGATTCGAGACCGAGCTCTCGTAAGGCCTGTTGAATCGCCCGGCGACGATCGGGGATGCTGTACATTCGTGCTACAAATTCCATGTTTTCCAGTACGGTTAAATCTTCCCAATAGGAAAATTTTTGGGTCATATAACCGACACGTTGTTTAATCGCCTCGCGTTGTGAGAGAATATCATATCCGAAACAGGTTCCTGTTCCGGCATCCGGGGTAATGAGTCCGCACATCATGCGCAAAGAGGTCGTTTTGCCGCTGCCATTGGGACCCAAGAAACCTGAAATCTCACCACGTCGCACTTGCATGTTGAGATGATCGACCACGGTGTGTTTTCCATAGCGTTTGGTTAAACCATGTACGTCGATCACCAGATCGTCTGTCGGGTGTGAAATGTAATTGGATTCCGCATGGCTCATGGGGTTCTTCTCTGATAATGTGGATTTGTTCATGTTCTGCTCCGTGGAACGAGCGTTGACATGGTGGTTTTCGCGGCAAATTTGACTGCGACGGAGCTTTGGCATTGTCCGCCCCGCACCCATTTTTTTATTTCACTTCACTTCCGATGGAATTGGCCACATGACGCAATACAGTGATCGGTTGTCCAGGATGGAGCTTTTGAGCCGACTCGGGCTCAACCATCGCTTCTACCATAAAAACGAGCTTGGCACGTGTTTGGTTACTATAAATAATCGGTGGGGTGAATTCGGCTTCGGTGAAAACTTGAACAATTTTGGCTGTCATGGATTCGGTGGTTCCGTCCAGCTTAATCGCAACCGTTTCGCCGATTCGAATCGTACTCAATTGTGTTTCGGGCACAAAAAAACGTAATCGAATGTCGGTGGGTGCGAGTAACGAAATGATCGGACGACCGGCCGCGACCCACTCTCCCTCTCGGAAACAGATGTCGTCGATGCGTCCCGCTTTGGGTGTGGAGAATTGCTTTTGTGATAGACGCCATTGCGAGTCCAATTCCACCGCTCGTAATTGTTCGATCTGCCCCCGTTGAGCCTGAATACGATCTTCACGTACCGAAAGTTTCGCTACTTTTAGCGATTGTTCCAGCTCTCGAATTTTGGCCTCATTGCGTCGCAATGCCGCCTCACTTGTCTCTATTTCCTCTTGGGTCACCGTACCCGATTGACGCAATATCTGATACCGTTCAAACCGAGGACGTAATTCTTCCTGATTGGCTTTGGCCTGTTCCAGTTGTTCCTGAATAACGGCGATTTCTTCCGGACGCTGTTGGGCGGCGAGCATATCACGTAACGTAGATTCCGCCGCCGCGACATTTTGTCTGGCTTGTTCGACGGCATAGATTTCAGGCTCCGATTCCAGCTCCCATAAAAGAGTACCTTTGTCCACCTGATCCCCCCGATGCACATGGAGCGCTTCCAAACGTCCGGAAATCGGAATCGAAAAATAGGTGTATTCTCCTTCCACATAACCTGAAAATTGGTAAGGATTTTCACGCTTGTCACAACCAAAACACAGCGGAATCAACAGAATCATGATTCCCATGAAGATGCGGTGGGTATGGCGTTTTCCCATTGGATGAACCACAGGCGTCTGGACGAATGGAAGGAATTGCGTGTATATGGGAGACTCGTACCTAAAGATCCGCGAGCAAAAGACTTGGTTCATAGCGGGTTCTCCGTCAACGGTTTCGGAGTCTGGTTAGCATCGACCGACTCCATTCGAAATGGAATCAATGTCAGCTTTTCCAGCACTTCAAGCATCAGTGTCAGCGATTCCTGACGACGTTGTTGGAGCACACGCTCATCAGGATTCCGAATCAACATTTCCATCGCGGTCCCTCGTAACATACAGACCATGACCTGGGTTAATCGTTCAGGCGAACAACCGGTAAGATATCCATCGTTTTGGGCTTGTGTCAAAAACTGGATCATTGGACGTAACATCCGCAAATCAATCTTCTGAATGATTTCATCATGGAGATCGGGAAGGTGCTTTTTCTCCGTAAGTACCATCCGAATCATCTGCAACATCTCCAACGAAAGCAGCTGGTGGTGCATTTTGTGCAAAATCATCGGAATCGCGTCCGCCGGATCCGGAGGTAATGTTTCCGAAAAAACTTGAATTGCCCGTTTACGAATCTGTCGTTCACAAACGGCGACAAAAAGTCCCTTCTTATCACCAAAAAATTTGTAGATCGTAGCCAGTGATCCGCCGCTCCGCCGTACGATCTCGGTAATAGACGTCTCCGCGACTCCATTCTTCAAAAAGAGTTGCGTGGCAACGTCCAGCATCTTTTCGCAACGCTTCTGTCCACGCGAGGTCGTGTTGGGGGTGACTTCTTCCATATTTGCCTCTTTTGAATCAAACTTGTTATATCTGTAATGTATTTTACATTACATTTTTTGCTTGTCAAGAAAATTCCGGCATCATACTGGATAATCCGTAAAAAAACCGTGACCATTAGGCCACGGTGATCGGAAAACTTTCGAGAACGAGTCATGCTCAACAACATTCTTGATTACTCGTTAGTGTTACCTCGGCGTCGGAAGCCGGGAGCTTTCTTTGCGGAACCATCCGCAGCGGCTGGATCGGCTCCATCTTGACGCCCTTGACGGAAGCCGTTTTGATCGGGATTCCGGCCATTCTGGCCAGGATTGAATGCGTTGTCCGGTCCACCCATGCCGCCAGGTCCCATACCGCCCATGCCCGGCGCACCCTCCGGACGCGGGGCAAACATCTGTTCCGGAACTGCGATCACTGACATTGTGACCGGTGGCTCCATCTTCGTATCAACGCCGCCTTCTACCGGGGAGTTCATATTCGACACGAAAATGTCATTGCCACGGAGGCAAACTTCACATGGTGAATTGAGACCACCGTCGGCACCATCGCCGTCCGGACTTTTGGTCAGCGTGAGCACAAGACCGCTGTCGATCATGACCATTTTGACCGCGTTATCAATGTAGTCGGCGATCACGAGGGCGTTGCGATTAGGTTCATAGAACATGCCGTCACAACTCTTCAAATTCAACGGTTTGAGCCACAGTTTACGTTCTTTGACCGTTCCGTCTTCATTGAATGCAAAGCGATAGATCGTTCCGTCCGCAAAGGTTCCAACGTAGAAATTGCCATCTTTGTCGAACGCGGCACCATCAGCACCCCACGGAATTTTGGGATTGAACGAGTATAGCGTTGAGACCAAATGCGAATCGGTCATCGGATTCTCGATCACCACGTCACGATCACTCAACGCAAAACGATAGAAACCGCTCAGTACCGGTCCCTTTTCAAGCGTCGATGGATCGACTACCGTTTCGGTCACATAAACGTAACCGCCTTTAATAACGACCGCGTTGGCGACGTTGATTCCTTTGGCAACGGTGACCATCTCGCCCGGCTTGCCGTCTTTCACTTCGATACGCATCAGACGCGATTTACCGAACAGGAAGTTACCCTTCGATTTATCTTTCTGGTGGAAAACTTGGTTATCGTTCAGATAGACCGCCGAACCGTCTGGCGTACAGGCGATTCCCATTGGACCAAAGCGACCCGTGTCTGGATTTTCCGGAAGTTCGAGCCACGTTTCCGCCTTACCCTCTGGCGAGATACTGATGATCGACGGAGCCGCGGTCTGATCGTTGAAGTTCGGCATGGCGACGAGAACCGTCTTGTCTGGGAGACAGCACATTCCGTCTGGTGTATTCCATTTCGCATTGGTTTCGCTCAAATTGACAAGCAACTCCGGTTGGAACATACCACGGTCACCACGGAACATTCCCGCGAGTCCGCCCATACCGCCCATACCCGGTCCACCCATCATTGGGCCACCTTGCCCGCCAGGTCCCATACCCGGTCCACCCATCATTGGGCCACCTTGTCCGCCAGGTCCCATACCCGGTCCACCCATCATTGGGCCACCTTGTCCGCCAGGTCCCATACCCTGTCCGCCCATCATCGGTCCACCCTGTCCGCCGGGTCCCATACCTTGCCCTTGATTACGACGACTACGACGTCCTTGCCCTTGGTCGAAATTTCCACCTTGGGGGCCATTTTGCGGTCCACCCTGCCAATTCCCCTGTGGCGGCGGCGTTCCCGGACCACCTTGTAACGCTTGATTGTCCTGGTCACCCTGTTGCGCAACCACGATACCTGCCGCGATGACGATACCGACCACGGCTAGCACTTGAAAAAAGCGAACCATCGAAACACTCCTCTCTTCCGACGATCTGGATTTATCCTATTACGAATGAGACGGTGCGCTGCCCTAAAGGCGAATCCATTCGAACGAAAAAACGAATCGAAAGATATGCCCAAAGTGGCGAAATGCCCACCCTCTGGCAGAGGCTTTTGTCCCCTTCTCATTTGGAGGTTCCCCTGAACCCCTACCTATGTTACCATGACACGCCAAAGACTGTCAAATTTTTTTCAATTTCATACACCACACTTGGAAGGCGGCACCGCGTATACCATTCTGGAATGGGAATGCTGCAGGACGATATTTACTGTTTCTTTGATGAAGCCCCATATCAGATTTGCTTTCATCTTCCTAGGGCGTTGACGTCACGTTTTTTTCGCAACATCACAACGGAACGACCACATGGACGGGGGCACGTGTGTTACGGTTTCCAGGTATCGTGTTTCCACGGCCATCGTATGGGCATCGCATGGGGATTGCCGCGGAACGGACCACAAAGAATGTGGAACCAAAAATGACAAGGGATACTGTGGTTACGAAGTCCCATCCTCAGGAGATTCCGCTTCAGAATTTTCTGTTTTTTCGAGTTTTTCCGTTTTTTTTCGAGTCATTACATCGCGCATCAATTCACTTGCGCTGCGAATAGTTCGCTTTTTCGTGGTGGATTTGCCACCAGCTTCTTGGGGTATCGTTTCGGACTTACGCGGCTCGGAAGGTGTTTCATCTGAATTTGGGGACGGTTGGGGCGGTTCATGGAACAGCTCGACGCCGAATTTCTCCGCGTTTTCATCCACATCCATTTCCGGTGACGTATCCTGAATCCCTGTATGTTGTACATGGGACAGTCGGATGACGAGCATCCGTTGTTCCGTCGTTCCTTTATCGTCCCGTGTGAAGAATCGCCAGCCGAGACTCCGCGATTGTTCGGGTAGGCAGGTTAATACCAACATCTGACCGGGCGACAGCGTCGTTTCAAGCGTCATTTCGGTAAATTCGCGACGGTTGCGACCTTCCTCGAATCGTACGACACCTCCGCTCGAATTGATTCGACGCCGAATTTCGCCATAATGCACTTCCGGTTGCAATCGGATTTTGACCGAACCGTCAGCCGTTGGATAGGTTCGTAAACCGATGATCGCCTGGGCTTGGTTGAGCGTCTCGCCACACACGCCCTGTTTATTTGATTCCAGTAATGGCCAACAGGGGTAGATGTCGGAGCAGATCACCTCCTGACGTCGCCCCGGTTGTAACCGTTGTTGGGCACGAATGACATTCGGCGCCTCAATCAACTCGTCCGCCTTCACTTCTTGCGTAATCCCTAAAAGCGGACGTCCTTCGATTTCCAACAGTTGTGATAATTCTGTCGGAATCCGATTGCCTGAAACCCCCACCCGGAAACCATTTTTGGCGAGTTGTTTCCGTAATTCTGGCGTAAAAAGTTGCTCATCAATTGTGTCCCAAAGCGAACCATTCGCGTCGGCACGCGAGATCGGAAAACGAACGAAAAATAGATCGACCATGCAGCTATTCGCGCTTGGCTTAATCGGACGCAGCGGTGAGGGTATCTCCTCCTGAAGCGTCTGGATACAACCCGAAAGGCAAAATAAACCGACGAAAAATAATCCGATCCCCAGATGCCGTATCCACAAGAGATGAGACGTGTGTGCGCAATGACGTACCGTAAAACGGTCTTGGGCAATGGGCAAATCGGTCCTATTTTTAACTGGCATGGCTATCCAATCCATCGATTTAATGCGTGTTCCATCGGTCTTTGGGCACCACCGTACGGCTTCCCCATCACGGTATGAGTTCCCACGAGCCATTTTCGCTGGATTTCAGAGATGTTGGTCCAATGTCTCTGTTCCGCGGGGGAGGATAGCAAGCGGAACGCCGTGAGTCAAGAGCATTCCCGCCGCTCTTTGCGCCCGCCATGGCTTTTGAACGGAAGCCCGAAGGTACGCATGAGTTGGATGTTTTGATAAATTGGAAAGAATTTTTGTGATGTAACGGAGGTGGTCATTGTTTGGATAAGATGGAGTAGCAAAATGGTTCGGATCGTTTTATTCTTCCGGTTTTTCCGGTCGATGAATAGAAGTATGTCGAGATGGTTGGGATGTTGTGTCATCGGCAAAGTCATAGGACATGAATAACAGGGAGGTGAAAGCGATGCGAGTGAAAGTTTATGTTCCCCAGTATGTGGAAATTCCAGACCATTATATTCCGGCGCTGGCGGACCGTGTGGTAGAATCGTTGGGCGAACGAGCGGACCAGATTTATGCGACGCGAGGACATCTCGTCCGACAGGCGGTTCAGGACGGTATTTTGCGCGATTTTGACTCCTACATACGACAGGATGGTTCCGTCGACCTCGTTTGCGATCCGGGCATGGAAATACCACTCGAAAACGAAACGCATACGGTCACACTACGAGAATTAGCCGAAAATGCGCCTTCCGCGACCTAAACGGCGGTTAGGCCCAATGGTAGGGACCTCAACGGGGGACCACTATCTCAGTGGAGAGGAAACCGTCGGGAATGTGGGACTTCATGTCTGCGTATGTTATGTATGTTAGGAGGATGGTCACCCGCTACTCCGGCCTGTGTGAATCTACTCCATTACAGTGTGGCGGATTCTTCTGTGCTGGCAGCTTTAGGCGGATGTCCGAGTTCGACGTCGGTCGGGGGAAGTTCCACATTCCTGCGGCGCTGCCATCGCCAGGGGAGGATGACGGTGAAGATGGAACCCGTGCCCAACTCGCTCTCGACGCTCACGTCGCCGCCGAGCAGTCGGCATAATTCACGCACAATCGAGAGGCCCAAACCGGTACCTGAATATTCGCGGGTCATGACATCTTGATCTTGCGCGGAGGGTTTGCCCTGACGGAATTTCTCGAAAATGAGTTGCTGGTCTTCTTCCGCAATACCGATACCAGTGTCGAGGACACGCAATTCGAGCTTGCCGTCACCGTTTTGTTGTACGGTAATGCGGACACGTCCACCATCCGGCGTGAACTTAATTGCGTTGGAAAGTAAATTTTGGACGATCTGCTGCACACGATTTCGATCTTGGAAACAGGGTGGGAGATTCGGGGCCACGACACTTTCCAAGTCGATATTTTTGTGTTCGGACAATGGTCTGGCAATATCGCACTGCGCGGCAATCACTTCTTCGATGTGAAATTCCATCGGTTCCGGTTCCAACCGTCCGCTTTCAATTTTTGCCAAATCCAATACGTCGTTGATCATCTCCAGTAATAATCGTCCTGATTTGTTAATATTGGTGACATAACGCCTCTGTTTATCGGTGAGTGAATTGATCGAACTGAGGACGTCCGAAAAGCCCAAAATGCTGTTGAGCGGGGTGCGCAGCTCGTGACTCATCGTGGCGAGAAAATCACTTTTGATACGATTCATCTCGTGTAAGTGCATATTGGCCCGCGCGAGTTGATCGACCTTCACGTCAAGATCACGACTTTGTAATCGCAGCTCTTCTTGTGCCGCCACGAGATGCCGCAACATCCGGTTGAGCGCCTCGCCCAACGTCTCGAACACGTCACCACTGTGTAAATCGGCACGCCGGTAGATATTGCCGCGACTAATCGCATCGGTCACATCACGCAAATGGCGAAGTGGTCGCACGATGAGATAGCGAATGGTCACGTAAAACGCGATGATCGCCAGAAACATCATCACGATTGCCACCGAAAGCAGAACGTTCCACCAGAAACGTACCTGGTCGCGAATATCCCGCGTGGGAATCTCCACGTGGACGATTCCCATCACTTCACCTTCGTCCCAAAATGGGCGTCCGGGCGGACTCGCCCCCCCAACCTCCGCTCCGGCGGGCACTCCCGGCAGATCGGGATCGGATCGATGGCAGATGAGCGAACAACTTTGGCTCGCGCGAATGGGTTCGTAATAATGGTAGACTTTCGACCAAATCTCTTCACGATATTCGATATTCGAAGTCTCCGGCAATCGACTTCCGGCGAACTCGGCGATGACCTGTTTTTCAAAATCACGCTCCGGTCGCTTCTGCGGATCAGTGCAGTTGGGATCAACGGACAAAATATTCCAATGGACCTCGTCTGGGGCGAATTCCTCTTCCCAACTGGGCGTTTCGTCGCCTCCGGATTTTAGTTTGGAACGTGGATTGTTCGAAGAATCTCGCCCACGATTCGACCATTCGATACCCCCTCTTTTCGGAAGATTCGCTACGTTTTCGTGCCGATTGGACACAGCAGAACTTGATTCAGGAAGTAGGGAATCGCCTTCAAAATTTGCGTCATTGAACCCACCCTCGTTTTCAAGTTGCAAAAGCTGCTGCTGAAGTTCGCTACCGGATGTGTTCGAATCGTTGGGTGAGACGGGACGAATCGGGGCCGTGCGTACTGATTGTCCATGCGAAAGATTCGATCGAATCGCCCCCCTCGAACTGTCTGACGTGCCATCAAAACCGAGACGACGATTGAGATCTTGCCGAAGTTGACGGATGACCGGAACAAATTGCTCGTTATCGGATAGTGCCTCCAAACGTTCCCAGTGTGTGCTGAGCATCGCTTGATAAGCGATTACATGTCCGGTTTTGGGGCTTTGATCCCACACGATAGTTTCGGTGACGTACCACCACATACCGAAACTCGCTCCGGTGACGAGAAAGAAGAAGAAACCGAACAGCAGTAAACACCGCAGTTCCAAACGCATTTCACCGGATCGTTTTTTACTCAGTGCCATAGTTGGACCGCGTAATGGATGACTTGTAGTTCGAGATCAATCACAAAAGCAACACATGGAGGCCCTGCTTCCGGTCTTCACCCGCTGGATATGCATTCGACGGACAGCCCCGAACCAATCGTCCGTAGGGCAGGGTGGGAAACCAACAAAGCGGCACCACCAGCGTCTAGCAAAATGGGCGAATCTGATTATGTGCGTCGACATGGACGATGGTCGGTTGATATCCCGGCAGTTCGGCGGCATCGACGTTCGCGTAAGTGATTAATACGACGATATCGCCCGCCAAACCCAGACGGGCAGCGGGACCGTTGAGCAACATCGTCCCACTCCCCGCTGGAGCCTCGATGAGATAGGTCACCAACCGGGCTCCATTGTTCAAATTCAGCACATGCACCTGTTCACCGGGTAACATATCCGCCGCTTCGAGCAGGTCTCGATCGACGGCGATCGAACCTTCGTAATCCGGATTGGCACCTGTCAGCGTTGCCCGATGAATTTTCGATTTTAACATGATACGCTGCACGACACCATCTCCCATATGCGTCCAAACTTCAATCGCCCCATCAAATCGTCTGATTCGACTCTATTCTCTTCATTATAACGGTTCCCCATGAAAATAAAAGTTTGACCTTTGGCATTTGCGCACGATATTCGGTATAATGCGAAGTTATACCTGTTCCATTTGATTTTGTGTTTACGCGCATGCTTTTTTCATTGGAAATTGTTTTCGACCAATGTCCAATTTGCCGTGTTTTCAAATGGAATGGGTATAGACGTTTTTTGTGTGTAGACAAGGGACAAAACAGGGTTCTTTTTTGGAGGAAAGAAAATGACGAAATGGATTCGATTATCCGCCATGACTGTATTAACATTAACCGCGTTACTGCTGTCGCCGTTCGTTGGCGTTTCAGGAGAGACTCGGACAGCCGCTCCCAAGACGATTGATACGCCGAAAACTCCGGTGATTTTCGATACCGATTTGGGCAACGATGTCGATGACGCTCTCGCCATGTCGATGCTTCACGCATTGGAAACACGCGGTATGTGCCGGCTGGTCGCGGTCACCTCGACGAAAGATCATCCGTCGTCCATCGCGTTGGCTGATGCCATCAATACGTTTTACGGTCGGCCCGACATTCCCTTGGGAGCGGTTCAAAATGGTAAAACTCCGGAGGAAGGATTCTGCTGGGTTGCGAATATTCAGGACAATGGTCAGCCTCGCTATCCACACGACGCGGACGGAACGCAAGTGCCCGACGCCGTAACCGTACTGCGGCGCGCTCTGACCGCGGAACAAGACGGTTCGGTCGTCATCGTTCAGGTTGGTTTTTTCACCAATTTGGCCCGATTACTCGATTCGCCAGCCGATGGTATCTCGCCGCTTACGGGCCGCGAACTAGTTGCCAAAAAGGTGAAGGAATTGAGCGTCATGGCGGGTGTTTTTCATCCCTTCCAACAGGGTGAAACCGTGATTGATCACCATTTGGAATACAATGTGGTGACCGATGTGCCATCGGCGCAAAAACTAGTCACGCAGTGGCCGACTCCCATCGTTTGGAGCGGTTTCGAGATCGGAATCGAAGTGATGTATCCATGGAGCAGTATCGAACGCGATTTCTCCTATGCCGCCCATCATCCCTGTGTCGATTCGTTCTGGGTCTATTTGCCGCCGCCTTATGATCGTCCGACGTGGGATTTGACCGCCGTACTGTATGCCGTGTTATCGGATCGAAATTATTTCGAGTTGTCCGCACCAGGACGTGTGACCGTCGAGAATGACGGATTTACCGTCTATAAGCCGGAGGAAAATGGACGCGATCGGTATCTGATTCTCAAAACCGACGCCCAAAAAGCGAGAGTCGTTGAGGCGTTAATGGATTTCGCAACCCAACCTCCGCAAAAATAGGTCCGAATCCGATCCTTGTTGAATTGATTTTCGTTCGCGATTCTTTCTGTAAAAAAAATCGCGAATGAGCTGTGTCGGTATTCTGTTCGACGAGCATACTAATGAGGAGCTGGTCATCAGATTGGTTTCATATCGCCTCTTTCAATTGAACGGAATCCCCCCATGTCAAGACGTTATGCTATTTTAATCGCGGTGTTGATGTTTGTCGTGCTCGTGGCGTTGACGGTGGGTTGGGTATTGGTTTCCGTCGTTGGAGCGGTGCAAAACGATGAGAACGCTCCGATTTATTGGACACTTCTCTCGGTCGGTTCCGTCCTATTTGTGGCATTGGTGGTAGGTACGGCGTTGCATTTGACACTCTCGGTCAAAGCGATTAATCTTTCACGTCGCCAATCGAACTTCATTGATGCGGTGACACATGAACTGAAATCGCCCATCGCGTCGCTCAAATTGACGCTGCAAACGCTCGCTCGGCGTAAACTTCCAGAAGCTCAACAGCAGATTTTTTTCCGGCAAATGCTGGACGTGGTCGAACGACTGGATGGTTTGGTGAATCATATCCTCGACGCCGGTCGCAGCGAAACGTCGCGACAGACCGCAGAAAATCAAGCGGCCAATCTCACTCATGTGTTGCAAAATGGAATCACGACCGTCTGTATTCAGTATCATTTGTCGGAAAATCTTTTTCGGTGGGAGTTCCCGGAATATTCGGTAAAAGCGGCAAATGGAGAGTGCTTTCCGGCATATTGGGCGCATATTGAGGCGAACGACGCGTTGACACTGTTTCGGAATCTGCTCGACAATGCGGTTAAGTATGCGGGGACGCCGCCACAGGTGGTAATTCAATTGACATCAGATGAAAAGTATCAGATCGTGCGTATCGCGGACAACGGTCCGGGGGTGCCGCAAGGATTACGCAAACCGATTTTCAAACGATTTATCCGAGGGGGCAATGAACTCGAACGTGAAAAACCGGGAACCGGTTTAGGTTTGTCGATTGTGCGTGCCCTCGTTCATCAATGGTCGGGGCGAGTCCATGTGGTGGAATCCCGAATGGATTGTCCAGGGGCGTGTTTCGAGGTCCGATTGCGCAAAGTGGACCATGGGACGCTGGAATAGTTTGCTGGCGATACGCTTCATCCCATGGGTTATGTGTCCCCGAAAATGGCATAAAGATGCGAATAAGATTCGTAGAATCTGGCTGTATTCATTAAAAACGAGAGAACTATGTCCAAAACCGTTTCTATCATCGCGGTGCTTTTTTTTTCACTCACGCTTTGTCTTTCGGCCTCGCTGCTCTTTTTCATTGAGCCGATGTTCGGGCGGATGGTTTTGCCTTTTTTGGGGGGAACACCAGCGGTTTGGAACACCTGCATGATGTTTTATCAGGTGGTGTTATTGCTGGGATATCTCTACTCCCACCTGACGATTCAGTGGTTAGGCTCACGCCGACAGTCGTTGGTACATTTGGTGGTGCTTTTGGTTCCCTGGCTCACGGGGACTTTCGTGATCGGCGTCTCAGAACGTTGGATTCCGAATACGATGGGCAATCCCGTTTGGGGAACCTTGCTGCTGCTTTCCGCTTCGATTGGTATCCCGATGTTCGTGATCTCGGTCACCGCCCCGATGGTGCAACGCTGGTTTTCCGCCACGCACTATCCGGGTGCCAAAGACCCCTATTTTCTCTATGCGGCGTCGAACTTAGGGAGTTTCGTCGGACTGCTGGCTTATCCGTTTTGGATTGAGCCGCGATTTTCACTTCAAGGGCAAACGCAATTGGCGACGTGTGGACTGGCCGCGTTGACGCTGATGACGATCGGCTGTGTGCTGCTGATGCGATGGAAATTCCAAGCCGCTTCGACACAACAACTTGATTTTCTGAATTTGGAACAGACGTTCGCGGCGGAACAGTTACACAATCTGGGCGTGAAGCAGAATCGTTGGAGCGAACGGTTGCTTTGGATTTTGCTTTCCGCGATCCCGTCGAGTCTGCTACTTGGAACGACGACCTATCTGGCCACCGACATCGCGTCGTTTCCGCTATTGTGGGTGATTCCACTCTCGCTGTACCTGCTCACTTTTGTGGTCGCTTTCGCTCGGCATATGCAATGGTTCGGGTATTTATGCCTTTTCGCGCAGCCGGTCATTTTGGCGGTACTCGCGGCCAACTATTTCCAGCCGTTGAATGAGGACAACCTGCTTGTGATGCTCGGATTGCATCTGTTGGCGTTTTTCGTGGCAACGATGATTTGTCATGGGCGACTCGCACATTTGCGTCCAGAACCGACGCGATTGACCGAATATTATCTGCTCATGTCATTGGGGGGACTGCTTGGCGGGGTTTTCAATACGCTCATCGCGCCGGAAATTTTCAGCTCTGTGTTTGAATATCCGCTGATGATCGTTGCTGCGACACTTTTGCGTCCTGTGATCCAATCTGGCGGAACACCTCCACCGCAATCCGTTTCCCAATCGCCACCCGCACCTGCCATTGTCCCCACCGATGGAACGACGGGCGTGGCGGCTTTGCGACACAGTTGGGCATCGCTTTCGAGCAGCCAAGGTGTTCGACTTTGGTTCGATTTCCTGATTCCGTCCGCATTATTTTTTCTATTCCTCTTTTTGTATTGGCCTGGTGAGTGTTCGCTTCAGAATTATCTAAATCGCCATACACCGTTTCGTCAATCTTTCGAATGGGATTTTGGACGCGGACCGTTGTCGGCGATGACCGTGTTGACCATGCTGTTCGGCGTCACGCTGATCTTTCTTTCACGACGTCCTTTGCGATACGGTTTATCATTCGGTGCGCTGCTGCTTGGGCTCATGATCGGACATACGATGAACGATATGCAGGCTGAACGTGTGGGAGATCGTGAAACGACGACCCGCACGATTTTCACCGATCGCAGTTTTTTTGGCGTACTGCGCGTGCGCGAAACACGTACCTATAACGTCAACGACCGGAATCAGACCGTTCGGGTCGAACACCAATTGCTCAACGGTTCGACGACGCATGGCATTCAGGAATTCTATCTCCAAAATGGCGAAGCGTTTCCCGGTACGTACAATCCGCCGCGAGAAGGCAATCCGTTCCTCCGTTGGGACGATTGGACCTGTCGAAATCGCCCCTCGTCTTACTACGCCATCAGCGGTCCGCTCGGTCAGATTTTCACCGATTATCTTTCGCCGGGCGCGGATCAGATCGGTATCATCGGACTAGGGACTGGCACGACGGCGGCACTGCGGTACAATCAGCAGCATTTTACCTATTTTGAAATTGATCCCGCTGTGGAAAGGATCGCTCGAAATCCCGAACTTTTCACCTATTTATCGGATAATTTTCCGAATAGCGACGGGCTAGAAATTCGGATTGGCGATGCGAGACTCGAGTTGCAAAAGATTCCTGACGGTCAATTCGATCTGCTCGTGACCGACGCTTTCAGCTCAGACGCGATTCCGGTCCATCTGCTCACACGAGAAGCGATCGCGTTGCAATTGTCCAAAATCCGACACGATGGCTTGTTGATGGTCCACCTTTCGAATCGACATTTGCAGTTAGCTCCGGTGGTCGGTAATATCGCGAAATCACTCAAAGTACCAGCCTTGCGATATTGCTACAGCCCGTCCGATGAGGAGGACAAGTGGGGTGCGTATGCTTCGGAATATGTGGTGCTTGCGAATGATCCGCTTCGGCTCGAACCGTTGCGCTATTCCGGAAGCGATTGGGAGGAGATTGACGAGGCTCCTGAGATCGGTGTTTGGACGGACGATTATTCCAATATTCTTTCCGTGATGACGGTTTTTAACCC
>JAQVKF010000212.1 GCA_028694795.1 Thermoguttaceae bacterium | reverse complement strand
GACAAACACGGTAAAACGGACAAGGTTGATAAAACTGACAAAACGAGCGAACGCAACACAACCCAAACAGGCGAAGGGCCGCGTGAGGTATCACAATGACGGCAGTCATGGCGGTTTTGGGGCACGACACTCCGTGGGAACTTTTTCGACGAGCGTTGGAGCGAGGACGACTGGCGAGTACGTTTTTATTTGTCGGTCCGGCGGGGATTGGCAAGCGAACATTCGCGTGGCAGCTTGGGAAAACTCTGCTCTGTCCACACCGAACGGTTGATTTTCAACCGTGTGGCGTGTGTCCATCCTGTATGCAATGCGACGCGCATTCGCATCCGGATCTGCTTTATTATTGCAAACCGGAGGATCGGATGGAGATTCCGATTCGCATTTTGATCGGCGAGAAGGAAACACGTATGCGTGAGGGATTGTGCTGTGATATTGGCATGAAGCCATTTATGGGTGGTCGTCGCATTGCGATTCTTGACGATGCGGACGCGCTGAACGAAGAGGGGGCCAACTGCTTATTGAAAACATTGGAAGAACCACCGCCCGCTTCCGTCATGATTTTGATCGGTACGAGCGCCTCTCGACAGCTTCCGACGATCCGTTCGCGTTGCCAGATTATTCGCTTCTCGCCGTTGGCTCCGTCATTGGTCGAGACCATTTTAAGGACATCAAGCGATGTGGCAGAGTGTTGTAAAAAGCAAGGTTTTTCGCTTTTGGAATCTGATTTTCAACGAATCGCAGCACATTCGGGCGGCAGTGTACAACGAGCGATCGAATTGGCCGATCCAGCATTATGGACGTTTCGTGGACGGCTGCTCGAACTGTTGACCACCCAACCATTCGATTCCGTGACAACCGCCACAATGATCCTGAATTTTGTCGAAGAAGGTACGAAAGACGCAAGTGTCAAACGAGGCCGAATTCGATTCGTGCTCGGCACCGCGATTGCCGTTTACCAACAGTGGATTCGGACACTCGGTGGTTTGAATGGAATGGAAGAATTCAGCCAAATAAGCGAAACACATGTGGTTCACCCCACCGTTCCTTCCACGGTAATAGATCCGCAAGCAGTGGAATTGGAAGAGGAGCGTGAGATTCTTTTTGCCGACGCGGATGAACAGGTGATGCAAATGGTACGACAGGTGGCGGATGCGAATGGACTGAGCGTGGAACGATTGACCCAAATGCAAGATCGGACGATTTTAGCGACGGAGCAGCTTCAACGTAACGTACATACCACGACGCTTGTGGAGGCGTGGTGCGACACGTTGGCTTCCTGTGGCGGGTAATAATGTGCGATTTACCGGTTGTCACCACTTAGGAACGCAAGATTTATGAGCCGATACCGGACCGCAAGCGGCAACTATGTTCAACTATATGGCTGTCTGTGTGTCTAGGGCGTGTTCGCATAATCACAGGGAAAAGTTGCACCCCAATCTGGGAACACCGGCCGCGAATTGGGAACGTAAACCGACCGTTGCTGGGTTCCAGCAGATTTGAAAACATGTACGTAAAGGGTACTTCATAAGATGAGTGAACCATCATTGAAATTTGAGATTCTATCGATTGATCCCCACTGTTCGGCTCGTCGCGGCGTGTTGACATTACCTCACGGTGTGGTACAAACCCCTACGTTCATGCCAGTCGGAACACGTGGCTGTGTGAAAGGGTTGACGGCCGAACAGGTGCGTTCGACTGGTGCAGAGATCATGCTCGGCAACACCTACCACCTCGCGTTGCGACCTGGACCGGAAGTCGTTCGACATTTTGGTGGTTTACACGGTTTGATGCGGTGGTCTTACCCGATTTTGACTGATAGCGGTGGATTCCAAGTCTTCAGTTTGCACGGTTTGCTCAAATTAACCGAGGAAGGCGTCACCTTCCGTTCACACATCGACGGTTCGAAACTTCAGCTCACGCCAGAACGTTCGATTGCGATCCAAGAGGCTCTCGGCTCCGATATCGCAATGGTCTTAGACGAAGTGGTCGGACTGCCCTCGCCGCGTGAAAAAATTCGGTCCGCAATGGAACGCTCCGTCCGCTGGGCCGCGCGATGTAAACAGTGTGCGCAACATCCATATCAGTCACAATTTGCAATCGTTCAGGGCGGTTTAGAAGTTGATTTGCGGCTCGAATGTATCGAACGACTCGCGGAATTGGATTTTCCGGGATACGCGATTGGAGGTCTTTCGGTTGGCGAACCTCCCGCGGAAATGTATCGCATTCTCGAAGCAATCACGCCCACAATGACCACTCAAAAACCACGATATTTAATGGGCGTCGGACGGCCGCAGGATCTTCTCGAAGGAATCCGTTATGGGATCGATATGTTCGATTGTGTCATGCCGACCCGTAACGGACGCAATGCGATGGCCTTTACGACGCACGGTCCGCTACGACTGCGCAATCTCGTACATCAGCTTGATCATCAGCCCATCGAAGAGGGATGTCCATGCCTAGCCTGTCGGTACAGTCGTGGATATATCCGTCATCTTTTTATCGCGGAAGAAATGCTCGGTCCGATCCTCCTTTCGCATCATAATTTAACCTATTATCAGCGGCTCATGGCCGGGGCATGCGAGGCCATCGCCGCCGGACAATTCGAAAACTACCGGCAGAAATGCTATCAACGGTGGAACAACGCGGTTCCTACCATGTGACCCAAGCTCCCGATGAACCACCGTACCCAACCACCTAGTATGTGTTCACATAAATGTCGTGTCATTTTAACCGACGCTACAGCTCGTGCGTATGGTAAAAAATTCTGGGGGAGGTTTGGAGGGGAACTTTTTCAAAAGTTCTCCCTCCATGTACTTTTCGTCTACCCAAAAATGACTTGTGGCGAGTCTAAAATGATAATATATGACAAATAAATAGTCAAGGATATTTGCGATGAATTTTATGGCTTGGTATATTCGGACCAAAGATACCAATACCCCTCAAACTCCCATATTAATTACGTGAACACGCCCTAATCAATGGGAGAGCCTATGCGGCAAGTGGAACACACGGAGCTGGTCACATGCCCGCACGGGTACCCCCTCGGTTTCATTCACCACTGGAACACGAATCATCCGCGATTAGAATTCGGCGTTCCGGAATCGTTTCATCCCAACTCGCATCGGAGCCACCGAAGCGACGATCGCTAGGGTGACCGCCACACCTATTCCCGCGCGATACCAAAGTATCAGCCATTCCACAGCATTCCCCGAAAAAAGATGACTTTCATGCACTAGCACATTCATATGCGCCGGAATCGCCACGCTAAACACGAGTAAAATGACGTAACTCGCTCCCAACACGAGGTTAAGCGTTCCTCCAAAGCCGGACGCCACTTTGGAACTGCTCACTTCTCGCAGATCGGGATACGAAGCGCCAAGTCCGACCGCGATGCCCGAAAGTCCCGTCGCGTAGGCAAGGCTAATCGCTTGATGGAGCCATCCGAGTTCGAACGACGTTCGAAAGAGGAGATCGCCGATCAGCACCAGTAGTGCGGCGGGCACCCACATACCGACCACTGAAAAGCAAAATTTCGCCAACAATAATCGATCTCGATGGATCGGTAGTTGTGCGAGCGTCCAAAAATGCGATCCCTCCTGACTCACGAGCGGATAAATCAATCGCGTGGCCGAGGTCCCCAACAATAAACCGACTACCAACAAATTCATTAAACCGATAAAATGCGTCCAACTTTCCGCGTGAATCTCAAAATTCATGCGTCGTACATTGACTAAATACATTCCCACCAAGCCTAACGCGATGGCCAACTGTCCCCACTGCCCCGGCTCACGACGGAAAAGTTTCCAATCTTTAAGCATCATCGCTCGTGTGTCCGGTCCAAATCCGACCAACAACTTTGCGAATCCACGATCGACCGCCATACCCAATCGCCGTAATCGACTGTGCGCGGCGGGATAAAAATCCTCCCCGCCCCTGCCCTGTCCGCTCACACTTCCATCGCAAGCCACGTCGGCACATTCCGCGTCGGTCGTTATCGCATTGGCGGTACTGGCGGCGGATTTTGCACCAACGGTAGTCGCTCGATCAAACGGCTCAGCTTGGTCAAACGACATGGCACATCCACACGATTCATTCGCCACGGGATCTGTGCTGCACGACAAGTTGGCAGCACGAGTTCCTCGCAGCTCTTCTGAATCACTCACCTGGCGTGTGATTCCCGCCCCGAACACCAACCGATACCACCGCGCAGCGAGCATGGCGGCGATCATCCGTAAAAACAGGGCGTGAATGAAAAGAAGTCCGAGAAACGGCAGCGATTCGCGTACATTGCCCAATGTGGCACGCAATAACCCGGCCGTCGCCCACCAACTGGGCAAAAAACGATTTTCAAAACCACGGAATCGTCCGAAAATATCCTGCACCCATTGCATATTCGCCATATCCTCAGAAGTCGATTGCGAGAATGGCAGCAAAAATCGAACAAATATATATGCTAAGCTCAACAGAATCGCAACTCCAAATACCCACGGAATGCGACGCAGCGGTAAAAATCGCAGCAGAAGCCAACATAAAATCGCTCCACTCGCCGTGCATATTTGTGTATACACGGCCAAAATCGCCAACATATACGGATAGTAATATCCATCGACCTTATCCATCACTCCGAAAGCGGTCAGAATCGCACTCCCTGCGAGCATAAACGCCCACCCAGCAAGCAGTTGCGTCTGATCCATTTTCGCTAAAAATACCCGTTCTTCACGCAATGGCAGCGTTAGCAGAAGCAGTACATCGGGACTACGAAAGAGAAAGCCGTGGAGTAGAATTGCGGTCGAAAACGAAAGCATCACCAAAATCACTACGAAAAACAGACCGATCAACGCTCGAATCAACGTTTGATATAAACTCATCGATTCGAGAACCGATTGTAAAAACTCAAAACCTCCGCACGACAAGACAAATAGGAATAACCACAGCAACGCCGAGTAAAACAGAATGGTGAACAATCGGAATCGCGCGGTCGCCAGCGTCTGTCGCATCGCCGTGACCACTTGCCGACGAAACATATGTGCCACAATACGATTTTCCTCACGCGGGGATAGTAAATTGACCGTTTTTTCGGAGACATTCTCTTGAGAAGAGGGTTCATTCATTGATCTATCCACCGTGTTTTCCGCGTGTTTTTCCGAGGCAATCGTTACAACGGTTACGAAATACCACCGTCTTTTCGGATTTTCCAAAAACGCAAGCCCATCAATCCCACCATTAGAAGCGGTAGAACGACACAAAGCAACAGATAAAATCGCAAAAGTGACACCCCACTCACCATTTCGCCCCCCAATAAGCCCCACCGCAAATCGAACCAGCTTCCGAAAGAACATGTGTTCGGGAGGGTGTTTCCATCGCGACACGCGGTCTCACACCACGTGTTCCTTAGAATTCCCCACTAATCGGCAGTTCATCAGACGATGTGGTCAGTCCATCTTTCGCGTTGGGTGTCATCGAATCACCACGCCGCAAATTCGTCCCCACCACGGTTGTCCAATACCCATTTTGATTCCATGGCAACAGATACCCCATAAAAGCGATCAGTTGCGTCAGTAGCAGGGATCCAACGCCCACGAGCCAATTCATCTGACGCGGAGGTTTGTACGATCCCGTAAAAACGACTCGCAACATATGGAGAAATAGGACCAAAATGAGACTTTGCGACACGAATCAATGGAGCCGATGAAGAAGCTAACCCATCGGTACCGCCCGCTTTTCGAATCGTGATCATGTGATAGTAAAACATCAAAGCGACGCCGGTAAAGATTTCCACGACGAAGAGCGTCGCGGCAATGCCTCCCACACACCACGTGTATCGAAAATGTGCCGCCTCGGCGGGATCGTCCGCGAATGGATGTGACGCAAAAAACGCAACACGGAAAGCAAACCTCCTCAAAATTAGGCAAAATAGAAAAAATAAACACTATATCCCATCCAAAGTTACTTAAGAACATATACGGATTCCATTAGAAAAGAAAGGTTCCATTATTTTAACATTCATTTTTCAAGATGGTTCGTATATAATAATGCCGAGGGAATTGTGTCATCAGATGGCAGCCCCGTGTGGAAGGAAGGTTAGACGCTCCGTCACCACTCGGCAAAGTGGAGAATTCCTTTGCGTTGCCGATTTTATGTGGGGTGTGTTGGTGAGCCATGGAAAGGGTTTTCCGATTCGCGATTCTCCGTGGAGAAACCGCTTTTGGATGTGCCCCCTTACATTTTTAGATGGGATTAGCTATAGCACGAGGACAATGATTATGACGGTATTATCGAATCAAGAAATTTCTAATCCGTCACAAGGCGTTCGGCACAGTCGGCGTTATTTTTTATACGGTTGTACAGCATCTGGCGCGGTTCTGTTGGCGGGATGCAAACGGGAAAAAAAAACCATTCCCCCCATTCGCGTTCCAGACGACTTTCCGACGATTGGGGAAGCGATTCAAG
>JAQVKF010000026.1 GCA_028694795.1 Thermoguttaceae bacterium | reverse complement strand
GCATCTTCCCGGTCCCATTCGTCATCAATTTCCGACTCCGAATCGTCCGAAACCTCCCGCCAATCATGAGAAACGTCTTCGACCTCGCCAAAATCTCTGGTCGCACCATCCGACACAGAATCGGAATGAAAATGGGTATCAGAAGCGATCATCGAGTTGCGAGATACCACTTTACGAGTACTCGCTCCATCAACATGAACCACACCAGCCACATCGACTTCTGCGGCAGAATCCAAATGCTCTCGCTTGGAGAACGGTCGGTGGTCACGGGACCGATTTTTTGAGGAATCCGAAGATATTGTTGGTGGAACTGCGGTCGCGGTGGGCGTTTTGCCCTGTTCCAACAGCTGGGCAACAAAAACCATCGCCGCCACGCCAAATGGACCTAATTCCGGAGGTAAGCTCAACCCAGCCGCATCAACACGCCGTGTAATCTCCGCAATCGAACACTGCTGAAGCTCAGACGCCGACAGCCCCAATTGCATGGTCGTGTCCACCAACGAGGCTATTTCCACTCGACGGAGACCGGAATCGGCGTTCGCCATCCCCCGACCGATCGTCGGTTCCGCCACTTTCGGGGCACTTTTGGAATTCCGAGCCGAAGCCGTATGTTCTCGTCGCGGCGCATCCTCTCGTGTTTCGTCACGTCGCCGCGCATTCTCTCGATGCGAGGTTTCCCCTCCACGTTGCGTGTTACCAGGTCGCTGCGTATTCACTCTGCGCGGCATCCCTTCCCTCCGTGACAAATCGTCACCACGGGAATCCGCCTCACAACGAGAATTCCCGGATTCATCGGCCGACAATTGCGTGGACGGTACCGTTTTTTTCGTGGGAGTCGAACGATTCGTTCGAGATTCCGATTGGTATTCCGCCGATTTTTGCGTGGAAATCCGAGCGACTGAACGTTTGGTACCATGCGGTTGAGGTGTTAACTCCGACGCGGTAAAAATTTCGTCGTCATCGACCTCTTCCGCGAGACCAGCTAAATAGCCACGTGGTACGGAAACCGCCTCTTTACGACGCGACGAAACTTCGCTACTCGCCTTGTCGGTGGATTTCGCCACGTTAGCCGCCTTTTTGGTCACATTCCCGTCCGTCCGTGCGATTCGTTCCGAATCACGACGTACCGTTTTCTTTCCGCGACCTGCGTGCGAATCCCCATGAGGTTCCGACGGTTCCTCAAACAGATCGTCGATATCATCCTCTGCCGGACTTTGATTTTCCACATACGCCCAATGATGTTCCAGAACGGGCGGTTCCGCGCTACGGCGGTTCGGTGTTACCGAGATTTTCTTCTTAACCAAAGGAATATTCCTTCAACAATAGTATTCCTGCGTCGAATCTTTCGAGCATGCTCGCTCGTCTATCACGTCCTCTGGGACGGTCACACAGTTCATCTGATGATGCAAAACTCTTTGAAACAGGATTAAACTTTTCCACATTCTGTAATTTAACACGAATACCCAACAAATACAACCCGCTTAGCCAATTTATACCATATCCACGCCGTTTTATGCCAAAACCACACGAGGCCGTGGAGCCTTTTCGCCTCAACTCCCACAGCGGGTCCTATGTTTACGACCGATGGTGATCGCCGTACGGCTCTTGGCAAGTTCAATCTTCAAAGCGGCTCGCTCGTCGCAACCGCCTCCTCCTTTCTCTCGTATTACGGAACGGTAATCACGCTGGTTGATTCGGTTCGGCGGTCAACTCAATTCGCTCATACTCGACCAGCACGGTAGGCCATTTCCGCAAACCGTCCGAGGTGAGCTGCGACAGTTGGATTTCACCCACTCCGACCCAAGTGAACGGCGTTCGCCCGGCAAATCCCGAACAGCTGATAGGCAACGACCGTCGCGCTTCTCCAGAACGGGATGAGAAATTTTCATCTTCCGCCATAATCACATCTGAAACCTTACGGCATCGGGCCTCAGCGTTCCGTTTAATCGTACCAAGCACGAGACCGGCGCAAACCTGTTCGACCAATCCAGGCAATTTTTGGAATACTCATGACGCTCAGCTCCGGCCGCGTCCAATCGCAGTGTTTGCCCAATAACTCCGCAGAAGACGCCCCCGTCAGATTCGTTTCCTATGGCAAAATTCATGGTAAAAGACAAGAACAGCATTCCGGGTAATGCCATCGTTAAGCGAACACTTATCCCCATCCCCTCTTTAGCACTTTACGAACACCTTTCCACACTAGATGCTCGACCTCTCTGGCACACACCACACAAGAATTTACGTACCCGTTGCCAAAGTTCCCTAAATATCGTACCCTGAAAAATCGGCCTTCCCAAAAGTATTCCCTGCTTCAAAAACGCATCCCCAGCCCCCAAAAAATTCAGCCGTTCCCTAAACGCTGTCCGGCGTATTTTTGCTCACGAATCGGTTGCCACCACCAAGCGTTATCCAGATACCACTGTACCGTTTTACGAATTCCGGAATCAAATGTCTCTTCCGCACGCCAACCAAGTTCCGTTTCCAGTTTTGTGGCGTCAATCGCGTAACGCAGATCGTGTCCGGGACGATCCGACACAAAGGTGATTAAATTCTCATATTTTCCTTCCGAAGAAGGTTGCAAACCATCCAATATACAACACACCGTACGAACAACGTCGATATTTTTTCGCTCGTTCCGTCCACCGATGTTGTACGTCTCACCAGGTCGTCCCCGCTGAACGACGAGTGTCAACGCCTTCGCGTGATCTTCCACATACAACCAATCGCGAATATTTTCACCTTTTCCATATACGGGCAACGGTTTGCGGTCCAACGCGTTCAGAATAATCAGTGGAATCAACTTCTCCGGAAAATGGTACGGACCGTAATTATTCGAGCAATTCGTGACCACCGTCGGCAAACCGTAAGTATGAAACCACGCCTTCACAAGATGGTCAGACGATGCCTTACTCGCCGAGTACGGACTACGCGGATCGTAGTGGGTCGTCTCCGTAAACAGCCCTTCCGCACCCAACGAACCGTACACCTCGTCCGTCGAAATGTGATGAAATCGGAAACGTGATTTGCAATCCTCTTGCGACACATCGTCCGGCAACGTCTTCCAATATTCCAACGCCACGTCCAACATCGTGTATGTTCCCACCACGTTCGTCCGAACAAACGTCGCGGGACCATCAATGCTGCGGTCCACATGCGATTCCGCCGCTAAATGCATCACCGCGTTCGGTCGAAAATCGGAAAACGCCTGACGCATCGCATCACGATCACCGATATCCGCCTGTAAAAAATGATACTCCGAACGATGTTCGATCTCACGTAGCGTCGAAAGATTCCCCGCATACGTCAATTTATCGACATTCAACACCTGCCAACCGAGCATCTGAATCGCATAACGAATCACCGCTGAACCGATAAAGCCCGCTCCTCCTGTGACAAGTATACGCATGTCATTCCTTTCATCTCAGATATCTATCCATTCGGTTGAAAATGTGACGAACGGGAACCCGAATTCCGAGCGATTGAGTAACCTAAAATCACGAATGGAAACGTAGCACCAGTGGGCAGAAATCCATGGTAAATCGCCAGATTTCCGTGAATCTCCAATTTTCTGTGAATCTCCCAACTTGCGTCGATTAGACGTTGAGTCCGTAATCGGCGAGAGCCTGGCATAACTTCTGTTCATCCGCGGCGTCGAGCGGCGTCATCGGCATCCGCAACTCGCCGGAATCGCGGCCCAACATCTTCATCGCCGCCTTGATCGGAATCGGATTGGTTGAAAGCCCCAACATCTTACGACACAAACCAAACAGTTTCTTATGCCACTCGAACGCCTCTTCCATACGCCCCGCTTGGTACGCATTCATCAGCGAAATCATATCTTTTGGCAAGATATTCCCCACCACCGAGACGACTCCCTTCGCTCCCACAGACATCATCGGAAGCGTCAAACTGTCATCTCCACTCAACACCGTTAGATCGGTCGTCGTCGTGATTTGCGAACACTGATCGAGCGAACCGGTCGCTTCCTTTACCATTGCGATATTCGGAATCTCTGCCAAACGTCGAATGGTATCCGGTTCAATATTCCTGCCCGTGCGTCCAGGAATGTTATAAACACAAATCGGAAGCTCTGTCGATTCAGCCAAAATTCGGAAATGTTCGTACATTCCATCCTGAGTCGGTTTGTTATAGTATGGAGCGACAATCAGGAGCGCATCTGCCCCATATTTTGCCGCTCGGTTCGTTAATCGCAACGCCTCACGCGTGCTGTTCGACCCCGTTCCTGGCATCACTTTCACGCGACCGGCCACCTGTTCGATCACCACCGCGATCACCTTCTCATGTTCCTCATGTGAAAGCGTGGGCGATTCGCCCGTCGTTCCACATGGACTAATACAGGTTACGCCCGATTGGACTAAAAATTCCACCTGTTGTCGTAAAACATCATAATCGACTTCGTCGTTCTTAAACGGCGTCGTTTGCGCCACCGTCAGGCCAGCAAAGGCCTCCGCTCGCGTTTTCATTGGATACTTTCCATTTCATAAGGTCTATACGGATATTCTCTTCTTATTTCACTCAAATTCCCATAGCTCACACGTGACAACCCATCAGCAGATCGGTCCTGCGAACCTCGGCATCGGCTATCTCAAAAATAATTCGGCATCATCACGCCATCGAGACCATCTATTATCTCAGATTTTGATCGATATTGCCACCCCGTGAATACAGGCAACTAAATTTGTACCTATTCCATTTGATTTTGTATTTCTATTCAGGATTTTTGGTCACCAATCGCCTAGAATTTAGGTTCCATCCGTCGAGTCTTCAATCCCAATAGACATATGAACACCAGTCTCTCCAGCCAACCACCGCAGGACCGGAAGAAATGTAAAGAATTTTACAAAAAGTTCCGTTGTTTCAAAAACGAAGGCATTTCTAAACATCTTTACCCTGAATGAAGACTTTTTCTCGGTCCAAGAGCCCCACAAAAAACAAAATGGTGTACAATACACACGCATTCTTTCCCCCATGGCGTATTCACACAAGTTGCACCCAATCGGAGCGACCGGCTGTGCCAACGTCAGGTAAAAAGTTTGCGTATTTTCCGCGAAAATGCTCTTTTCGTAAAACTTTTTTGAAGCGAAGAATCAATGCGAGGAAACTTTTTGCAAAAAAATTCCACTCAAACTCCCCTTCCAAAACTTTTCACTGGACATACAAACTTCAATATCAACTGCATAAACCACCTCGATTGCGGTCATTTCATGCTTGGCCATCGGTTTTTACCATGCGATTATATATGAACACGCTATAGAACGATTTGGCCGCGAAAAATCGCGGCTTCGACGCCCCAATGAAACCATTACTGACACACCGACATTGATACGGTAGTTTCCCTCTGAATACAAGATTCCCACCACGCTTAAATCGAACGATCCACTCTAGGTCTAAACGCTCGAAACATGGGTTTCGGCATCCTAAAACCCATCGGAAACTATCTATTTTCCATTCGTTCATGTCTCCAGACGCGACAAACTAAACGGTTTGATTGATCAATTCACGCATTTCTCGCACCGCATTTTGCAGACCGATCATGATCGCGCGAGCCATAATACTGTGCCCAATGTTCAGCTCATGCATTCCCGGAATCCGCACGATCGGGGAGAGGTTATGATAGGTCAAACCGTGTCCCGCATGAAGCGACATACCCAAATCGACGATCCGTTTCCCGGCCTCGATAATCGACACAACTTCTTGATTTCGTCGAGATTGCGTCAAGGCGTTCGCGTACGCACCGGTATGAATTTCCACTGCATCTGCACCGAGTTCCTTCGCCATTTCAATCTGACGAATGTCGGGATCAAGGAATAAACTAACCGCAATCTGTGCGTCGTGCAAAGCACGAATCGTCTCCGAAACTCGCTGGCAATTCACCGGAGCCACGCAATCAAGTCCCCCTTCGGTCGTGATTTCCAGGCGTTTTTCCGGCACAAGCGTTGCCTGATCAGGACGCACTTCACAAGCGATATGTGTGATTTCCGGTGTACAAGCCATCTCTAAGTTCAATTTGACGGTCACCGTTTCACGCAATATCCGTACATCGCGGTCCTGGATATGACGTCGATCTTCCCGCAAGTGAACCGTGATTCCACTGGCTCCCCCCAATTGCGCAAGAGCCGCCGCCCACACCGGATCCGGTTCATTCGCCTGACGCGCTTGACGCAACGTCGCCACATGGTCAATATTCACTCCAAGTTCAATCATTTCGCCCATTTTACACCTCATACCCGTGCATTTATTTCGCCCTACACAGACTTTCGTCAGGCGCCCGGCATCGGGGACCGACCCCGAGCGGACGTTTCACGGGAATCCGTGTTTTTCGCGTCTTCCACCCGTAATATATTAGTTTTTCGTTAAAAAGTTATTAAAAATTATTCGTCTTCGTCATATTTCTTTGGTCATTGAAACCAAAATCGACCACAATCTATCCGTAGACCCTTGATTATATCGGTGACAGTCTACCACCAAAAGGGTAAAGCCCATTTTTTATCGATAGGGGGTATTTTATGGATCGGCATGGTTGCCTAACCACCACATTTGAGGATACAATGGTTGGTCGTTTTGACAAGCATCACACGAAAGGCGGAGATAAATTTATGGCATCGAGTTCTCAAAAAACACCCAATACTGTTACCTCACGAATTCCGCCGATGACTTGCTCGGAAATTATCCATCGGCTGGAACTACTTTATCCCCAAATGACACCACGAGATGTCGCGCGTTTCGGTTATTTGATGCTGGCTCATGTCGGGGATCGTCCTGTAGAAGATTTGCGTAGTGAGCCGTTTTTTTCCGAGGTTTGGAACCGTGTCATCGCCTCACTCAACGCGTTGTCCGAACAGTACGAGGCGGCCTGTGAAGAAATGCAAAAATATCGAACGAAAGAAATGACCGATTTTACGGCAAAAGACCTTCAGCCGATTTTACGAACGTTGCGACTCCAAGATCGAATTTTGGATTTTTACACGGGCATCGAGTGAACGCGTCAAAAAAAACGAATCTTGGGATTGTCCAGCGTTCGTATGAACTGTTAAATATTCCTTTCTGCAAGATTTTTCGGTGTTCTCACAAGTTTCGGCGGTATCAACAAAAATGCCGATTCACGTGGAATCGGCACCTCGAATTCAACATCTCTCTATCGAAAGAATACCCCGAGGTTCTCCGCAAACGGGATATTCTGTGGGGCTACGCCTCTGCAAAAGTAAAATCATCATCCTGGAAATCAACTAAAATTCGACTCCCCGGCTGAAAATCTTGTTTGAGTAATTCCACTGCGAGCGGATTTTGAATCTTTCGTTGAATGACACGTTTGAGTGGACGTGCACCATACTGCGGATCGTAACCCTGCATCGCGATTGCCGCAATCGCCGTCTCACTCACTTCAAGTATTAAATCTTTCTCTTCGAGCTGTTTTTGCAGCCGTTTCACTTGCAATCGAACGATTCGTTCAATTTCGGCTTTACCCAACGGATGAAAAATGATCGTCTCGTCGATTCGATTCAAAAATTCCGGCAAAAAGCTCGTGGAAAGTGCCGATTCGACCGCTTCACGCATCGACTCCTCACCTTCACCAGCCGCCGTGATCTCCTGAATCGCGCTGCTGCCGATATTCGAGGTCATCACGAGCAGCGTGTTCGTGAAATCGACCGTATGTCCCTGATTGTCGGAAAGCCGACCATCATCCAACACCTGGAGCAGGATATTGAACACATCACGATGCGCCTTTTCGATCTCGTCGAGCAAAATCACCGCATATGGACGACGTCGCACCGCTTCGGTCAACACGCCGCCTTCTTCATAACCGACATATCCCGGAGGGGCACCGATCAGACGGCTGACCGTATGTTTCTCCATGAATTCGCTCATATCGAAACGAACCATCGCCGCCTCGTCATCGAACATGATTTGCGCAAGAGCCTTGCACAGTTCAGTTTTTCCGACACCGGTCGGACCACAAAACAGGAACGAACCGATCGGACGATTCGGGTCTTGCAGCCCACTTCGACTGCGTCGAACCGCGTTGGAAACCGCTTCCACCGCCTCGTCCTGACCGACGACCCGCTGGTGCAGCCTTTCTTCCATCACGAGCAGCTTGGCACGCTCTGTCTCCATCATCCGTGTGATCGGAATCCCCGTCCACGCCGAAACGACCTCGGCGATTTCCTCCGGACCGACCTCTTTACGTAACAACCGACGCTGGATGTGCTTTTCGGAAGTCGCCGCATTGGATGAGGAATCATTGGTGGCTTCTTTCTCTTCCGAATCCTCTTTCTCTGTTGCTTCGAGCTGTTTTTCAAGCATCTTGGTCCGCTGATCAAGTTCGGACAATTTTTGGTAATCGCTTTCGACGACTTCGCCTTTCGCCTGTTTTTCACGAATTGCGGCATATTTCTGCGCGAACTCATGTTTTACATCGGCGAGTTGCTTTTGGAGCAATCCAATGTCGCCAACACCACTCTTCTCTTTTTCCCATTGGGTACGTAACTCATCACGCTCTTTCCGCAAATTTTTGAGTTCTGCGTTCATCTCCGCAAGCTGTTCCACGGCATGTTCTTCTGTTTCGTCCGCCAGCTGCCGCGCCGCCAATTCGAGCTGAACAATTCGACGCTGAACCGTGTCGATCTCCGTCGGCACACTGTCGAGTTCCATCGCCAAACGACTCATCGCCTCATCAACCAAATCAATTGCCTTATCGGGCAAAAAACGATCCGCAATATATCGATGTGAAAGTTCCGCCGCTGAAACCAACGCCGAATCTTTCACCTTCACGCCCACATGGTGCGCCTCGTACCGCGGTTTCAAACCACGTAAAATCGCGATCGTATCCTCAACCGTTGGTTCACCCACCATGACCGGCTGGAATCGACGTTCTAATGCAGCGTCTTTCTCGATATATTTTCGATATTCGTCCAGCGTCGTCGCTCCAATGCAACGCAGTTGCCCTCGAGCCAACGCCGGTTTGAGCAGATTTGCCGCATCACTACCGCCCTCCGCACGACCTGCCCCGACGACCGTATGAAGTTCGTCGATGAACAGAATAATACCGCCGTCCGCCGCTTCTACTTCCTTCAAAATCGCCTTGAGTCTCTCTTCGAACTCCCCTCGGAATTTCGTACCCGCGATCAGTGAGCCTAAATCTAACCCGATCACGCGTTTGTTTTTCAAACTTTGCGGGACATCGCCCTCGACGATTCGCAACGCCAGCCCTTCGGCTATCGCTGTTTTACCCACACCCGGTTCACCGATCAGCACCGGATTATTCTTTGTTCGACGCGACAAAACCTGAATCACACGTCGAATCTCCGAATCACGTCCGATCACAGGATCGAGTTTGCCACGCCGTGCTTGCTCCACGAGGTTAATACCGTACTTTTCGAGTGCCTGGAACTCCGCCTCCGGATTTTGATTCGTGACACGCACATTGCCGCGGATCTTCTGCAACGCGGTCAATACGACATCCGCCGTAATCCCGTTGAGCTGCAACAGTTTCGACGCTTTCGAGTCAATTTTGCATAACGCCAAAAAGAGATGTTCAATCGAAACGAACTCGTCACGCATCGTGTCGGCCTCACCCTGCGCGGCGTTCAACACACTACGCAATGCGTTATTCGGCTGCGGGGGATTTCCGCCCTGCATCGACGAAAATCGTCCTAAATCCGCTCGAAGCATGGTGTCAAGCTGTGAACGATTCACACCAATCTGCTTCAAAATCGCGTTGCCAATTCCCTCCGGGTCGGCCAGAACCGCGTCGAGCAGGTGGAGCGGATCTAATTCCGGATTGCCACGCTGCGTCGCCTGTTCTTGTGCCGCAGCCAACGCTTCTTGGGCTTTAATCGTTAATTTGTCAAATCGAAACATACTCATATACGTTATTTTCCTTTCTTTTATCTATGAAAAAAGCACCCAGCCTTGGCGGCCAGGTGCTTGAGATATGGCTCCTACCGATCATCAGAATTCACTCTGACTACGGACGGAATCGATATTCGCTGGTTGATACCGCCATGCGCGACGGCCTTATCACGCGGTTACTTCTTCACTTCAAACTCCGCGTCAATCGTGTCGTCGTCACCACCCTCACGCTTCGGAGCGTCGCCACAACTGCCGCCGCATTCCGGACCGCAACCCGCGGCACCAGCCCCCGAAGCCGCACCCGCCTTTTCATAAAGCGTTTTGCTGAAAGCATGTGTCGCCTGTTCCAAACCGGAAATCGCCGTTTGAATCGCGTCCGCATCGTCACCCTTAATCGCCGCTTTCACACGCTCGGTCGCCGCGTTCATCGCCGTCTTATCCGCCTCAGTCAACACTGACGCATTCTCTTTCATCAGCTTTTCGACTTCCCAACACATCGTGTCACCTTGGTTACGAAGTTCGGCAAGACGTTTTTTCTTTTTGTCTTCCTCCGCGTGCGATTCCGCGTCTTTCTGCATCTGTTCAATCTCGCTCTTCGACAAACCACTCGATTTCTCGATTCGAACGGTCTGCTCCTTACCCGTACCGAGATCTTTTGCCGTCACTCTTAGGATACCGTTTGCGTCAATATCGAACTTCACCTCAATCTGCGGCATTCCCTTCGGAGCCGGTGGAATTCCATCCAGATTGAACTGACCGAGCAGACGGTTGTCCGACGCCATCTCACGTTCACCCTGATAAACCTGAATCGTCACCGCCGACTGGTTGTCCGACGCTGTACTGAATACCTGTTTCCGTTCACACGGAATCGTCGTATTACGCTCAACCAATCGCGTCATAATGCCGCCCAGCGTTTCAATACCAAGCGACAGCGGCGTCACATCGACGAGTACCACGTCATTCACTTCCTGCGTCAACACACCACCCTGAATCGCCGCCCCAACGGCCACCACTTCGTCTGGGTTGACACCACGATGCGGTTCTTTACCAAACATCGTCTTGACCAACTCTTGCACCTTCGGAATACGTGTCGAACCACCGACCAACACGATCTCGTCGATTTCACTCGGACTCAAACCGGCATCTTTCAACGCTCGAGTCACCGGAACACGGCAACGTTCTATCAACGCATCAACCAGCTGTTCAAATTTTGCGCGAGTAATATTCATCTGCAAGTGCTTCGGACCGGTCGCATCCATCGTGATAAACGGCAGGCTGATATCCGTCTGCTGGGCCGAACTCAACTCACGTTTCGCCTTCTCACACGCTTCCTGAAGCCGCTGCAGAGCCATCGGATCGTTACGTAAGTCGATACCATACTGCGACTTAAAATCGTCCGCGACATAGTGCAGCAACACCTCGTCAAAGTCGTCACCGCCCAAGTGCGTATCACCGTTCGTGCTGAGCACTTGGAACGTGTCGTCGCCAACGTCCAAGACCGACACATCGAACGTACCACCACCTAAGTCGAAGACCACGATCTTCTGGTCGTCTTTGCGTCCGATACCATACGCCAACGCCGCCGCGGTCGGCTCGTTGATGATTCGCATCACTTCCAAACCCGCGATCTTACCCGCGTCCATCGTCGCTTGACGTTGCGAATCGTTAAAATATGCCGGAACGGTAATGACCGCCTTGCCCACTTTGTGACCGAGATACGCTTCCGCCGCTTCCCTCAATTTCATCAAAATTTTCGCCGAAATCTCTGGCGGCGTAAACTCTTTATCACCCACTCGGACCTTCACATAGCCATTGTCACCATTGAACACCTCGTAAGGAACCATCTTCTCTTCCGAAGCCACTTCCTCCTGACGACGTCCCATGAAACGCTTGATCGAATACACCGTTCGCTTCGGGTTCGTGACTCGCTGACGCTTGGCCGGTTCACCCACCAAGACGTCGCCGGTATCGGTGAACGCCACGACACTCGCCGTCAATCGGTTACCTTCCGCGTTCGCAATCACTTTCGGTTCGTTACCATCCATCACCGCAACTACCGAATTCGTGGTACCTAAGTCGATACCGATAATCTTTTCGCCACTAGCCATTGTTTTATCTCCTTATTGCACTTATGCATTTTTTGTCTTTTAAGCACTTTACCTGAATCCGGCCACCATCGAGAACTTCTTCAACGGAAACTGTCTTCCTATGATTCATTCTGTCATTCTCGAATCATAGCAGTTTCTATATACAATTGTCGTGCCAGTTCCATATTCTTTATTTCGATTTTCGGCATAAGTATATGAAAATCAACAAGTTACAAATTTTTAATATTTTTATTTTTCTCCAAGTTTATGCATAAAACTGCCATAATGGCAGCCTCCTGACCGACTATTGATCTCTTCTCAACCCCCTATCGTCCATCTACCGCTATCCACAGCCGTCTCGACGCGATTCGAAATAAAAAACCGCTCCGAATCCTGAAATTTTTCAGCCACTCGGAACGGTCATCTGTCCTCCTGGGACATCAGAGGTTATTGTCTTCAAAAAACGATCAACCTTTCTCGTCTTGTGACGAAAAAACACCTCGGCTTGTTCACCCGTTCATTGTCTAGCGACAACGAAGCACCTGCCTCACCCTATCGACTCCGTCGATCCGTTTTTCATGGGTCCTGACGCATCCCGCCACACCTTCACGGGTCATGCAACCTCGCTTTCGCTGCATTGCGACGACGCTCCAGTGGGTCTCATCGTGCCTACGCACCTGATGCCGTGCCCCTATCGTACGATTCCGCTCCGTAAGTTCCCGGCAAACCTGCCGCTCTCAGGATATCTCTCTATGCACCACGCGCCAACGGCGCCGTATGGATTTTTCGCATAGCTGATCCAGCCTTTTCGGTCAAACTTCGGACGCAGACCCGCATTCCAGACGGAAAAACGAACTCGCCGGTTTTCATCTGATCTGTTCTCTAAAGGGTTAACATTTAGGATGAAACTGCTATCCTACCATCTAACTTTTCGCTATAGAGTTCCTAACGATAAATTCCTCCTCCGTTCAATTCGCGATTCGATACCCCTCCACCGCAGTAATCATTCTTTTGGTATACCTCCTGTTTACATGGTAACTGAAAGCGGGAAAGTCCGACCGTTCCCAAATCATACACTCCCAAGTCAGCCGAAATATCGTGGAACGCCTTCCAAACGAGGATGGGGCTTCGTCTTGGTTCCGTCTCACTTCGAACACGAACCGCGACGCCTCACAAATTTGCGGATTCCAAAGGGAAACACCCTCCACCCTCCGCAAAACCACTCTCTACGGATAGCCTACAGAAACCAACGGCTCAAAACCCAACACCCAACGCCACACTCGGCCCATTGCCAAATGCGACTCGCCTGGCTCCCATCGCCATCGTCCGTCCACACCCGTCGCCTCTATCCAAACACACCACTCACATCACTGACGGAAACAAACCGAACGCAAATGCACCTCGGCCGACCTCTCGAAATCAGGCATCTTCCGGAATCGCACCCGGAACCCGACCTCACCCCTCTCGGAATCCAACGCTTCTGTTTGCCACTCCCTGCTGTTGCCAGCCACTGACAAACACCGCCTCGCCTCCGAAATCTCATCGACCGCCGAATTTGCAACCCCATCAATCTCTCTTCTTTTACGACTGACTTGGACACTCCCCAGATCTGTCAGTATTCACTGCCAGAATCCACACATCTTAGGCCGCTCTCCAGTCGGCCTGAAGCTCATGCACCAAACGGACACTTCCAAGTGGAACCTACATTCGTATCTCAAAACCCGAAGATTCTCACCTTTTCGCGACGTTTCGCGATCCCCGCTCGAAAACACGCTCTGGAACCGCAAAACTCGGAAACCGCTCATACTTGAACCGCTTCCGCGGCTTCCGCAACCTCCGCCTCCGCGATAGCTACTTGGCCAATCTTTTCACGGCTGCGACGCCGCTCAAAACGACGAGATGCCGCATAACCCAAACGATCCGCCGCTCGACCGATCACCGAAATGACACTCGGATCAAAATCTTCCACCTTCATGACCGATCCTCGCCGCGGATAAACGATGATCTGACAGTATTTATCCATTCCACCGCGATGGGCGTTGATATCCTCTAAACGCACATCCACCTTCTTGATACGTGGCTCAAAAGCTTGAAGAGCGAAACCAATCCGCTTCTCGATCTGTTCACGAAGAGCGTCGTCCACCTGCACACCATGATGACGAATGAAGAGTTCCATCTCGTCCTCCTTCTGTTTTGCAAATCCTCTCGACGGAGGATTCTTCAATTTGAACTATGCCGCCTTGAAGAAAATGCCCTTCAAGGACTTCTAAGCATAGTGAATCAACGTCTATACTGCGACTTGTGCACAGCGTAGCCCTTGTGGAGTCTTCGGAAATCCTTCTCCATGCGCACACCGCGACCCGTAAACGATACGAACATCACAGCATGCTCTGGAAAAAGCATCGGACGAAACATGTCCAAAAGAGATACACCTGTCAAAGAACAATGGAAACATCCCAAAAGTCTTGCTGAAACTCTCAGAAGTTTCATTCACAGAGATTGAAGAGCAAACCACTCGGCTTGCTGCTCATCCTGCGCAACTCACCAGTATCCACCACTCAAAATAAACGCCACCCGCACCACTACCGGTACCCGCGTCCCACACCAACGAACCCCTTCCTTGATCTTCACGATTTTTGCTCTCGTTTCAACCTGGGCTCATTGTTTACTACGCCAGCCGCCTTCCAAAAGTTCGCAACAAACGTCTATTTTTTCCGAAAAGTTTTTGCCAAGGCGGGCGAAAGTGCTTTCAGGGGAAATCTCGCATCCTCGGGAAAGCTCCATCATGCTTCGGAAAAGGCTCCGCCCCTCCACCCGCAAACGCATCCGCCACACCCTTTCTGCCACCCCCCTCACACCATCCCATCATATACGGGGCCTGGCGAAAAAGCAATATAGATTTTTCAGCTTTTTTCTTTTTTTGTGGACCTCACATATCCGCTATTTTTCCATTCAGAGTCACAAAAAAACAAACCCAAAGGCGGAAAAAAATTTTCATGAACGAGACACCATTCCAAGAAAAAAACGATAGGGAAATTTTCTGGATGGTATCCTTCGCTCTAAATGCTATTCGCCCATCCCTAAAATTCTATTTTCCGGATGTCTTGCATGTATTTGCAGTCGTTTGACACGCACTGCAGCTGTTCCCAGACGAACGATTCCAAGGCATTTTCGCTAGCAATAGTGCCATTCCGCACCAATTCGTGATGCCTGAAAAAGTCAGTCCGAACCCGACAAACATCGATAAAAAACACCAATACGGGTGGACTAACACACCTAATACGGCGCCAAGCAACACAAGCAATCCGGCAACGATACGCACCTGCCGCTCCAGTGAAATCACTCCCGCGGTGCGTATCACTGGTACGCCAGCCTCGATACACGCCGTCGTCCCACCATCCACACGAACAGCCAGCTCGCCAAAACCAGCTGCGTCAAACCGTTCCGCCGCCTGTGTCGCGCGACCTCCACTACGACACAAAATGTACACCGGCGATTCCAATGTGATCGAATATTCCGCAATTAATTGACGTATGCGTTCGCCTGTCAAAGTGTCCAACGGGATGGACTGCGCGTCCTGCACGTGAACCTCCCGATATTCTATCGGTGTGCGCACATCCAGAATCACCCCCCCTGGCTTTTGAACACGCACCGCGCGAAACGCCTCCGCCGTCATCGTTCGATAACCCATCATACTCTCCTTTGGCTAGAGGAAATCCATCAAAAAGCCCCATTTAGGCCCATGTTTTCGCAACCACATACCTTGATCAACACTATTTATTATACCTAAAAGGTGAATCTAATCGCAACGCAATCATAACACACGAAACGATTGACGGTAACGAACCACAATATCTTCCGGAGAACAATCCAAAATCGAATGGCCTTCTGTACACCATTTTACACCATCGAAGCGGAAAATCGCGGTCGCGTCTTGGAATCGCCACGAAATTTTCCCCCTCGTAGCGAACGACTCGGAATCGTGGGATTTCTGCGAAGCGTCCCAAGCGGACAGGTGGGATAATTCGTCTGATTCATCCGATACGGCCCCATTTGAGAAATCGGAAAAATCGGTAGCTCCGTTGGAAAAATCGGAACCCGCCGATAAAGTTTCGGTTGATTCTCCATCCTCATCCGACACGGGAGAAGGAGGTTGGAGTTCGTTCGCGGCGGGATAACGACCGCGTGCGATCAGTTCCGCGGGATGTTCATCAAGTTTCGGAAGCCACGGATTTTCTTCGGGATCTTTGAAATGCAATGGAGAATGGGACACATCACCGACCTGTCCGCCCAGTTCACGAAAACAGATATCCTGCGGACGAAACGGACGCGTCGCATCAATTTCCAACAGTGTGACTACCAAGGCGAGCAACTCACCTGTACGGCGATTCTGGATAAAAACGACCTTATCGTCGAAGGTTGCATTATGCCAACAGGGTAATCCGTACATGGAGGCGATGCGGCCCAGATTCACGAATCTAGCTTCAAGATATTCGCGTTCACGTCGAAACGCTCGGCAGGCCGAGGTGATCCGCTGTTGCGACCATGGCAGCCATCGCCACGGCCACCACGAGGCCAATCGCCAGACCAACGTTCGAGTGGTTCGGCTCCACCACGCTCGCCATGTCCGATTCGTTTGTGGGACCATTTTATCTCTGTTCCATTGGATTGAAGGACCATACGCGATTTTTCGCCGCAAAAACCGCTCGTCGAGCTGGATGAATCGTAAGGAGGTCAGCGGGCGTAAGGAGGTCAGTTACGTCTGGCATCAAATGGACGCGTCCGATTCACTGCGGCGAACCATTTTTTCCACGCTTCCACATTATAACCGTAGTCCACTTTCGGACCGGAAAGCTCAACAAGTGTCACCAAGGCGTCATGAACTTCCGCGTTGTTGTAAAGTCGTGTCTCGTATTGGGGACCGCCACCACCAAACGAAAATCCGCCACCGCCGCGATTTGGTGCATTCGAGAACGTGGGTGCAAGCGTCATCGCCCCCCCACCCGCGGTCGAACCACCGCTAAGCTGAATCCGATGCGAGGTCACCAAATTGTCGATCAGTGGACCAATGGCCCCTGGATCGCCAATCTGCCCCAAAGCGTAACCAATTCGACAAATGCGAGCGTTGGAGTTGTCACGATCTCGGAACCGTGAGCAAATCTGCGAGGCTGCTTTGGTACGATCATGTTTTTTGAGGTAATCGATACTCGCCAACCTCGCCTCTTCCAACGGATCGTCCACCGCGACATCGGCCAAAATACTGATTGCATCGGCGTTTCCAATGCTGCTCAAGGCGCGAATGAGCGTAATTTTGACCGGAAGCGGCTGGTTTTGCAGCACCAATTTTTCCAGTGCGGGGACTGCAGCGGGGTCTTTGAGATTTTCGAGCACACGCTTCGCCTCGTCCGTTTGCGGACCGCCCAACGCACTGACTAAATTTCGGACCTGTCGAAACCAATTGTTGGACGTTAGCTTACTCGTTCGTTTTTTTTCGGCAAGTTCGTATTCCTGTTGGGTCACATATCGACCGTGATACAACACCCGCCCCTGACGCTTCATTTCCTGCTCGCGTGTGGTCCAAGCCCCGTCCACTTTCATATACCCTAACCCTTGCCGCGCGGTTTCATTTTCCGAATCGAGATCCAATACGCGATTCAAATGAAGTTCTCGACCGGCGGTAAGTTCAGGCGTTTGCGGTGACTGCTTTTTACACCATTCGGCCAACGCAAGATGTGCTTCGACCGTATCTGGCGTTTGAAGCGATCGCCAAGCGTACTCTTCATTGACCAAATTCTGACGTTCGGTCCTTTCAATGTCCGAGGCCGCGATGGCCACCGCGCCGCCAGAGGCAAGTCTGACGATCACCGTTCGAGAGGCGGTATTGCCCGTTTTAGCTATACCCGTCGATTCGGCAATCGTCCCTTCCAATACGCCTCCATTTTTGAGAAGAATTCGATCCGCTCGCACGGAGGACGGAACTGTCCACACACCGACAAGCGATAAAACGCAGAGCATGGGAATATTTTGGGCGAAAAAACCACGTGTCTTCATCACATCGTTCCTATTCGTTGGGAGGATGGGACCAAATCTCTCGTACTCGTAAAATCAAAACGCGGTAGAATTTCACCGCAGCGACAACCTTGCGTACCCATCTGGAATCGGCATACCCCTATCTGATATCGGCACCCATTCGTTTGATACGAATGATATCGGTATCAACATACCGATTATATCGGCTTCATTCCGGTAAGTCGATGGAATTCCATTTCTTCCTTATTTATCGGAAAATGTTTTGTAAGAGTTCTAACGAGAAGAAAAGTGCGGTAAATTTACCGGTTGGAGGTATCAACGGGTGGCAAAAGTGGTTCACCCGCGTTTTTTCGTGTCCTCACCACGGTATAATTCTCGCAGAAGCGTCTCCGGTAACTGTTATTTGGGACCTTTTTGGATTAGAATAGTGGTTTTACGCGAAGCACAAGGAGCAAATCATGGCGTTAGAAATCAATGATGCAACGTTTGCAGCGGAAGTTTTGGAAACCAAAGGCCTCGTGTTGGTCGATTTTTGGGGATCGCACTGCCGTCCCTGTTTGGCTCTGGCTCCCACTATCCAACAGCTGTCGGATGAGTACGCCGGTCGCATCAAAGTCTGTAAAGCCAATGTCGAAGAAAATATGAACTCAGCAGGCATGTACGGTATCAGCAGCATTCCCGCCCTGCTCCTGTTCCGTGACGGCAATGTGATTGATCAGATTCTCGGCAATGTACCGAAAACACGCATCCAACAGATGATGGATGCCGCCCTGTAAAATGGTTCGTTCCACCGAACGAGTCACCACGGCGGATTGGAAAAGCTGTTGGGGAATCGGAACGGGTCGTTCTGCCGTAACAAAGTGTGGTCGTCTAAGTGGACGTTCAGCGGCGGTGGATACCCTGTTTTAGCGGATGGTTACCGATTCCTATCGAAATGCTGGTTCCTATCGAATTTGTTACTGAAGTGAATGGATTACCGTGATATTTTATTGTGTGCGACATGGCGAAAGTGTTTACAATCATGCTGGGCGAATTCAGGGTTGGCTCGATATTCCGCTCTCTCCGTTAGGTGAACGTCAGGCGGCGGCGGCGGGTCGGGCATTGGCAAGTCGGGCGATCGAACGTGTTTTCGCCAGTCCGCTGCAGCGAGCGTTCCAAACAGCGGAAGCCGTGGCGACGGAGTTGCATTTGCCAGTGGAACCCCGTGAACGGCTCAAAGAGATTCAGGTAGGCGATTTTCAAGGCCAACTCGGTCGTGAGGTCGCCCAACAACATCCTGAAATCTGGAGCCGATGGACGTCATGCGATCCTGATTTTGCGTTACCGGGTGGCGAAACACGACGTCACCTGGCCGAGCGTTGTGTGATAGAATTGCGAGAAATCGCCACGCTACCGCATCAAGAGGTCGCCGTGGTCTCGCACGGCGCGATTTTGACGGTCTCGCTCAAAACGCTCGCCGGAATTCCTCTCGACCAACCACCCTATGCCCTCCAAAATGGCTCGATTACCACGATGGAGTTATTTCCGGACGGCAGATATCGTCTGATTGATCGCGATAATGTGGAACATCTTGCGACCGTTGGGACGTCTGGCAACGGCGATCTGCCGGTCTGAGTTTCGTCCGGCAATCGAATTGGCAAAAAAGTTCCGTGATTTTTAGGAGTATCTTTTGGTCGTCCTAGGGTGTGTTCACATAATTTACACTTTAATCGGAACGACTAGCAGCATGGCTGACCGGTAAAAAGTTCAAAAAAGTTTGCGCATTCCCTACGGAAATGCTTTTTTGTGAAACTTTTTTGAAAGAAAAAAACATAGGGAACATATGGAGAGAAAAACTTTTTCAAAAGTTTTTTCTCCAAACCACCTTTTCAAAACTTCTTACTAAACGGTGGCCATCCAAACTTGGCGAATATGGACGTTGGTCGCGGAGTCGTAGCGGGCGTTTTCGCCTCTCGGCAATCGACTTTTTACCACATTGTCGTTATGCTCGCCCTAGGCAGCACGACGTGGAGGCGTCATGCGTCCTTCGAGTATCCAACGAGTGGCGACCGCGGCGATTTGTTTCCTCGCTTCTTCAACATCACCTAATCGAATCGGTCCGGTCGCTTCACCGCACAAGCGTTTACGCAGCATGGCGGCGCGATTGCCGGGAAATCCGCGCAACCAACGCTCAATCTGTGCCGGATCTGCCCCCAACATCGCGATGGCCAGCAAATCGTCATCTAAACTGCGTAATAGCGACGCGAGCGCATCTGGAGCCAATCGATCCAGATCAGCGTAGTGAAATTCGAGGTCCGGACGTCGGAACTGCTTCACGAGCGTCGGAGCGTATGCGGCCAGATTTTCGAGAATACGTAGGCCGCTTCCTTGTGAAACCGAATCGAGTATCGCGGCAACACGTTTAGTCGCGTCACGAGAAACGCTTGCATTCCGCGATCCACGTACCGGCCGATCGGGCATCAGCAGCGTTTCCTCCGTTCCCAAACTGGCCGCAGTGGCCGCGGCTTGAGGAATCCAACGGCGGAATAAGGCCGAGTCGTCCGATAATTCATAGTTCTCCGATACGGCAAACGATTCCGTTTCGCCGCCCAGCCCACGCTGGGACGATTCAAGCCGCTGACATAGCACCCGCAAAACTTCTTCCATAACGACCGCTTCTGGCGGTTCAAAATCGGTCAAACGCCGAATGACTTCCACTTGAATCCGTGGAGGCAATCGTTCGAGACACGCACCGGCAATCTCCGGCGGTAAATAAGCCAACACCAACGCAATACTTTGCGGACGTTCGACAACCAGCGACGGAACAAGCCGTTCAGGTGTATATCGAGACAAAAACGCGAAAGGATGGGACGAATCACGGCACGCCTCTTCAGAATCGTCTGAGTCATTCGCATCAACAGATTGATCCGCGGTTCGCTGCGAACGTGGCTCGTTCATTTTCCGCGAAGCCGACCGCGATTGGGTGCGAACTCGTTTTGACCAGGACTGCGATCCACATAATTTTTGGTAAAATTGACGCAAAACCCGCAACTCGTCATCAGGAGAAATCATGGACAAACGCATCATTTGGTCTCGAATTCGCTGCGCCAAATCGGCAGATAGCGGTTCGAGTAAGGCGTCTGCCGCGTCCGTGTCCAAAAGGGTGGTCAAGATCGCCACATCGCGAGTGATGTCTAAATTTTCTTTTTCCACAATGGTCGATGACATGGCAAAATCCTATTCAATGGGTGATGGAATTGTCGTCCAGATGGACCTCGCCAAGCCACGAACGTAACACTGCGGACGCATGAACGGGATCACGCAAAATCGCTTGACGGATTTCTTGGCGCAAAACCGGTTCATCCGCATCCAACGCATCCATATCCGTAGGCACCTCGGCGTCATTTTCCAAATTCTCCGAAAAATCCTCCGCTAAATTTTCGGGATTTGCTGAGTTTTTCGAATTTCCCGATGGCAACAGCGAGTGATTTGCAGATGATTTTGCTCCAAAAGTTTCATCCATCGCATGGCAATTTGGTTCGAAAGCGGAATCCTGTGTGGGTACACTCGCTGCTCGACCGTAAGTGGATGTGACGACGTGTCCGGCGAACGGACGTGTTCGGGGAGTCTGCGAAGCGGAAGCGGATTCCCACGAAGGTACCGGTTGTGCTGACATGGCAGAAGTGTTCGGTGCGGCCAAGCAGGGCGATGGAGAAAAATACCGCGATAAAATGGACCGATATCCAACCCACACCAACAGAAGCGTTCCACACAAAATGGCCAGCCACGGTAAATTCGTATTCGGAGCGGTCATTTCCGAAAGCATCTCCGACGGTCCGTCGTCAAGTTCCGTCACGGACAGATCGCACGTAAACTCCGCCGGAACGACTTGTTGAAGACGCTGGGCGATCGAACTCAATTCACGCCGACGAAACAGGTTAAACGCATCTTGCGTGGTGGCCTCTTCGAACATTTGCGTTCGATGACGATTCCAACGTTGAACGAACCAACGGCTCGGTATTTCAATCGAAACTGCAAAACTCCACTCGCTAGGCGACTCGTCTCGAGATTCAGATCGCATCGCCGTCTCCACTACACGATGGTCCCGCGGCAAAACACGAACATCGTTCGGCAGTACTGCCGGCAGTGACGCGGACGATGATCGGGGTTGGGGCACCAGCTGTAACGGCGATACCGGTTGTAATTCGTTTTGCGATTCCAAAAATCGGGGCGATGTGGAAGTTTCTGACGACGGTAAACTGGAAACGGATGAAGCGGGCAAATTGGATAACGGTAAATCTGACGCTACAGAGGCATCGAACGCGGGCAGCCGTGCGGCTGAATCCGCACTCGTCGTATCGCTATCCATCGGTATCGAATTGCCATCAGTCGAAATATTTCCATCCGAACCTCCTTCAATCCGATTTCCCATCGGGGTCAAACACTCTGGCAAAGCGACCGGACGGTTGGCTTGGAGCGCAGTGGACGAAGAAACATCAGCCGCCATGGAATCCTTCGGATCACCTGTATAAGCCGAATCGACCGGATTTATCGGACCAGCAGGAATTGCCCGATTAACCGGGTTCGTCGAATCAACCGGATACACGGAACGCACCGATTCGAGCGAACCGTTTTGGGATGGCAAATCAGTCAGCGGAGCAGCAATCGCGGCAACCCCAGTCGTCACCTCGGTAATATCGAGCGTTCCAATCATTCCAGACGTCGCATCCGCTTCAGAGGCCATATCACCAGCGGAGGTCCCATGATTTGTCGTGTTCCCAAGGAAATCTGAACTGGACGTACGATTCGAACCATCGGGAGCCATCGGTACCGCCAAGCAATCTGCTGGCGTATATCCCACATGGTGTCCTGCATCAGGAATGGCCAAACCGCGGTCATGGGACGCCGCGTTCATGTTGGTACCCGAATTTGCCGCCGCGTTCGCACTTCCAGCTATATCCGGGGTGGCGGTCATCGGCAGACGAGGTGTCACCTGAGGGACCGCGGTAACGGCGATTCGAATCTCCGGTTCGCCCAGCGAGGCCAACTCAGAGGCAAGTATTTTTTCGAGTCGTTCTTCCTGAGCGAGTCGATACAGGGTACGTGGATCGAGTTCGAGCGACGCTTGACGCAAATTTTCACCCAAAAAACGTCGATTCGTATCGCGGTCAATCAATACGACATTCTCTGGTTTTAATCCAGAAACGCTGCATAACACGTAGTCGAGAATAGCCGCGGCACGTTCAACGCTCAATGTGGAATCCGGCTGATTTCGGATCATCACAGCGGCGCGAGCCGTTTTGCCACGCGCAAATCCACTGTTATTTTCCACCTCATATGACACGATCGCTTCCGCAATCCCGTCGAATGTTTCAATCTGCCGACCAAGCCGTTCCTGTTCCGCGAGCTGAAGCCGCTTCGAACGTAAATCGGACGTTAACATCGGACTCGACGCACGTTGCAACGCCTGTTCGAGCCGCTCCTGTGAGCCGGTCGGTTTCCATTTGCTCTGCTGTAACGAGTCCAAATACGCCGACACACGATGCGACGGTATCAGCACGCGTCCGGACTCAAGCGTATAATCGTCCAATTTCGCCTTCGCAAAACAATGACGAAGATTCAAAATATCTTCACTATCGAGACGTTCCTCACCGAATAACGACATAGTCGCCGTACTGGCCAACGGCCCCGAAGATTCCGGCGGAACCGAAACCGTTTCACCCGCACTCCAGAGAGACCACAGTGAAATGAGTACCGCGCAAACGATCAACGCATTGCGAAGCCTATGAGGTTTCGTCCAAATCGCGTTCCACGGAATTTTCCGCAGTAACGCGGTCCATTCAGGAAACTTGCTTACGATCCATGCGATTAACCGTGTCATTTTTCAGTATCCCATCCGAAAAACTACTCATAGCGGTGCGTCATTCCCCCGGGAACGACTACAAGAACGGTGGGTTGTACTGAATTTCAGAATCTGTTGCAACGTCGTTTTTTCATTTTTCTCGGCTTGCCGATCATCCCTTCCCCATATCTTTCCGATATGTCGTCCGCTATCCGTCCCAATAACCACAACGCGACTCCACACACAATGCCCAAACGGTCCACTCACGCTCCAAGCCATCGGAAGAGATACTCCGAAAAAGACAAATCGCTCAAAAGAAACCAGATTGGTCAAAAGAAGCGAACCCAAACGTCCAACACGATTCTACCGCCGGAAATCACTGTCGCAAATATAAAATCCGGTGAAACTATGGCGTGTTCACACGAGTTGCCACCTTCATCGGAGCAACCGGCATTACCAGCGTCAGGTAAAAAGTTTGCACATTTTCGTAGAAAATGCTTTTTCGTAAAACTTTTTTGAGGCGAAAAATCAATGGGAGGAAACTTTTTGCAAAAAGGTTCCCCTCCCCCTCCAAAACATTTTACTGGACGCACAAACTTCAATATCAACCAGCGTAAACCGCCTCGATTGCAGTCATTTCATTCTGGCTATCGGTTTTTACCATGCGATTATATGGAACACGCCCTAGATAAACCCCATAAAATAAAAAACTCTCCACCACCGGAGAGTCTTTTTCGCCAACCGACACACTCTTACTCTTCCATCACATCTTTCTCACGAGCGGCAGCGGCATCTACCACCTGCTTCTCGCAACCCTTGATGAGGTCGTCAATCTGCGACTTCGTGTGTTTCACTTCGTCCTCAGACATCTCCTTTGCCTTCTCCGCCTGATCGGCATCCCTATTGCCGTCACGACGAATATTGCGAAGAGCGACTCGCGTATCTTCCGATAACTCCCGAATGCGTTTGACCAGCTTTTTTCGCATTTCACGCGATAGCGGCGGTACATTGATCCGGATGAGTTTACCGTCACTTTGCGGATTGAACCCAAGTTCGCTCGCGATGATCGCTTTTTCGATATCCTTGAGCGTTCCCGCATCAAACGGCTTGATCACAATCTGAGTCGGTTCCGGCGCGGCTATCGAGGCCAACTGCTTAATCGGCATCTGCGAACCGTAAACCTCCACACGCAAAGAATCAACCAAACCAGGGTTCGCACGACCCGTCCGAATCCCCGCCAAGTCGCTCTTCAACTTCGCAACCGCCTTCTCCATCCGCTCTTCTACATCCAGTAATATATCGTCTTCTGTCATATATGCTTTCCAATTGAAAGTGCACGGCGAATGATCGCCGATGATCATCCCAGCGGATGATCACCCCAACCTGTCCACCGTCCAGAAATGCGAAATCAGTAAGTAACGCCAGAGGTAAAATCGCCCACAGCGTCTCCACAACCACCCAAAGTCTCCACAACCACCCGAACAGACCACCCTCAACCGCGTCACAGTACGAACTGTACTGCCGTACGAACACGGGTACCCGCGCACAGCTCCCACGGAACCCCCTCGCGTCGCGAGCCGGTGTGGTTTCCTACATTACTAGTTTCTCATACCAACAGCCCACAGGCCAATCGTATGGACCACACGAGTCCACACCGACATCACTAGTTCACGTCGGCCAGCGCGACGGGACATCGATTTTCCGCCGAACGCAACGCCGCTTCCAAAACTCGCTGCGTCTGATACGCATCGAAGAAATCGGGCACCGGAACCGTCGGTTCCAAACCATTGAGCACACGAATGATATCGTACGCCATGTTGGTGAAGCAATGTTCGTAACCAATCAAGTGTCCATCCGGCCACCAATTGCCCACGTAAGGATGATCCGCACCGTGTGTGCAAAGAATCGTACTCCAACCTTGAACGCCACGCGGAAGACGTGCGTCATAGTACTGAAGTTCGTTCATGCGTTCGAAATCGAACTTGAGCGAACCAAGCGTACCGTTGATCTCGAATTGGTTACGATTTGAGTTACCGGTCGCCTGACGAGCGGCTTCAAAACTGGCCACCGCACCACCACTGAAACGAGCCAAGAACAACACCGTGTCATCGACGGTCACTTCACCAAATTGGTCCGTGCCAGGAATCGGACGACGCTTGACAAACGTCTCGGCGATCGCGCCCGCAACCTCCGTGATCTCTTCACCGGTCACGAAACGGGTCATATCGATAATATGCGCGTTCAAATCGCCATGCGCACCACTACCGGCCAATTCCTTCTTAAATCGCCATGCGAACGGCGTCTCTTCGCCGCCCCAATCCTGCAAATAGGACGCACGCACGTGACGGATTTTACCAAGCGCACCGCTCTTCACGAGCTGATGAGCAAACGCCACCGCCGGCGCGCGACGATAGTTGAACCAGACAAAAGTCGGAATGCCCTTGGCCTTCGCTGTCATCGCCATGTCACGAGCCTGGTCCAGCGTCGCGGCGATCGGTTTCTCACACGAAACCGGCTTACCCACTTCCAACGCTTTGAGAGCGGGCGGTGTGTGCATGAAGTTCGGCGTCACGATATCGACCAAATTGATTTCTGGATTTTCAATCGTCTGTTCCCAGTTCGTGGAAAAATTCTGCCAGCCCCAATTTTCCGCGAAAATTTCCGGATGTTCCGCTTCCATACCAAACACAGTGTGCTTCACCGGTTTTTGCGGCGGTTTGAAAAATTTAGCAACCTGTCCCCAGGCGTTTGAGTGTGTGCGGCCCATAAAACCTTCACCAATCATTGCTACATTCAGCGGACCCATGTGTTGTTCCTTTCCGTTTTTATTTCAGTTTCGATGAAAACCTAATTTTCAGAACGTGTAACGCGCAGGCATTCGGTTCAGCGCATCCGCTCCTCTCCCTTCACGATAACCGAATTGGATAGGAGAATCAAGATATTTCCCCAACTCTTCAAAAAAATTTTTCAAATTTTACCCTCTCCGATTGCCCCATTTGTACAGAGTATTCCGATTGCGTGGTGACAAATGGTATCGTGCCACGCTCAGCGGGGGTTGTCGCTACTTAATTTTTTATTAAAATGATATTGCTTTTTTCTCATGTTGTGGGGGTGGTCTGTAAAGATACCCGTAAAACACTTAAAAATAGCCTAAAACACGAGAGAGGTTGCGTAATCAGAACGTTTTTCCGATTTACGTATGAGAATTCCGGTTGAAAATGTGACTGATTTGAACTTAGCCAAAAGCGATTTTCAACAAAGTCGCGGTCGGAAACACAAAATTAAGTGAAACAGTTACGATTTTGGTGCTTTCGACGCAGACGATTGGGGAGTGTGAAGACGATGCAGATCGCAGTCGGTAGTGATCATCGAGGGGTAACGATGCGGCAGAATGTGCTCGATATTCTCCGCGGACTTCTGTATGAAACGATTGACGTAGGAGCACCGGATTCGACTCCGGTCGATTATCCCGATGTCGCGGAACAAGTGGCATCCATGGTTTCGAACGGCACCGTGGATCGCGGAATTCTGATCTGTGGCACGGGAATCGGGATGTCGATTGCGGCCAATAAATTTCCCGGCGTGCGTGCCGCTCCAGTACAGGACGAAATGCTCGCGGATATCAGCCGTCGGCACAACGATCTCAACGTCCTGTGTCTGCCTGCGGATATGATGAGCACCTACACCTTGGAACGTGTGGTAAAGAAGTGGCTCGAAACAGAATTTGACGGCGGACGTCACGCTCGACGGATCGAAAAAATCGCCGAAATCGAACGCAAAAATGGAATGCGCAAATAACCCGACACGATACCGCACTTCCACCGGAAATGCGGCTGAGCGAAACCCAATGTCCTGTGAAACCTAGAGTCTCCGTGGTCATTCGCCATCTAGTCACATCATCTAAAATCCAATGGGGCAGTTACGCCCTAAAGGGTTTGTTTTTTAATCCAATCGGAAGTCCTCCCGCACAAGCGCCCATGGTTATGGTGAAGGCGGCCCATCGCATCATTCATGGATGAAATCATTCAAGAGCGGTGCCGAATCACGAGCATCGAACGTGAATCATTCCACCACATCGGCAATTCTGAGACGAAAAACTCCCGCACGGCCACCGACATGGCGGCCGCACCCTGTGACAGATGCGCTAACAGCGTGCGCTTGAGCCGTCGCATCGCCGTTGTCGAAAGGCTCGGCTCCTGACTGAGCAGTAACATCGCAGCGCCTTGCGCAATCACTTCTTCGTGTTCCGGTTCACAGGAAGCCATTTCCGGAGATGTCGCAAAACGATCGGACGTCACGCTCAAATTGTAAATATCTTGCGGTAATACAAGGAAAACACCCGGTGAACCCGCGGTGGCAAAACGGATCGCCCAGTTTGTGGATGAAGATGACCGGCAAAAACCGCAAATCCCTCATCGCCAGCGGAGGCCATCCA
>JAQVKF010000025.1 GCA_028694795.1 Thermoguttaceae bacterium | reverse complement strand
CGTACCGATGATTGTTGCGATGGGCAGAATGTCCGGCGGCATGGACGGACCGATGATGGGTGGTATGGGCAGAATGTCCGGCGGCATGGATGGACCGATGATGGGCGGTATGGAAAATGGGACTGATTCCCAATTTGGTTCGCTCATGAGTGACATTCGTCAACAGATGCGTAGTACGCTGGGAATTCGGGGTAATGAGGAACGAAGCGATGGCGAGACACGTGTGGCGCGAGTGGCTCCGGGTGGTCCAGGTTCGGTGGGACGAGAGTTCGAGGCGACGATCCCCGCCACTCCGGATGGTACCCATACAGTCATTCCAGCAGACGATGCCGATCCATCGTCAACGAGTGATTTATCGGGAGGAAGATTACCGACTAGTCCCGTAGAGATCATGCCCGGTCCCACACCTGGTGAATTATGGCAAGAGAACCAAGCGACCGCAGAGGCGGCGTTAGAAGCGGAGATCTCGGATTATTCCTTAGCGGAAATAGATTCAATGTTGGGACGCCAGTACATGGCAATTCGTGATATTTCAACAGCGGAACAACGGCGTGCGATTCAGTCGTTGATTCTGAACACCCACAACGCGATCATGCGTCCTCTGACGGATATCACAGCGACCCAAATTCTGACCGATGACGAGGAAACGTTGGATGGCGCAAAAAAGGCCGTTCGTGATCTGTGGAGCGAACACCGTAAACAGCTACGACGTCTGCTGACGCCCGCACAGCTTGCGGAATTTGAGAAGACCTATTACAAAGTCCAACCAGCGTCGATTGCGGAGATTCAGTCGGCATTAGCGGCAGATGCGGTTGCCGCAACGGAATCCTCAGCCTCGGCAGTAGCCGTGGCGACGCCCCGGGCGTCGTTTATCGAAGAAGTGAAATCACCGCTCTCTGAAACGACGAGCAATGAAAAAACGCCGGGGGCCGCTCAAACAACCGATCTTGCGGCAACTAAGTCCGCAAAGGGGGACAAACGAACCACTTCGACCTCTGAGCCGACCGATAAATCAGCCGATACGCCAGAATCCACCCAAGCCGCCGCGGCAGAATCGACCACTGCGATGCAACCTACGGAGCCCGCACTGGCGAATCGAGACAGTGGTGACAACAGTGGTAATAATCGCAACGATAGTAATAATCGCAACGATAGTAATAATCGCAACAATCGTCAGAATCGCCGAGATATTACCTCTATGATGCCGGATAAATTACGCGAATCATTAACCGAGGATCAGAAGTCCCAACTACAGCAGATCGGTGACGAAAGTCGTGATCGGTTCGAAGAGATGCGTAAAGAAGCGGATGCGATGCGTGAAGCGGGTGAAGATGAGTCGTCGATTCGTGGCAAAATGCGTGAGTTTGGACGCCAACAAATCGAGCGAATCCAAAATGTGTTGACGCCTGAACAACAGGAAGAAATGCGTAAAACCATGGAAGAAATGCGTCAAAACCGCCGCGGCGGGGATGCGTCCAATCGCCCAGGTGGCATGGGTGGACCGATGGGCGGACCTGGTGGGATGCCTGGCGGCATGAACGGGCCGATGGGTGGACCGAGTAGGATGCCTAGTAGCATGGGTGGACCGATGGGGGGGCCTGGTGGGATGCCCGGTGAAAATGGTTTTGGTAATATGTCCAACGGCGGGCCAAATTTCCGGCCGAACGCCTCCGGTGGCGTTTCGATGCCAGTGCCAGGAGCGTCGGTGCAAACGACCTCCGGTTATGCATTGCCGCGTGGTTCGACACCATCGTTTTCGACCTCTGGCAGTCGCGGTATCCAAGGGGCCGGATTGCAAGGCCGCGGTTTCCGTGGAAATTCGGATCATACGCAGGGAAACAACGGTGATGCGATGAATGATGGAACAAGCGGTGAAACAAGCAACGACAATACGACACCCAACTGGCGTGAACCAATGCAAGCGACCGGGCCATCGCAACAGCGACCTTCATGACGCCCCGTCGGTCATGCCCTTCGGGTGGTTGCTCATGTACCAATGAACAGTCACGCGAAGGATTTGGCGGGTGGAGGCTCGGGGATGGGGAGGGAAAAATAAAAAAATTCTGAAAAAGCGTGACATGTGGGATATATCTGATTATATTAGGAGTCGTTGTGTCGAGCTATCTTCGGCGAAGTTGCCTGATGATATCGAACGAAATTAGAAACGACCCCTCAATATTCTTGCGGAGGCTCACGGATGCGTTTTAGTTTTTTGACGTTGTTATGTGGTGTAATTTTCTTCCCGTCCATTTTTTCCACCGTTCTCGCGGAAGAACCGGCGCCCCGTCCCCAGTATCTTGGACCGACGCAGGTCGTCACCGTGCCCCCGGACGACGCTTCGTGCTATGTACTCTGCCAGGATGCCCGAACGGGTTCCGTCGTCAACGGTGAGGCCCAACCAACAATGACGATGCTGCCCGGAGTTTCCGGTGCGGTGATTTTTCGCGACGCTAAACTCGTTGCGACGACGTTCGGTGGAGCGAATGGCAAAGTTAAATTGGGTGTCACGTTGGACGACGCAGGCCGAGAGATTCCAGTCGGTCACACACCGCTCTCGCCCGTTTTCTCGGCAGATGGCACAACGCTCTTCGTGCCATGTCGGTTCTCGAATGATATCGCGGTCATTGATGTGGCTAAAGGGGAAGTCATACGGCGGATTTCGACAGTGCGTGAACCGATCGCCGCCGCCCTCACCCCCGATGGCAAAACGCTCGTCGTGGCGAATCATTTGCCATCTGGCCGCGCGGACACGTTCGATATCTCCGCCGCGGTAACGCTTGTCGATACCACGACATTTGAAGCGACCCACGTGCGACTACTCAACGGTAGTACGGGGTTGCGAGACGTAGCGATTTCGCCTGATGGAAAATATGCGTATATTCCACACATTTTGGCGCGTTACCAAATGCCAACGACACAGCTCGAACGTGGTTGGATGAACACGAATGCGCTTTCCATTTTCGATATAGGTGCGAAAAAGCTGCTCAATACGGTGCTATTGGATGATGTGGATCGTGGAGCGGCGGTACCGTGGGGTGTTGCGGTCTCGGCAGATGGCAAAACCGTGGTGGTGACTCATTCCGGAACCCACGAGGCCAGTGTGATCGACATAGCGGGCGTGTTGGAAAAGATTGCCAAAATTCCGCAGGTTGCTCCGCCATACGATCCGAACAAACCGTATGATGATCGTGGCAATTTCTCATCGCCGTCACAAGCTGATATTCCCAACGATTTGGCGTTTTTGGTCGGATTGCGTACCCGTGTTCCACTACCGGTTGTCGGCCCACGCGGCGTGACGATTGTGGGCAGCAAAGCGTATATCGCCGGTTATTTTTCCGATAGTTTGGCGGTGATTGATCTGACGGCCAATCCACTGCGTCGTGGTGTCACCGAAATCGCACTCGGTCCGAAACCGGTCATCGACCAAGTGCGGCAGGGTGAAATTTTCTTCACGGATGCGGCGTTATGTTTCCAAAATTGGCAAAGTTGTACCAGTTGCCACCCGGATGCTCGCACGGATGGTCTGAATTGGGACCTCATGAACGATGGTTTGGGGAATCCGAAGAATAATCGAAGTATGTTGTTGGCCCATGTGACCGCTCCGTCCATGTGGAGTGGAATTCGCGCGACGGCGGAAGACGCGGTACGTTCTGGAATTCGACACATTCAATTCGCAGTGCGACCGGATGAGGACGCACAGGCGATTGATGCGTACCTGAAAACGCTCACGCCAGAGCCGTCGCCACGATTGGTCAACGGCCAGCTCAGCGAGGCCGCCCAGCGAGGTCAAACGATCTTTGAGAAGGAAAAATGCAATATCTGCCATCCCGCTCCGCTTTATACAGATCGTGCGATGCACAATGTGAAAACGCGGGCAAAACTCGATCGACGTGACGATTTCGATACGCCGACTCTCGTGGAAACATGGCGAACGGCCCCCTATCTCCACGATGGACGTTATGCGACGATGCGTGAACTCTTTGAAGATGGACTGCACGGCCTCAACGAAAAACTTTCCGAACAGGAACTTTCAGATCTCGCCGAATTCGTCGAATCGTTGTAAATGAGATTGCCACTCATGCAAAATGGATAGAATATGACCATATGGAATTAGCGGAGTGGCACAGAATAGGCGGAATCGGACAAAATCGGAGGGGATATATGATGGAAAAAACGAGTCGTTCGGAAAGCGGCGTACATGGAAGAGCGTGTGTCACGAAGATACAAATGGCGATGGGAAGGACCATGGTTGCGGTCTTCGTGATGACGGGGATCGTACTCGGCGCGGCGGTGTTTGCGCCGACGGTCAAACCTACAGAGCTTCTCGCGGCGGAATCGGCGGCGATCAATCTGTTGCCCAACGCCGGATTCGAGTCGGGGACGGATGACCAGCCAGCGGATTGGAAAACGCAGACGTGGAACGGACGAGCTGAGTTTGCGTGGGTCGACGGCGGTCGCAGTGGCAAGGCGTTACAGATCGGTTCGCAAGATGGAGCGGACGCGGCGTGGAATTTTTCCGTTCAGGTGGAACCGTACGCTAAATATAAGCTGACCGCATGGGTGAAAACACAACATGTGCAAAAAGGCAGTGGACTTGGATTCCAATTCAATATTGATGAATTTCAGCGTCAGCATATGACGGAAACGCTCACGGGCGATCACGATTGGACGCAACTTTCAACCGAATTCGAAACGGGTGATTTGGATACCGTCCAGATCAACGCACTGCTCGGCGGTTGGGGCATTTCGACCGGTACGGTGTGGATCGACGATGTGTCGCTCGTACAAACGACAGGTTCAGAATTGGCAAAGATGAATCCGTTCATCAAAATAGACGCGACCCAAATAGCCGAACCGATCAGCCCATATGTCTATGGCCAATTCATCGAACATCTCGGACGTTGTATCTACGGCGGTATTTGGGCGGAAATGCTCAACGACCGCAAATTCTATTGGCCGGTCAGACGCGAGGGCGAGGCGGTGGAAGACTCGTCGCCATGGGAAACGGTCGGCGACGCTACGGTCGAAATGGTAACGGAAAACGCTTTTGTGGGTGAACATTCGCCGAAAATCACGATGAATGGCAGTGGCGGCGGTATGATCCAGGAAAATCTTGGCGTCATCAAAGGACGAAATGTCGTCGGATATATCTGGGTCAAAAGTGATAATCTGGACAAAATCACCGTGTCGATGGCGTGGAACAATGATTCGCGTCAAGTCGAAGGGGATACGCAAGACGTCGAGATTCCGGTCACCCAAGAATACGCCAAAATTCCGTTCACCTTTACGCCGACCCAAACGTCGCAGAACGCGGTCTTTGTCATTGGAAGCAAAGTCAAAGGTTCGTTCACGGTCGGAACCGTTTCGCTGATGCCGGAAGACAATATCGACGGTATGCGAGCCGACACACTTCGAGAGCTGAAGAAACTCGACGCGCCGGTCTATCGATGGCCAGGCGGAAACTTCGTTTCGGGTTACGACTGGAAAGACGGTATTGGCGAGCGTGATCGTCGTCCACCGCGTAAGAATCCGGCATGGAGCGGCGTCGAGCTGAACGACGTCGGCATTGATGAATTCCTGACGTTCTGTCATTACCTCGGTACGGAACCGTACATCGCCGTCAATAGCGGCTTGGGCGGCGTCGAATCGGCGGTCAAGGAAGTCGAATACTGCAATGGATCCGCGGATACCCCGATGGGAAAATGGCGAGCGCAAAATGGACACACGGAGCCGTATCACGTCAAATTCTGGAGCATTGGAAACGAAATGTTCGGAAGTTGGCAATTGGGTGTCATGCCGCAAAGCGAATATATCGTCAAGCACAAGGTGTTTTACCACGCGATGCGGGCAGTTGATCCGACGATTGAGTTGATCGCGGTGGGTGATGCCGGTTCGCAGTGGTCGGCGAATATGATGAAAGATTGTGCGGACGAAATGCAAATGATCAGCGAACATGTCTATTGGCAGGATCGCCAAAGTGTGTTGGCTCATATCCGTCAAGCGACTGATTCACTCAAACGGATCGCCGACGCTCACCGATCATACCGCCAAAAATTCGATTCACTCCAAGGTAAAGATATCCGTATTTGTCTCGACGAATGGAACTATTGGTACGGTCCGACGCCGTTCGGTGAACTTGGGACGCGTTATTTTCTGAAAGACGGATTGGGCTGTGCCGCGGCGCTTCACGAAATGTACCGTAACAGCGATATTTATCGGATGGCAAATTACGCGCAAACGGTCAATGTGATCGGTTGCGTCAAAACCAATACGATTCACGCCTCGCTCGAAACGACCGGGCTGATCTTGGTCATGTACCGTCACCACTATGGGACGTTGCCCGTAGCGACTGAAACGTCACCGCGTCTCGATGTGCAAGCGGCCTTCACCGCGGACCGCGGCAAACTAACGCTCAGCGTCGTCAATCCAAATGGCGCGGGGGTAACGATGCCGCTCGAACTCAAAGGCGCACGACTCGCTGGCACTGGCAAGAGTTATCAGCTCGCTGGTTCAAATCCGATGGAATATAATGATCCGGAAGATCCTGAACATTTCACCATTGTGGAAGATACGGTGGAAAACATGGGCGATTCGCTGACCGTACCGGCATATTCGGCGACAATTTTCGTGTTGGATCTCGTGCCGTAAGATTGTGGTATGCGAATTTCATAAAGATCGCGACGGACCATGCGACGGTTAATGCGGTGCAATGCGGCCGTACGATGATGGTCCACAATACATACGATGACGGTATGGTACGACGATACGGTCACATGTAAACCATACGTGCGACCGTATTTGTCCCTCCTTATGGTGTGAGTACGACGATAGTCCAGAGTTTAAGCGAGGGGATCAAGATTCGGAAACCATCCGCATCGCGATCGACGGCGACCGTCTGTTCTGGAGCGTCTGGCGAAACAAGTTTGGCGTTTTTCCATATTTTTCCTGGAAAAATCGCGTCGGAAAACCGGAGCGTCAGTCCGTTGCACGGCACAAAATCTTTCGCCGTCGCATCATAATCCCGATTGTACAGATGGATCACCGCAGGTTTTTCGACGTTCGATTCCGTCACGGGAGTCGTGTTCGTCTCTTCCGCGGTCTCTGGCGACGTTCCAACATATTGCCGTGGTACCACTCCGATTGTTTTCACTGGTGTCCCATCCGCCAATTCGGTACGCAAGACCCATTTTTGGCCGGATTCACTCGTCGCAAATTTTTCGATCTGTTCATTCGTCCATGGCAAAATCTGCGTGGCAGATGGGGATGTTGGCCGTTTCGAGACAGCCGCGGTCTGGACCGCTTCCAAGACGCTTTTTTGGGCCGCATCAAGCGGCGAATGCTGCCAATCGGGATCGACGAACACGGTCTGATATTTTGTCAATGTTTTTTCGGTCAACCGTTGCGGTAGCCATTCGTTTCCAGCCACGACCACTTCAAACGGAATATTCCGCAAGGCCAGTTGGGTGACCGCCGGTTCAATATCCGCCTTCCATTGGAGCCTCGCGGCCATGTCGAATAATATGGCCATTGGAGCGACCGCTTCATATCCATCGAACAACTCGCGATGTTCGTGTACGAAACGATACAGATCGGCATACGCCCCCTTCGGTGCGCGGTACCAATGTGTTCCTTTTTCCTCGGTATAGCACCACTGATACTCTGGAGCCATAAAATTGTGCCCGAAAACATACGACAACACCGTCCAACTTCGTACCAGCGACTCACCATGATTTTCGTTGATAAAAGCCCAATCTTGACCGCTTGCCGTACTCGTCATCGGCCGCGACAAAGCGTCCGCCAATTTGTACACCGCGATTGGATGGGTGGGTACTTTTTGGTCGGACGCGTTTTGCGAAACCTCGCCGCAGAAATAGGTCAAATGCGGCGCAATCACGAGATCCAGCGGCGACCACATGCCCGAATTCACCGCCAAGGCCAATTTACGTTCCGCCGCCTCTTCTGCCATGTGATGGTATTCCCCAATAAACGCCGTCGCCCTTCGGTATTGGAAATCGACGAAATCGAGACCCAACGGCTGTTCACGCCAACTCGTTTTATACTTTTTCGCATCAACTCCACGTTTTCGCAAAAATTCACCATAATCGAACGTCGATAACGCGTCCAGCGAGATCCCGTCCTCGGTGAGCGATTGGGCCATTTCCGTTTGTCGACGCGTCAAATCTTCTCGGTATAATTTCATACAGTGTTCACAAAAACAACCATCTCCCCATTGAGCCGGTCCGGCAGTACCGGTGTAGTCATCAATATGAAGTCCATCGACGCCCGCTTTCGCCGTTTCAACCGCACGATGGATTAAAAATTCACGAAAAAGCGGCGAGTTTGAACAAAAATGCCACGCTGGCTCCCCCTTGTATTGATGATCCCACAGCCATGGTACGATGAACGGATTACCGTCCAGATCGCGACATTGGGCTTCCGTGAATTTCTTGGTTCCCGCTCCATATTTTGATTCGCAATAGTCGATCATTCCGGCGGCTTCGGTACGAAACCCGACACTCGACGAGAACATACGCACACCAGATTGATGCGCTCGCTCGACATTCGCCGGTGATCCAGCCCAACCGAGGGCCGTAATCTGATACTCCTGATAATGTTCCGGCTCGTCATACATAAAAACCGTGTCCCCACGGCGAATCTCAGGCCGCTCGATTTCCTGCGCCGAAATGGAATATAATGTATTGAAGTACATAAAAATAATCGCCGATAACACCATTCCTTGTCGCGTAAAATATCGACATCTCATGGATACTTGGCTTCCTACGGTCATGAATGACTCCTTTGTCATAATGGCGATGGACGATCTTGTTTTCGAGAACGAATCAATGACAAATGAACATATGTTTATCCTATGTAAATGGGTGGAGACTCACGATTTTTTCGTTCCACGTGGCTTTGGCTGCGTGCCTGTCCGACACATCTTCAATCGTCGCCTATAGTATAAAAGGATGCGGAATAGGAAGTCAAGAAAATGACAAGATAGGGTTTGCGGCCAATGATTCAAATATTTTTGTGGAATGTGGAAACACACTCCCAATGGAACGTATTTTCCTGTATAAATGGAGAATGGAGAGGGATATGGGTTCCACTTGATTCGGTATGGGCGGTGGCGATTTTTCGTTGCCAAAACGTTTGGGGCCATTTTTGTGGCCCTAACAGCAAGAAAAGAGGTTCTTATGCGTCGTCGGGAAATGTTGAAAACGGTTGCCAGCTTGGGAGCGATCGCGGTCTGTACATCCCACCTTTGTGCGGATGATTCCCGGAATATTCCACTTCCTCGTATTGATTTTCACGCTCACCGCGATGATGCGACTCTCGAGGATTTATGTGCGATCGCGGCGAAAAAAAATGTGAAACTCGGTATTGTCGAACATGCGGGAACGAAGGAAAATATCTATCCCATCGTCCTTTCGAATGACGAAGAATTGCTAGCGTATATTGCGACGGTTAAAGAAAGCGGTTGTTTTGCGGGTGTTCAGGCGGAGTGGCTCGATTGGTCCGGCTGTTTCTCGGCCTCGGTGTTAGCGAAGCTCGACTATGCGTTGGGCGACGCGATGACCGTGCCTAGTCCGGGGGGCAAACGAGTGAAATTGTGGGAAAATTATGAAATAGGTGACGTGGATCAATTCATGGATATGTATGCTGAATTCCATGTTGAAGTGATCTCGACGCAACCACTCGACATTTTGGCGAATCCGACTTGGTTGCCAGATGGGCTGATGCCGCGTCATGCGGAACTCTGGACAGAAAAACGATTGCGACCAATTCTCGACGCTCTCGATCAACGAGGGATGGCATTGGAAATCAATTCGCGGTATCATTTACCGGGTGAGCGATTGCTTGCCATGGGCAAAGAGGCGGGAATCACTTTTTCGTTCGGCTCAAATGGACGCGGCAATATGGTAGGCGAAATTGATTACTGCCTCGAAATGGCAAAAAAATACGATATTACGGCGGTGAACCTCTTTGATCCAAGTCGGCGTTCCGCAACACGGGGGGGATGAATCGACAGGCGTAACAGAGAGCGAACCGTGGCAAGCGGTTGAGTTGTGTTAAACGTGGCAGCGAACGATGAATCCTCCTGTGATTTTCCACGTATATGATGATCGAACGAATGGATGATGATGGCCAAATCGTTGTTTGAATCGAGTGAGAATCGGTTACGAGCATGTGCGATGCCGCTTGCCGCGCGCATGCGTCCAGTGTCGTTGGATGAATTTCTCGGTCAACGTAAATTTTTGGGCGAAGGCAAATTACTGCGTCGGCTTCTTGCGGCGGACCGTCTCGGTTCGGTCATTTTCTACGGTCCTCCAGGTTGCGGCAAAACGACGCTCGCTCGGCTGTTGGCGACGGAATCTCGCAGTACGTTTCGCCAACTTTCCGCGGTGATGAGCGGTGTGAAAGAGTTGCGTGAGGTGTTGACCGAGGCGCAAGATCGGCTCACAACTGGACGTGGTAAAACGTTGCTTTTTATCGATGAGATTCACCGATTCAACAAATCGCAGCAGGATGTACTGCTTCCAGAAGTGGAAGAAGGTGTGATTATTTTGGTTGGTGCGACGACGGAAAACCCTTTTTTCGCGGTCAATTCGGCTCTCATTAGCCGCAGCCGCGTGTTTCAATTCGAACCGCTTTCAAATGACGATATTGTGACTTTATTGCGTCGCGCACTCACCGATTCAGACCGCGGATTTGGCAAAATTCCAATCGAAGCGGATGACGATGCGCTTGAGTTTCTGGCGGAAACGAGTGATGGCGATGCGCGACGTGCGCTCTCTGCTCTCGAAATCGGCGTGCTATCGAGTTTGACGCCCGATTCGGAGACAAACACAACGGACTTATCGAAAAAATCGTCAAAAAACACATCGAAAGAGGAATTAAACGTTTCGGTCGAACCGATTCATTTGACAAGGCTTCTTGCGGCAGAATCGGTGCAGCGCAAAGCGATACAATATGATCGGGATGGCGATACGCATTACGACACCATTTCCGCGCTGATTAAAAGTGTACGAGGCAGCGATCCGGACGCGGCGATCTACTGGCTGGCCAAAATGCTCGAAGGTGGTGAGGATATTCGTTTTTTGGCGAGGCGTTTGATCATTTTGGCGAGCGAAGATATCGGAAATGCTGATCCGGACGCATTGCCGCTCGCGGTCGCCACGATGCAGGCGTGTCAGTTTATCGGGTTACCGGAAGCACAACTGCCGCTGGCTCAAGCGGTGACTTATCTGGCCTGTGCTCCGAAATCAAATTCGGCGACGGTCGCGATCGGGGAAGCCCGGAAGGATGTGCGGGAAGGTCGGATTTTACCCGTACCCATTTATCTGCGCGACGCCCATTATTCCGGAGCGAAACAGCTCGGTTACGAGGGATATCAATATGCGCATCAAGCGGCGGATGGGGTGGCCGAGCAAGATTATCTGGGGATTGATCGCGAATACTATCGACCAGTGGAGCGAGGTTTTGAACGTGAGATTTTGAAACGATTGCACTGGATTCGTGAACGGTTACGAAATTCGAAACAGCCGCCCAAACCACCAGAAACCGATATGGGTGATTCCTGAAACCGTCGGATTGCGGTAAAATAAGGAGCATTGAGTTCGTGCTCAGAAAATACGGGATGTGAGTGACGGACATATACTTATTCCATTTGAAAACGCAACAAATAAACTTGGCAAAAAGCGATTTTGCGGCGAAAAATCGCGGGCATAAACACAAAATCAAATGGAACAGGTGTCAATTCGTGCAGGAGCAGAAGATGACGACGCAATATGAGGAATGGAAGCAGCAGATTCTCACGTTTTATGACGAGGTGAGTCTGTTGGCGTCGCGCAGTCATCGGGTAGCGGTCGAATCGCCCGATTCGCTCGCTTGGTATGAGTTGCTCCATCGTAAATTGATCCCCGAATTGAGCGAATCACGACCGTACCTTGTGGTAGCAATTGTCGGTGGGACGAATATTGGAAAATCGTTGATCTTCAACCATCTGGCGGCGGAGAATGCCAGTGCAGTGAGCCATCGAGCGGCGGGCACGCGACATCCGGTATGTCTCATTCCGGAGGCATTGGGAAGCGACACCGTGCAGCGTATTTTCCGTGAATTCCAGCTCTGTCCGTGGAATTCGCCCCAAGAGGCTCTCGAAGAGACGAATGACAATCGGCTCTTTTACAAAACGAGTACCACGATTCCCAAACGGCTGATTTTAATTGATGCGCCCGATGTCGATTCCACAGCGACGATCAACTGGAAACGCGCAGATGCCATTCGCAACGCCGCGGACGTTTTGGTCGCCATTCTGACGCAGCAAAAGTACAACGACGCAGCCATGAAGAAATTCTTTCGCGAAGCCGCTTTGGCCGATAAACCGGTCATTTTGATCTTCAATATGGTTGATCTCGAAGGTGATCGCGATTGGTGGGATGATTGGATCACGACGTTCCGTGAGGAAACGGGTATTGTGGCAGAATCTATCTGGATTGTGCCCCGTGATCGACTTGCGGCGGCGGAACGTCATCTGGCGTTCTATCGATTGCGTGGCAAAAATCGAGGTGAACGCACAGCGAAAACGGCAAATTTAGCGCAATTTTCCCTGCCCTTATTTTCCAAATCAGGGGAGCATTCTTCCGAGTCCGCATCGGATTCCACCCTTCCGCCCGCCCGAGCGTCTTCCGCAGCTTCTGCGCATGAGCAACCAGAGTCCAAACCGATATCGCGTTTTTCGCAACCGGAACCGGCGTCGCTCCAGGTGGATTTATCTGAGTTGCGATTCGACGCGATTCGGATTCGGACTTTCCGCGGCGCAATCCGACGGATGGTCGATCCTCGCGAGGGGGCGGGTGAATGGTTGGCCAAGTTGCGATCTTCGTCTGAGCGATATCAGCGAGCAGTACAAACGTTGGAAGCGGAGCAACTCGTGCGTGTTGATTGGCCAAATTTGCCGCCAGACGCCGTTTCGTCAGAGATTTGGCGGTGGTGGGATCTATCCCGTCCGATCTGGGTACAGCGAGTGCATGGATTTTATCGTACGGTCAGTCGTTCGGTCATTTCCGGAGCAAAAAACGCGTGGAAATATTTACTCGGAGACGAATCGAAATCGTATTTGGGAAACGATGATCCGCTCACACGCTTTCGCAATCAAGAACGCTTGGCAATTCAGTCGGCGATCGAACGGCTGTACTCAGAGCTTCAACGATTGGCGGAGGTGGGCGAAGAAACTCTGCGTGAACGTGTTTCGTCGATTTTGTCGGGAGCGTCACGAACGGATCTTTTGCTCCGCTTGCAAACGGCGTATGAACAACTTCCCACTGTCGATGAAGATTTTCGGGCGTTTTTGGCTGAAAAGATGGAAACGTGGCGTTCGACCAACAAAAACGTCGATAAAGTACTGCGTTATACCGACTATACCACGGCGATTTTGCGTCCCGCGATCAGTATCGGACTGTTCGTGACCGGTTTCCAATTTGCGGGTCACGTAGCGGGTAGTGCCCTGTTCCACGCGGCGCAAGACACAGCGATTGGCGCAGCGACGACCGTAGTGGGTGATGCCGCGATCCAAGCGGGTAGCGACTTGACGAACCAAGTGGCGGCGTTTTTCCTCGCCATCCAAGAACACTATGTTCAACGACGCGCTGAATGGCTCGCACACCGACTGGAACAGGAACTACTAGGCGACCTGCTCACCACGCTGCGCGAAGGCGCGGAGATCGGCCATTCCCCCGAGCTTGCCGCCGCGGAACAACATCTCGAATGGTTCCGCGAACATTTGCAAGAACCAATCTGAACCCTATCGCGTTAATCTTTTTTCGGTCGATCGATGCGTTTCGACGACATCACAACGCAGAAAATGCCGGAACCCAGCACGATCACAACAATAATATACGGAATCGCCCAAAGCGCGGGGCTAACGCCAGCAAGTTCCGACGCACTCTTGCCCTCCTCGACCATTTGTTGAGCCAAAAGTGCCGAGCTATTGAGCAAAAGATGACTAATCGCCAATCCGACGGAAACACAAAAAATGGCCAAACGATGGATGCGATTCATAAGGAAATACCCTGTGATATGTTTGCGATGGAATACCGACTCAACGCCATCCCCTAGGCTAATTTGCGGACAACACGAATCGTGCGTATCGCCCGGCGAGCCGACCCTATTATAGCCGTTCTCAGGGGAAAAGAAAACCGTTTTCACACCGCCGACCCAGATTTTTGCCCACCGCCATGCGATAGCTAGAACCAAAATGCGACAACTGGAACCAGGGCCATGACAGAGCAGAGGCCGCTGGAAAAAACGGCCCCTTCAATCGCCCCGATTATCCACGTTGAATCGCGGCGAGAATTGCATCCAGGTCGTTCGGCACTTGGACCGGAGGATTCCCAAATGGTGTTTCATGGACACCATGTTTTTCATATTTGGCGAAAATTTCCGGCTTGCGTGTGTGATACGCCACGGTGGCATCCGGGTCTTTGAGTTGGTGCCCGGTCAAAATGCAAACCACACGTTCATCTTTTCCGATCACGTCTTCCTCGATCAGCTTTTTGACACCCGCAACGCTCGCCGCCGAAGCTGGTTCACAACCGAAACCACACGCCCCGACACGTGCTTTGGCATTCAAAATCTCCTGATCGGTCACTTTGCGCACTACCCCGTTCATCGCGTCCAACGCGCGCAAACATTTGACCAAATTGACCGGACGATTGATCTCAATCGCACTGGCAATCGTGTCGGCGTGCCGCCCCTCTGCATTCATCTGGGCGTAAAAAGCATCAATTTTCGCATGATCGACACGTCCGCCACTCCATCGCAATCCCTGCCCTTCATACAATCGATACAACGTATCGGCGCCCGCCGCGTTAATCACCGCCAAGCGCGGGATTCGATCAATCAGCCCCAGTTCTTTCAGCTCAATGAACGCTTTGCCGAACGATGAAGAATTGCCCAAATTACCACCTGGCACAACAATCCAGTCGGGCACTTTCCAACGCAGAGCTTCCAACACCCGCAACATGATCGTTTTCTGGCCTTCGAGTCGGAACGGATTCACACTATTGACGAGGTAAATACCTGACTTTTTGCTCACTTCTTGGACACGAGCCATGGCGTCGTCGAAATCGCCGTCAATCTGAATCGTTTGGGCACCATAGTCGAGACCTTGCGAAAGTTTTCCATAGGCGATACGACCAGATCCGATAAAAATGACCGCTTTGGCCACACCAGTGACTGAAGCGTACATCGCCAGCGACGCACTCGTATTGCCAGTCGAGGCACACGCCGCTCGCGTCGCCCCAAGAAGCTTCGCGTGGGTGAACGCCGCCGTCATTCCATTATCCTTGAAACTACCCGACGGATTCATTCCCTCATATTGCAGATAAAGCGTTCCACGACGTTTTGCGTCCATTCCGACATATTCGCCAACGCCTGCGGATGCATGGAGCAACGTTTGACCATCGCCGACTGTCACACACTCCTGCTCCGTCACAAACGGAACCAACGAGTGGCATCGCCAGACTCCACTGAACGCCGCGCGACTGGCTCCGCGTTGACTCCAGCGAGTCTCAAAATCGGATAGTTTCGCGGGTAATCCTGTTTGCCGCCCTTGTTGCTCACGATTATACACCACATCCAATAGCGAACCACATTTCGGACACGCCGTCGCCACTTCGCCAATATCGAGAGTGACGCCACAATCGGGAGAAATACAACGCTGAAAGGCAAAACCATGTGTCAAATGATACATTTTTATACTTTCTTTATTTTTAAGCGGCGTGGAGGTGACTATCTTCCTAGAATTTACACACGAAACAACCTATAATAAAAATTTTATATATAACCCCGTGTTTGTACAAGGGGATACGGTTATTTCGTCGGACTGTTCATTTGGCGACAGTATTCATACATCGCCATGGCGGTCGCCGTCGCCGCATTGTGCGAGAAGGGCAGACCGTAAACGGGTATTTCGACGACACGATCACACAACCGTAAAATCTCCGGGTCAATTCCCGAACGTTCATTTCCAATCACCAATACCATCCGACGTTGGAACACAAACTCATAAATGGAAACGGAATTCGTCGATTGTTCGAGACCGACGATTTCGTAACCGTCCACCTTCAATTTTTTCAGGACCGGTTGCAACGTTCGATGGAGTTCGAGTTCGAGTGAGGTTTTGGCATCCCTCGCAATCTCTGGAATCAGCCGAGCCGTACCGCAAAGTACGAGTTTTGTCACGCCGCAACACCCCGCCGCACGCGCAATCCGAGATACGTTAACATTGCTTCGCATCGGTGGACACGCCACGATCAACTCGGGTGGTTGAGCTTGTGGCAAAAAACCTTGATGGCGTAACTGAACGAACGTATCCTGCGACTCCAATGTTTCATCTTCTTCCATGGATATTCCTTCTTATATCTATATCATCTATGAACGAATGACCGCGTCCCCTTTGTTACGAAAACAGTTCCGGCAAGTTCCTCACCATTCCCCGTTTTCCGAAAGTCTATTTTCTTGGAAATTAGGAGCTCCCCACCACCCCGTGAAGGAGTGACGGACTCTATCGTAAACGGAAGAATCGTCGCAACCACCATTCCACCCCAAGAAGTACGATTAACACGCTCCACATGATCGGTGGATTTGCCAGTGGAAAATCGTACTGTTTCCGCTGCTGTTGACGTGTTCGATCCAACTGATCAAAGAGCGAATCCACCGTACTGATGTGCCGATACTGTCCCCCTGCGGCCAACGCCAATTCGCTTAAAAAGGCGTCGTTCATCTGAATTTCTTCCAACTCTCGATGCGGTTCACCCACCTCAATCACCATCGGCTCCGCCGTTAAAACTTCCTCGTCACGAGCGGTTTGAGTCTTTTGCGAATCGGCGTCAACAGACGCTTTCACCTCTGCTGTCGCGTTTTTCCCCGCCGTAGCCACGGTGGTCGAAACGATGATTTCGTACCAACCCGTTGTCGGTGGTCGCCAATGGACGGCATATCTTCCCGCCGTGCCCGCGATCTCGGATAACGCCACGATGGCTAACGGGGGTCGTGACGTCGGGTTCGTCGCCACGTGATCCGTCACACGATTGGCTCCAGACACCTCTGCCCCAACGGAGGTCTCCACCGAATGTTTTTTTTCAGGCGTTTGGGTGGTTTTTTCCAGTGTTTCGGAAGACGCCATTCCATCTTGTGACAACCGATAGACCGCCGCACGGAGCGTCGCTTTGGCGATGCCCTCGCCAGTAGCCGCACGGAGCGTCGCTGTAATCGCCACCGGCTCACCCTGAGCATATTGCGGTTTTTCCACCTGAGCGGTGAGCGAAGTCCGTCCACCAACAGCGTCGCCATCGCGGCCTGCCGCCCAGCGGACCATCTGTCCCCAAAATTGAATAAAGGGCGATTCCTGACCGAGAACCGCCGGAGCTTGCTGCCAGTGACGTGTCGTATCTCCGCAGAAAACGGCAAAACGCCCTGAACCGACCGGCTGAACCGTCAATACTGGCATCCTTTCCGTCGTTCCCGTATTCTCCGCGTTACCACTCTGATCGCCAGAGTTCCCAGTTTCACCAGAATCACCTTTTTCACCCATAGCCGCTTCATCGCCAGACTTACCATTTTCACTGAGAGCGGCATTTCCGCCAGCTTCATTTTTTGTTGTTTCGCTATTTTCACCAGAGGACGCTGTTTCACCAGTAGCATTTTCGCCCGCAGAATCTGCATTCGCCGCCGCTTCAGCATCGGTTGGAATGGGGCTTTGATCCGTAGTTGCCTGGAGCGAGTCAGGTAATAAGTCAGGCAAGGTCGCCAAAACTGTTGCGCCAGGTTTTGCCGCGAAAACACGTGTACAACCGTTTAGTGACGGCAATCCAGAACGTATCGCAGGTCCCGTTTGTGATGGAAAAAAATCAGATATATTGGTGAAAATGGGGTGAATATGTCCGTCGGGCGTCAATTGTGGTACGAAAGGTGTTTTGACGTCGCCGATCGAACGTGGTCCAAACTCAACGGGAGCGACTTCAGCCAGTGGTGACTCCGCGTATCCACCACCGCCGAGCGTATGAGCACCACCGATCATGATCAATCCCGCGCCCTCGCGCAACCGATCCACGAGTTTGGAAAGCGTACCTTCCTTCCAATAGGTAGAATCGAAATCGCCTAAGATGAAAACATCGAATTTAGCCAAATCGTCCGCTGTTTCCGGGAGCGTTTCGAGTTCCGCACCATTCGAACGCCGTGTGAATTGACCACTTTTCGTCCGAATGAGCGAACAGTATTCGAGGTCTGGATCTTTCGCCAAGAATCGATCGACAATCACGCCATATTCACTACGCAGCGCACCTTCGATATATAAAACGCGAATCTTCGTCGCGGCCACGACCGTCGCAGCCGATCTCGCATTATTGAGCGTCATAGCCTCCCCTTCGACCGGTTCCACTCGAACGGTCAGCGTATGACGACCGGGCACTTTGGGGACGTATTCAAACGCGACTTTCTCTCCCGTTGTCGTGTCATTTAGGGTAATCTCTCGATCTTCTAACTCGGTTTCGCCATCCAGCAATTTGGCATGGACGACGCGTCCGGTCAGTCCGACCGCGTGCACCGTTGCCGTCACCGGTAATTGATTCGCCAACGCCGCTTGCGACGCCACTTCCAATGTGGAAACGCTCACATCCCGAAAATTTGGATTATCCCGCAAATTCGACCCCACCCCGATGGTATATAGCGTAAAATGCCCACCCGTCGCAAGCTGCCGAGCGGATTCCGCCGAACTCGCCGGATTCACGACGGAACCAGAGGCCAAACTTATTACAGGGCCAGACGTCGGAATCGCGTTCGAAGTAGCCGAATCTGTGGTACCATCATCGCCCGCAATTCCGCCAACCACTGCGGTTCCATCAGCCCCACGGACCTCATCGGTCAGTGTTCCACCCTGTTCGGCCGCGTTTTGCCGAGTGATACCGCGAGCACCGCTATTTTCGATACCATCGGAAAAGAGTAATACGGTCGGTCGGGATTCTTTAGAAAACCTACTCGTTGTGTCGCGAATTGCTTGGGTAATGCGAGTCATTTCGCCCGTCGCCGCAACACGCCTGAGCTGTTCTGGCGTCAGCGGGTCGGTACGTTCGGCGAACACAAATGTTTCGACACGAAAATCATTCGTCAGCGTAGGATATCGGCGTTCGATCTCCCGTTGCGCACGTTCGAATCGGGTTTGTCCCGATTGGTCATCATCCACACTCATCGAGGCCGAGCGATCGAGAACCAACAGCATGAGCGGTTTATCGAGAATGACCTCATAGAATCGCAGCATCGGTCGAAAGAGGAGTATCGCCACAAGTAGAATCGCCGCCGCACGTAATCCGAACAGTAGCAGCCAACGCCCGCGGCCGAGCGTCCGAAACGCTCGCAGATAACAGACTCCCACGAGCGTCAGTACCGCCGCGAGTACCGCCGCCGCCACACCAAACGTATATCCGTTATCCCAGAGTAATTCCATCGTTGGTCCATTTTCATGTTATCGAGTGGCAGTCCGAGGATGATCCCAATTTACACGACAATATCCACACTTAACGGGAAGTCATTCTACCATGAAAAATCACAGATGAAAATAAAATCAAATGACACCGCCAAAAAAACGTCCAAAATGGAACCGTTTTCTATCGTATGAAATCAATCATCATCGCCACTATATGCTTCGGGATCTGCCCAAATATCATCTTGTTATGAAAATTCCAAATGGATAATGGACATTGTCATCGTCGGGCTAGTTGTTTCGATCATTCAGAAAATGGTAAAGGTATTGAAACGCACGCTCTTTAATGATCTCCTCTTTGTCTTTCACGTTAGCGATGACGTCATTCGCCGCGGCCTTTGCCTCCGCTTCAGCTTCGGCAATGATATCATCCACGTCATTTTTGGCCTTTTGAATCATTTCATCGGCCTCCGTCAACGCATTGGCTTCCGTTTGTTCCGCTATCCGGTTCGCTTCCAGCCGAATACGTTCAGCTTCATCCAAATCGTTTAAGGCTTGCTGTAAAACGTGCGTAGAGCAACTTTCCAATACACACGCGGAAATTTTCCCATTCAGATACGGCATCGCTTCGTATTTCTTCCGCTTCGAGATGAGCCTTCCACCACCAGTTTTGAATTTGCTTGCTTCGTTCTCGCAATTCTCTGATAGCCACCTCGCGGCACTCTTCTCCAAAGTCTCCGGTTTTCGCTCGAATTTACGAAATTTCTCGATCGGCATCCTCCTTCATCTGCTCTATATAGGTTTCTGCTGACCGTTTAAGTGCCGTAGCATCTCTCTTCGCCTGTCGGACAAGAGCGTCGGCTTGTTGCCTGCGTTCTTCTGCCTCATGAACGACCGCCAATGCAATTGACTTCTGTCGTTCTACCTCCCGTGTCGTTTCTGCCAGAGTTGGCATTCTTCCCTGATAGGTCTCGTTCCTTGCTCGTTTTGCGTAGTTTTCCGCATTCAGCTGAATCTTCGCGGCATTCTCCTTCGCCTGTTGAATCAAAGCCTCTACCAGTTGTTGACGTGACTCTAATTCCCATTTGGCGGCGAGACTAAGTGCGTCCAATCTCTCCACTTCCTGGTCGGCCTGTTACTTGACCTGTTCCGCATATTCTTCTGCGTCACGCCTCAAACGGACGAACACTTGCCCATCGGTGCCGATACGCTGTTTCAATAGGGTATTTTCCCCAGGGCGTGTTCACACAAACGTCGTACCATTTTGACCGACGTGCCGCTTGTACTTACGGTAAAAAGTTTTTGGGGAAGGTTCGGAGGGGAACTTTTTCAAAAGTTTCTTCTCCATATCCTTCTCGCCTATCCAAAAAATTTTATCTGCCGTATGTTCACGCTGTCAATACAGGATAAATGGATTGACGCAATTGTGTTGATGTCGAATTTTATGGTGCAATATTTCCAATACAAATACGCCATATTGTGCAAACATCCTATACGCATCAAATTTTTTAGTGCGAACATGCCCCAGTTTACCTGTATTTCTTATATGACCTGTGTTTTTGGAACCCAACAGAGTATCCACTCCGTATACTCCTGACGACAGATTTACTCCGAGGGGGCTCGTACTCATTTCCCTGTTTTTCATGCTAACTGTCACATCTGGAATAGATGGCAAAAATGGAAAAATGAGATAAGTTTGCCGATAGAAGCCGCTTTTTCCAAAATGGGATGGCTTTAATATTCGGTCGTCTTCTGTTACACTGGATAAAATGAAGGTCTGTGTACGCTTTGAGCAACATTGTAAAAGAGCGTTAAATTTAACGATCGGCAAAATGGCGTAAGTACAAATCAGGATGATCTATTTCGTGAATCGATTGCCCTACTCACATTATCGCCCGCGAATCAAACCACTTCAGAATCCGTCAACATTCTGTAATGGATGGTTATTTTCATGTTTTTTGGGAGGCAAATTGGGGAGTCAGAGGAGGCGTGGAATCCTGTTTTGCGCGGGCGTGGCACTTTTTGTGTGGATGTTTCTCGCGGGCGTTGAACGGCCAACACGGGCAAACGAATCATTTACGCCGCGTTCCACGGTGTCCACGTACGGAGATCCTCCGTTGTATATGGGGATTTCTCCCGATATGATCAATCCATCGTCTACGTCGATTCCTTCGGTTGCCGCTTCTATGGAATCGACAAGTATGGTATTACCAACGTTTGCCTCGAACGCTTCAAATGGTTCGACGTCCTCGGTCCCGTCTGCTGAAACGGACGACCGAGTGGTTCGTACTACGGTGTTACGCCGACCGATGGTGCCTGAATCCGGTGACGGTGGGGGATACGGTACCGTCCAGGAAGTCAAGACGGGACTTCCCTCCGGGACCACGATTCCTGGAAATGACGCTGCGGTTTCGTCGACTTACGGTACGAACGGAATCCTAGATCGTGGTATTTTGAGCAGTAATGGTAATTTGGTTGGTGATTCGAATTCGGGCGATATGCGGTATCCGAACGGTGGTGGTCCTTTGAGCGGTGTTGGCAATCCGCCGGATGGATCCCTTACGGAGATGCTTACGGGGACGCCCGCGGACACGCCCGTGGGAGCAGTTCCTTCGTTGTATCCTTCATTGTGGACGATTCGTGAGAAACAGCCGGATATTTATCTTCAAGATCAGCAGGGTAAGCTGATTTTGGTTCCGAATTTTACGCTCCAACAGTTTGAAGCCCTGTTGCAGTTGCGTCGTCAGGCGAGTCGGAGCGATTCGATGGCCACGTGGTCGATTCAGGCAATCAGTACGACTGGAACGGTCTCGGAAGATCGCAAATACATCGAACTTCTGGTGGAATATACGATTAAAACGCAAACGGACGAGTTGGTCCGTGTTCCATTGCTGATGAAGGACGCGGTCTTCATTCAGGATGAGAGTCTGGCGGGCACCTCAGAACATTTGATCATTTATGAAGGGAATGAAGGCGGTTTTGTCTGTCGGCTGCGTGGTGCGACAGAACAGACGCACCGATTGCGACTGCGATTCCAAATGCCACTGACCGAAACGGCTCAGGGGGTGCGATTGTACGCCCAATTTCCACGTTCGACCTATTCCATTCTCCAGATTGATCTGCCGCCGGAAGTGGAATTGGTGTCGAATGCGCCGGAAACGACCACGCCAGCCGCGTCACCTGCCGCATCAAATCCCTCTGCCGGGCAGCAGACGGAGTCAGGTACTGTTGCGGCCACTCCACCGACAGACATGGGACAATTGCCCGCCAACGCTCCCGCGTTACCCGGTGTCGCAGATGACGCAGCGACCGCTGAAAACAAATCGAACGAAAAAAATTCCACCGTCGCCGAGGTTCCCGCTGCGGGCACGAATCCTGCCGTGGAAAATACCGCTACGGCGGCGGCGACTGGTCCGGTGGATGCGACGAACGTTGCCGATTCGACAAATACCGATTCGACCAATGTGGACTCGACCAGCGCGGATTCGACCAGTACTGCGAGTCCGGTTGATTCGACTAACGTGGCCGACGGCAAAGATTTGACCAATAGTGAAAATATCAAGAATGGCGAAAATGCGTCGAATACAGTCGCTCCAGCCGTGATCGCTAATGCCACGAATCCTGCGAATGAGTCGCGGATTGCGCCGCTTCAGGTACGTGTTGCGGAAGGTGGAACGCTGTTGACTGTGGCAGATGCGAAGCGTGTGGGACAGCGGTCGCAGATTGTTTTACGTGGTCAAGGAGGCCCGTGCGATCTGACGTGGATACGGGAAAAAGAGACACAAACGCTAGCCAGTGGTGGAGATGTCTATTCGAACATTCGCGCGGTGGTTTATCCTCAGGGTGAAATTCGTTTTACGACAAATATACAAGTTCATCGTCCATCAGAACGGATTAGCAAAATTCGTATTCGGCTGCCGCGTGGCGCGGTGCTCGTTCCGACTCCGGAAGAAGACGCAAAACGTGGCTACACGGTAACTTCCATGGAGGATATTTCGACCGATATCTCCGGTTGTCGCTTGGTGGAAATTCAATACGCGGAAGAACGAAGCGATTCGGCGGATGTGGCGTTGACGGCAAAACTTGGGTACGAAACGCTCGTGGGCGCAACGGCTGTTGAGTTGAGCGGCTTCGAAGTGTTGGGCATGCCGCGACAATCGGGTGAGCTGATGCTGTTGGGCGTCGGTAATTGGAAAGCGATTCCCGAATCGCCCGTTGGTGCGAAACAAAAAGAGGATCCCTACCACGCGACCCAAACGCAAGAACCAGACCTACTCGGTACATTCGAATATTATACACAACCGTTTTCATTGCCCGTTCGACTGTTACCTCGTCAGCCGCATTTGAGTATGAGCGGCAATTATCGCGTTTTCGTCACAGAAGAAATGCTGCGGCTTGAAACGGTTTTGGAAGGGAATGTCACCCAAGCGGAGCTGCGTTCGCTTGATCTCCAATTTTCAGGGTGGACACTCGATCAGGTGGCTGGTGACGGTGTTACGCCGAGTCCGGGATATGTCGATGACGCGCAGACGCTGCATATTCCATTACAACAGTCGGTTTCCGGGCATTTTGGATTGCGAATCACAGCGCATCAAGCTCTCGGTACCGGTGCGCAACCTGTCCGTTTTACCCTGCCGCAACCGATGTGTGATTCGCTTGGGTCGTTCGTGCTTAATTTGGAGTCACGATCCAATTTGCTGCTGATTCCTCAAACGGATCAATTGCGTGGATTGGTACGGATTGGACGTATGTCACAATTGGACCCCGCCTCGTTAAGCGTGCGTCCGCAAACCGCGATGCAGCCTCCACCCATCATGACGACATCAATGCCGTCGTCCGGTGAAACTAATCGATCCGCCGCCTCTGGCACGTTTCCCATGAGTGGTAACGCAGGAGGGGAAAAAAATGTGGATGATGTCAGTAGTTCGAACAGTGTAAACAATTCGAACCATATGGACAGTTCGAACGGTGTTGCGGGGGCCGTTGCGGGGACTGCCGCTGGTGGTTCGGAGGACAAAGGGGGGGCAAATAGTTCAGCGGCTTCCGTCGCAAATTCATCGAGTACTGTTTCCAATACGGCCAGGTCAAGCAGTGGAAGCGGCGTGGCTGGTGGAACCGGTATGGGCGGCAGTGGAACGGTGGGGGAGGGGCTGACCGGTGAAGCAACGGGACCGGTAGCGAGTGGTGGTTCAACCTATGGAACGAGTGGTGCTGATGGTGGGAATGGAAACTTGGGTGGTAACGAGGCATCGGACAAAACGCTATCGGGAATGGAAAACGCACCACAGGAATTTCGCGCGATTCCGCTTATGTATCGTGTGAATCCGCTGGACGCTGTTTTTGTCGGTGATTTCCGTGTTTTGGAACAGAAAATGGATCTGTACAGTACAACCCATTTGCGTATGCTGGCGAATCGTTGGGAGGTACTTCAGCGTTTTCAGTATCAGGTACGCAATAAACCGGCGGAATATTTGTATTTCGAGGTTCCACAGTCTATTGCGAGTTTGCCATTTGAGGCAATTTTTTATGCTCGGAATCCGGGGGGCCGTTTCCCCACCGTTTTGGGGAGCACGATTTGGATGGGACCACCAGCGGATGCCGCATCGGGCATGGACAGGGCGGCTCAGGGCATTTCGGTCGTGGTCGATTCAGTACCAGACGCCGAATATTCCGGAGCGGAAAAACTGCCGGAAAATATGGTACGTAAAAGGATTATGCTGCCTGTGCCGCTGTTGGGCGATGGAGAAATTCAGCTACGCTACTCGCTCAATAACGCGTTTTTACCTGGGGCTTTTGGCGAACCGGTATCACTGCCGATTATTTTGCCGCAAGATGGACAATTACGCCAGCAAACCTGCTTCGTCCAGACGCCGGAATCCATTTTCGCATTGCTGACCGATCCTGATTGGAAAATCGTCGATCTGCAAAATCTACCTGGCTCGGGTGTTTGGCTGCGGAATGCGGAACCGTTTGGCTATTCCGGTGGATGGGATGCTTGGGAAATGGCTCCTTTCGCAAGCGATTCCAACCTCGCCTATAGCCCGTTCGCCTACGAGGCCAACGGATTCGGCATGGCTACTAGTTCGGAGGGAACCCGCTCGAACGGTCCGCAAGCTTTCGCTGCTCTACCGTCTGGGGCGGATGCCGATAGTACAGGAAAGACAGTGGATACTGGAAAGATTGCCAGTGCGATACCATCTGGAACTTTGCCGGGAGTACCATCTGGAACGTCGTCGGAAAATTCCGCGGATGTTCGCGGTCCGAATCGTTTTCAATTCGCTCGGGGTGCCCATTCGGACCATTGGCTTTGCGTATCGACCACGAGCCGTCGGAATGTGCTACCGTTGGAATTACGCCATGAGGATGCGGCAACGGTGGAAACGGCGATCGTCGAACGAGGATGGGTACGCACATGGTTGGCGGGGAATGTGCGAGAAGACCACGCGGTGTTCATGATTCGAAATAACACACGTCGAAATTTGACCGTGGAACTTCCACCGGGCGTTTTGCCAGCGAACGTTCGTGTTTGGTTGGATGGTCGGCTAATCCATGGCATCCCGTCGCCCGATACATCACTGTTAGATCTATCGCGATTGCGTTCAGATGGTTATGCGTCTCGAACTTCGCAGGGTAGTCCATCCTCCGCGACCGGTCGGACGGAAACACCTTTGACCAATAGTTCAGTAAGTGATGATATGACCAGTGATACCGTCCGTGGCGTCCCAGACACTTCAAACGGAAATCCGTCGCGCGAGGCAAAGTCGCAGTCGGCGGATTCGCAGGTGGTGACCTCGCTTGGAAATCACCTCAATTTGCGATTGATCGTGCCGATGCCAGTCGATTCGAACGAAAATCATGAGCCGATTCATACATTGGAATTAGTTTGTCAGTTTTTGGATTCGCAGGCGGGCGTGGTGCAACAGCGTGGTAAAACGCTTAATCAGCGAGCGTCCGAAACGTCCGACATTTCGGAGGGCGTATTGACAGACGCATCGGTAGCTGGCGGTAAGAATGGGCTAAAAGGGTTGAGCGGTTTAAACGGTATGAATATCCAGATTCCACATTTGGGTACGGATATTCGCGTTCATCAGATGTATTGGGAACTGGTGTTGCCAGCGAGTGAATATTTGCTGTCCGGTCCGACGCATTGTGCGCCGGAGTTCGTTTACGATTGGGACGGAATTTTCTCTGTGCGTCGTCCGACGTTGGATACGACCGAATTGGAAACTTGGTCCCACGCGAATTTCCATTTTGGTCCCGTGTCACGAGTCAATCGTTACCTATTCAGCTCGGTGGGACAGGTCACGGAATGCGGCGTTCGGACCGTAACGCGCAGCTCGTTGGTGGTATTGGCCTCTGGGCTGATCCTGCTGATTGGGCTTTCGTTAATCTATTTGCGTTGGATTTGGCGACCGATCACATTACTTGGTTTGAGTGTGATTCTGTTCATGTTCGTATTTTTGGCCGCGGAGTTGACGATTTTGTCGCTTCAGGCATCCATACCAGGTTGGTTTGCGATAGGCGTCGCGTGGATTATTTGGAAACGATTGCCCGGAACGTTGTATCGGAATCCGATTCAGGAAGAGGACGATTCGGAAGAGCTGTCGCTCGATTCGGCCCAATTCCCATTCCAACGTAACGTGAACGGTGCGGTTCGCGTCATGAACGATCCGACGGAAGTGCGAAATCCAACGGTCGCCTATGTCCCTGCCGAAACGAACGCCTTTGAACCGATGACCTCCCCACCGATTTCCATCCCCACGGGCATGACGGATGAAAATTTACCCACTCGTGCAACATATACGGGGACACCGTACCAAGGAACCGTACGCGATGGGGCGACCGACGCGGGGACACCGTCCGTTTGGCGAGAGAGGGGCGTTTTTAGTCCGGAAGATGCAGAACGATTGTACGCCACGCCGGAAACGGGTGGACCGGCACTCCTTTCGGACCATTTGGACAAGCCACTCATTATCGCGGCGGTCTCTGTCGGGCCGAAGGGAACGGCTTCCTCGAATGGGACTACCCCGACTGAACACGGCACGCTGTCCGAACATGCGGAGCCGTCCGAACGTGCCGCGAATACCGCCGCGTCACTTCGAAATGGGGAGTCAAGCGTGTCGCCAGCGGTACCATCCGGCTCATCCGCGGAATCGAATACGGGTGAAATATCCGCGGTACAAAAGGATGCTACCACGAAGGAGTCGAACGTATCGTGACACGGCGTAGATGGATATCGCTGTTTTTGCTTCTGCTGATTTTGACCGTGGTGGAATGGTCTTCCGTCGGGACAAAGGTGGCGTTGCTCCCGTTATGCGCCGAAGAACCCACGGTTTCCACTGGAACTCCATCCGCCTCCTCCGATGTTCGTGCCGAGGAATTGACTCCTTCGAAAATTGTTGATTCAACGTCGCCCCATTCGAATGCGTTGGGTGCGGTCGAGGCGTTGGATGCGGTTTCCGCGTCCGACATTTCGACCGTGTCTGAATCAAAATCCGGCGTTTCGATGGGGGCGGAATCGAATCCATCGCCTTGGTTTATTCCTTCCACGTCAGAGTCTACGGTTTCGAATGAGGATTTTTTCTCGCCGAGAATTCCCGCGATCCGTTCCGGTTCCGGTTTTCTTAATTCGGTCCCGACGTTTCGTGGCAAACAGATGTTGAACGAGCCAGTTTCGTCTTATTCGCTCATTCCACGGTTGCGTGCGGAAGAAATTTCACCGTCGGAATCGCTGCAGCCGAATACAGAACCAGGAAATTTGCCGAACTCCCGAATACCGCTTTTTTCCACGCCCGGTTTCGATCCGTATGGTATCCATTCGCCCTACTTTTCCGGTGATCCATTAGCTGCGACCTCTTCGCCAATGTCGCCGCAAATGCCTCCATTCGATTCAAACGCTCG
>JAQVKF010000211.1 GCA_028694795.1 Thermoguttaceae bacterium | reverse complement strand
AAGCCTACGCGTCGAACTTTGGCGATTATCAGGTGAATTGGCGTACCACGCTGAACACCAGTGCCTCGGATATCACCTGGGCGACGAATGTGGACGCGGCACGCACGGCGTACATGAACGCGCTTTGCGGCGAGATCAGCACTTACGCGAGCACGGTTTACGGAGCGTTGGAAGATTATGCCGACGCGCTGACGTCGGCGGGTTGGGCATATGGCCAGAGTCTTTTCACGGCGTCGCAGACATATGAGACCGCTTTATCCACTGCGGATAATGCGTACAGTAATACAGCGTATAACGCGCAAAAGACCGCGATGCTCGCGTATTACGACGCCGCCATCAGTGAATTAACCCAATCCATCGACCTCGAATCGAAACAAAAAGCCGATGAAGCGAAGTATTGTAATCTGCTTGCCACGACACAGGCAGAGATCATTGACGATCTGTTCGAAGATTTAGAGGAGATTACGCCAGACGATGGCGATGGTATTACCAATTGGTTAGGTACACTTGGTACAACGGGTACCGCAGCGACATCGGTACTTTCCACCGAAAACAGTGCGAGATCAGGTCGTAATTCAACCAATACGACAGCATTAAATGACTTAAAAACAACGCTTGCCGCAACTCGTGCGAAACAAGAAGTCGCCGCCGATCGTTTGTACCGCAATACAGAGCAGGGTGTGTGGAATACCTACTTAACAGGCGTTCAAAGTGCTAATACCGCTTATTTAACCAGCCAGAAGACCGCGGAGAATACCTATAAAACCGCAGCTGACGTAGCGGATACGGCATACTGTTCAGCCTCGGTGACGGCATATACGTCATTCCAAGAAGCTGGTAAAACGCTTAGTACGGCTTTTTACGCTGCCGTCGCGGATGCCTCTGATCCAACCTTCACTACAACCGCCTATTTCACCACCACCGGCGTGAATGGTAATTTACCATACCAAAAAACGACTCTGGCTAATCAATCTAAAAAGTCCGGTTCGGAAGACGATTCAGATAATTTTTGTCCACTGCATGATTGTACCATTCCATTTTTGCCAGAATCGTGGAACGCATCTTTGAATGGGTGGAACGCTCGTTTGAGAATCCCAGTTTCTCCCTGTCGATGTAAAAAAACGGGAAACATTGCATCAGCGGTAAGACAAACGAGGATATTGGGCAACGAACTGATCCAAGGGGATGGTTCGGAATCGCTCTATCCTGAGGTGGATGTTGCAGCCGAGAACGCACATCTTGCTTCGGATGTAGCTGCCACCACGGCGGAAGTCGGCATATCCATGTTACCAGGGCCGGGCGAATGTATGGATGTGTACACACTGACGGATTCTAATTCAACTATATTAGATCGTTCGTTGGCGGCTGGTAGCCTTGGATTAAGTGCCTTCACTTTGGGTATGTCTCCTAATTTCGGAAAAGCGGGCAAGATTTGTTATGCTGCGGATGCGGGTGGCGGTTTCGGTGGAGTGAACAATGCTATCGAAGGTGTACCCAATCTGGTCGAATTGGGTCAATCACGCAGAACTATCGCCGATGTCGCTATTTCCATCTCAAAGAGTATTGATCAATGTGCGAATATTCTCGAAGCAAAATCGCTATGTTCAAAATTATTAAGGAGTGGTGCCGATGTTCGAATAACGTTACCAAGCGGCAAGTTGGTAGAAATCTCACATTGTATTATAACGGACGATCTGAAAAGGTTGGTACCCGATAATGTGTTAAATGTTCCAAGTAAAAATGGATTTATTCCATCCACAACGATAGAACAAGGGTACAAATATCGATTTATACTTGGTGATGGTACTCCTGTTGAAATAAAATGGCATTCGCCCGATCTGGGGAGAGCCACAAGGGACTTTCCTGATGGTTACTCAGCCAATATGTGGACCGCACAAATTAAAGTGGGAGAAGAATTCTTTGGGGCTGATGGTCTTTGGTACACAAACGTTGGTAATGTCACACATATTCCGATTATAGTTCCTTAACAAAACATCCAATTTTAAAATGAGGTGATGATATGAAGACGGATTATTTTCTGTTACCTGATGGCATGGAAGTAGATGAAGTGGCTCATTATTTCGATGAATTTTTGAGCCTATATCACAGCGATGAGGAGGACAAACATCACTGTGTCGAAGAGCTTTTACAACTAGCTGAACGACAATGGCATACGTATGAAGTCATACGACCATCATTGAAAGAAAGAGTCGAAAAATTCCTGATTGATCTGATAGATTACGAAGATCCTTACGTGGTGGGTTATGCGATGTCCATTATCGGAACCCTTGGATTGGATCATGCATTTGAAGAGATTGTGCGACAGAAGCCGTTCTTGAAAAATCAAGGGGCTATAGATAAGATCGACAAAGCCATTAAAGAATTTGGGGCTACCGTTAGTGATCCCTACTCTAGTTTAAGATAAAAGAAGTTTCAGGGCAATTTTAATGGAGATTTTCCAGCGAGATATGTTTCTTGGAATGAGGAGGCGAAAATGCAGATTCAAGCGATAGATGAGGTTTTCGCCATACTCGATGACGAAGAATCGCCGAATATTACCAATTGGCTTGGCAGTTTGCAAACTTCCGGCAGTACTATAGTCATTTAATTTAAGCTTTTCCCGTGAACATCCGACACAGGTTCTATGACATACGACAAAAGATTTCGAGAACGAGCCATCGCTTTCAAAGAGGGTGGTGCTACATTCAAACAGCTCAAGGTGGTGCTCGGGATCAATCGCAAGACCTACACCGCGTGGGTGAAACTGCTCCGCGAAACCGGTCCAGTGATACCCGAATATGTGTTCCGGTCACGACGACGAAAGATCAACAAAGAGACTCTGCGAAAAGCGGTCGAGAAAAAAGCCTGATTTTCACTTGCCCACACTCGTAAGGCCGTTCGGAATATAATGCGATATTGGTGTTTTACACATCGAAAAAGACGGGTATTACGCTAAAAAGTCTGGAGAAAAACAAATATCTAATTTGTAAAAATTTGAATCGCATGAGCGTATACTTGCTTACTTATATGAAAAGCTTACATAACGGCTGTCTAATATTGGGTTGCGAGTGTTTGATAATGATATTGTTTATCAAATGAGATTGATGGTCGTGTGAGATATTAAAACGTCGATAAACGAATCAGATTAAACAACTCGCAAGTGTACGTAAATCAATCATGTGGACGGTCCACATGAAATGATTGACAACCTCAAAAAACATGATAAAATTCATGTTTGTTTTGTACAATATGGATACGAATGAAAAGTGTATATAAAAGCACTATAATAACAGGAATTAAAGGTTTTTATCATGTTAAAACGAAGAAAGTCGTCGTGTTTTCAAAAACCTACGGAACCGAAGGTTGCAGGTTCGAATCTTGCTGGGTATATTCGGATAAGATGGAAAAACACTTGTAAAACACAAACTTCCGGGTGGTCCGGGATGGTGTTCAGAAAGCTAGAAAAGTGGTAGGCTACCACGATTTTACCCCTTAATGTGGTAGGAACGTGGTAGGTTGCCTGTTAGCATTTTGGAGCCTCCCAATGCCACGATTGCCAAAACTTCTTACTCATTCTCAAGGTTTCTTTTTCGTTCGTGTGACTGGTCCGGACGGAAAACGTCATGATCATAACTTTGGACACGACCGCAAGCAGGCCGAATACCAATACAATCAGTTTATCGCTGAATTGTGCCAAAATCGGAATAACCCGCAGCCGGTACGGGCGAGGGTTTCACTCTCTATGGATGAACTGGTGGTCCAGTATCTGGAATCCATTCGGGACCGGTACGAACCGACCAACTCTTTCACCGATTACAGGAAGGCCGGCGAGTTGTTAGGTCGGATGTACGGTAAAATGGCGGTTTCTTCTTTCACTATTCCCCACTTTCAAAAGCTGGTGCGGGAGATGATATCCCATGGCTGGGCATTGCGTACCATCAACGTCCGAATCGGCTTCATCAAACAATTCTTCAAATATGCCCTGGATTGCGACATTATCACCGCAGAGCAGTATTTCAAAATCAAGAGCGTACCACGGATTCGGCGGGATGATATCCGGGTAAAGCCGGAGCGGGTTGTACCGCCTGTCGAGGTAGATATTGTGAATCGGACGTTACCATTCTTTTCGCCGATGGTTGCGGATATGGTGACGGTACAGCTTCATTCTGGGATGCGAGCGGGGGAGTTATGCCGATTGAATTGGGTCGAAATCGACCGTTCTGGTACCGTGTGGATGTATCGACCCAAGAAGCACAAGACGGCTAACAAGGGCAAGAAACGGGCTATTCCGCTGGGTCCGGCTTGTCAATCAGTATTGGAGCGATACGAATCATCGGCAGCCGCCGGCGGGTTTGTATTCAATCCACAGGACATTGAACGCCGAGCGTCGGCAATACGCAAGCCACGCACTACGAACAGGACAGATCATTACAACTCAGACCGCTACACACGCGAGATACGTTGTGGCGTGAATGCGGCAATTCGGGCGGGAGCTATCAATACTAGTGAGCGTTGGGCAAGTCACCAGTTGCGACATCGTGCGGGTACGGATGCGCGGGCGAAATTCGGCATTGACGCGGCACAGCTTCTCTTGGGTCATTCGGACGTGCGAACCTCTGAACGTTACGCATTACCCGATGAATCAAAAGTCTTAAAATTTGCCGAAAAGATGGGATAACACATTTCGCCGAGAGTGAGGGGTGATAGAAAAAACTTCGATGAGGGGTAAATCCATCACCATTTCATATCCACGTATTATATACGTTTAATTTAAGTTTGCCCGAGAACATCCGGTGCAGGTTCTATGACATACGACGAATGATTTAGGGAACGGGCCATCGTTTTCAAAAAAAATGGTGCTACATTCAAAGTGGGAATTGCTAAATAAACGACTACAAAATCGTAAAGAAGCAACGTCATACGTCTTTTGATCATTGAAAATACTTTTCAGAGATCGCCCTTTGTTTTTTCAACAATTCGGTTAGAATAGGGAGCCGTGGACCGGCTTTGCCGTCCATAGGTTGGTGGATCCGTCATGAAAGAAATGCCAATCCACGATGTTCCACGACGTTGGAAGCCGCCAGCACTCAGGGGGTAACCCCCTCTCGTGTGGTTGAAGTCCAGGAGTGGATTTCTATATGCGGTTGGTTTTTGCAATGAAAACCATTTTTCTAATTACATCGAAATGGCCAAAATGAGCGTAGATCGTCCATGGGACGCATTTTCCCTCCCGCTCTACCATCAGCCCCGATGGCTTGGCTATCCAAAAGTAGAAAAAGTCGCGAAGCAGCCTTCTGCACATATGGCAGGTGGAAGAGGTGCGTATTTAGGGACAAAACGCCTACGAACAGCGGGAACGTGGGGTTATTTCACCCTCCAAAGAGCCGTGGACCATCCATTCCACGGCGTTCGCGGTGGATTTTCTGGTGTGACATCACGAAAAATGCCGGTATATGTTTGGCATCCGACGAAAAGAGGTTTCAATTCCGTGGATGCGTCGTTTTTGAAACAATTCAAGAAGTGGAGTAGTGCATGAGTCAGTTAGGAAGTAACCGCTCGCCATTAGCGAGGCCAGTTCGACGTGGTTTTACGCTGGTTGAATTATTGGTCGTGATTGCGATCATTGGTATTTTGATTGCATTATTACTGCCTGCGGTTCAGGCGGCGCGTGAAGCGGCGCGGCGCGTACAGTGCAGCAACCAAATGCGTCAGTTAGGTATCGCGATGATGACGTTCTCGGATGCGCGTAATGGCTTGCCGCCGATCACGTTGGGTACGGACCGTCTTTCCTGCTTTGGTGTGCTCTACCCGTTCATTGAGCAAAAAGCGTTGTACGATCTCGTAGAGCAAACGGCTCAACCGCTGGAATGGAATGGTCAGAATGCCGATTCGTGGTGGAAGACGGAAGATAATTGGTTCACCAAGGCGTTGACACCGGCGCAGCAAGAAGGTTTTTACGGCGTTTCGTCCTATCTATGCCCGTCGCGTCGCAGCTCGGCGACCCCCACGATCAGTGCGGACTATATTAAGGGGCCGAAATGCGATTACGCCGCGGTTGTTCGTTATATTTATAACAATGACGAGACGATGAATCCGCATCGTTGGATGGAGTTCTACTCACCGACAAGTCATAACATTGAACGTCAGTTTGGTGCGTTGCGAGTCTGCACACGTTCGGACGGTCAGATTCGTGCCTGGAGTCCGCGTGACACTCTGGCCCGCTTCCGGGATGGAACGACCAACACGATTGTGTTCGGCGAAAAGCATATTCCGATTAGCCAAGTAGGCAAGTGCAGTAATGCTCAGTCCCCGTTCGATTGCAGCTATTTGTCAGTACGTGGTACCGCAAGCAATTCGAGCCGTTATTTTCATATCGGTCGTTCGATCCATCGTGCGGGCCCCGATCCGATCGCACGCAGCGCGAACGATTTTGCCACCGAAGATCAGCCTGCGCATAAGAATTCTTATGCG
>JAQVKF010000210.1 GCA_028694795.1 Thermoguttaceae bacterium | reverse complement strand
AACGAAGTTGCTTCGATACGACCAAATTGTATTTTGTTGCGTTCGGTTGAGCAACTCGTTGGAACTGGTAAACGAACCGGTCTCACCGAAATCGGTGTGCAATACTCGCCCTGTGAGTGAAACGAGTTGCGGCATATTGGCCGCGCCAACGGTCGCCATCGCCGGATCCACACCGTCCTGATAACGTCGAGCCGGATCGTCCGGGGGGAGAAGCGTCACTTCCACGAATTGGAATCCGTGATAGGTGAAATGACTCTCATACGTCTCCGCCGCAAGCGATGTCGAACCACGTAAAATATATTCCTCTTGCTGGAACGGACCTTGATGGTGGTAACAGTCGATCTCATCCCGATGGAGTGTTCCATCCGAATTTGCGCGTTCACTATATCGCATTACCACGCGTGAACCACGTGGACCGTACACTTCAATTTTCGCACGACCGACCATATTCTGACCCATGTCATAGACACGAACATTCGGCTTAATTTCTTTCCAATCTTGCGTGTAGATATCTCGTGCAACACGAATCGGTGGAGCTTTTTGCGCAACGAGTTTGCCCTTCGGAGCTTCAACCCGTTGAGCGGCATGCCAACTCGACCGTTCCTCCCCCCCCGCCGTCGCAACCCCATCGTTCTGAGCGTTGGCTGCGTTCCACGATGGAATCTCACGACGTGCATCGTAAACCTCGCCATTGCGAATGCCATCCAACACAATCGGGCCATCACAGGTCGCCTGCCAGCTTTCGTCCGAACCGACTGTTTCGACGCTACCGTCTTCGTATTCGATCCGCAAGATCATCCGCAGTTTCGGTCGTGCTCGCCACGGCGCCTGTTCAAAATCCCACTCCTCGACCGCATGCTGATTAAACCAACCGTTACCGAGTTGAATACCGAGGACATTGTTACCTGACGTCAACTGGTCGGTTACCTCATGCGTCACATAAAGGGTACGAAAATCGGTATCGGTATAGGTCGGATCTAATTCGTGATCGCCCACCTTACGCCCGTTGAGCGAAAGTTCATGGTAACCCAATCCACAGATCGTAGCCGAAGCGTAGCGAATTTTTTTGTCGGCCACTTGGAATGCGTGTCGGAAGAGAGGCGACGCGACGTCTTGTCCCCAATTCCACTGAGATGGAGCGCGAACCACACCCCAAGGTTTCGTATTGATATGGACATTTCCCATCGACAACGCTGATTTCCACGCCTTAGGTGATTCGGCGTTTTCGACCGGTTGACCATTTTCCTCAATCGCTTGGCACTGCCACGAGGAGTCGGTTTGAATCTCCACACGCTCGCCATCTTCAAAACCGACGGCGATTTTCGCAACGACACCCGCCGGATTGTTGCCAGACGCTCCGCCATACAGCGGCAAATTTTGCGCGATGATTTCTACCGTGTTCGATCCGGATTGGAGCCAATCGACCAGGTCGTATTCCTGAACATGCCTCCAAGGATCTTTTTCGAGCTGATTGGGAGTCCAACCGACGGGTGGCCGCATATTGGCCATCGGCTGTCCCTCGGCATTTTGGACGGGTTTCGGCTGATTTACGACGAGTGTAAATCGGTCGTCCGCCGTAATGATCGCCTTGGCCCACGCAATCGGCCGGTCCGTCGGCAACTCGAACGTTTTACGGAAGACCGCCGTGGCCAGCGGAGCGTCCTGATTCGCGTTTTTGCCTTCCAGCGGATACCAAATCCACTGTGCACTGCCGAATTTTACATAATCTTTGACGGCGTTTTGCGGCTGTTCCGAGAATCCTTCAGGACGATATCCAATCCATTGGGAAGTGTTCCAATCGGCATCAGACAACGGGCCTACGGTCCAGAATGATGGTTCACTCCACGCCGATTCGTTTCCGTGATTATCGCGGACTCGCACTTTCCAATAGCAGCGGTCAAACGAAGCGAGTGCCTTGCCCGCATACGGTACCCAGATTGATTGGTCCGTTTCGACCCAATTGCTATCCCATTGATTCGCGTTATCCATCGCCAGAGCCCCCGCAGAATCCGCCACTAATAGCTGATATGCTGTTTGGACTGTGTTTTTTTCGCTTGATGTCAGTACCCAGCTCAGACGTGGTGTCGCAAGGTCAAGCCCCAGCGGTTGAACGAGATTCTCACACCGAAGTTCCCCGACCGACAGTTTCGCTCCATCGGACGAGGCTGTTTTCGAAGAATCTACCGTTGTCGAACCGTCTGCCAACGCGGTTCCCTCCGCCATGCTCACATGGTTCACACCGATCGCCGCGCCGAACGCAAGCATTACACTAAGCGCAACCGCCGCACAGAACGTGGGGGTCCATCGATTTTTTTTAAGCATCACCCAAAACTCCCAACTCTTTGGATCAAATATTCGATACAACGCCCCCATTATGACAGGTTTGCGCACGAATCTCAACCAAAATTAGGCACATTATGGGTACAATATCCGGAGAATACCAACGTTTTTTTTCGCGATGGTTAGGCGTTTTCCGCGACGTTTCGAGTTCCTTCGGTGGAGTGATACGCGAAATCCTGCGAATTCGGCGGCAGGGACCATTCGGGGCTGTTTGTACCGCCGATTATATTTACAATGGGTTCCACCAGACACCGATGTTCGTCTGGAGGACTGGCCAATTCGACCGACAGTTCGCGATCCGACGACGATTCTCTTATTTGACGGCGTTCGCCGAGAGTTTTTGACTTCGCTGTGTGGCGGCGTCCACGGCTTGGATAACCGCGTTCCGGAACCCAAACTGTTCCAAAACGGCCACCCCAGCGATGGTCGTACCCGCAGGGCTGCACACGCGATCTTTGAGCACTTCCGGATGTTCACCCGTCCGCAACACCATCGCCGCACTTCCGTACACCGTTTGCGCGGCCAGCTGTAAAGCCATAGAACGCGGCAGTCCGTCACGCACACCGGCATCGGCCAACGCACTGATCATCATATAAACGAATGCCGGACCAGAACCAGATAGACCGGTGATGGCGTCAAGTTTCGATTCTTCGACTGGGTAGGCCACGGCAACCGCTTCGAGTAGTTTTTGAACGAGCGCGGCATCCTCTTCCGTGGCGGATGACGCGGGACTATACCCACAAGCCCCTAGGCCGACCAAACATGGTGTATTCGGCATAATTCGCACAATTCGACAATCGGGGCCGAGTTGTGAACGGAGTGCCGCCAGAGGGGTGCCCGCAATGATCGAGAGTACCAATTTTCCGGCCAGATGTTTGGCGATTTCCGACGCGACCGAGGGAAAAATCTGAGGTTTGACCGCGAGAACGATCACCTCTGCCGCATGAACGACTTCGAGATTATCAGTACCAGCCGTGACGCTAGTGCGTTTTGCAAACTGTTGGCGTGAGACCTCAGACGCATCAGAGGCGACCAATTGTTCTGTTGTCACCAACCCCGCACGAATCCAACCTTCGGCCAGAGCCGAACCCATTTGTCCTGTCCCAATGAGACCCATTTTCGTTAATTCTGTCATTCTTTTTGCACGGCTTTCCTCAAAAAATAGACTTTCGAAAAATGGACGCCGCCCAAAAGGCATACGGCCAGCCTCTCAGTATATATCAATCGGTCGCAAAACAGAAGTCCCACCGTCGGGGATATTCGGACACACGCCGGAACAGCGCGGCTAATACGGTCAGAATGAAAACGGCCTAAAATTTAGGACGTTCACTCTTTTCCATCCACTCGGTGACTGTGCGTGGGCGTTCCTCTTGGGGTTTTTCCTGCCATGGCCACGATGCGCAACCGGCCAGCATCGGTAGCATACCAAGCAGTAGTCCGGTTAGCATGAACCGACGGGGTACTTGCGATACGTTCGGGGCCGGCGACGCGAGCAACTCATTGGGCAACGTGGATACGTTTTTCGGAGTTTCCATGATTTCCTACCATTGATTGTACTGATTCCGATTGAATCTGGCCAAACCACACGTTTTTCGCTGTGAATCGCCAGTGCGGGAGGCAAATTCATGACCATGCTCACAGGAATAACACCCTGTGTCGAATCCGATCGAACAAAGGTCACAGGCGTCCGCGACAGCCGTCGAGCGTCCAAACGCACAAGTCCAATGGAATAGATGATTCCATTGGAAAGCAACGTTTTTCTCCGGTTGCGCGGCATACTTTGGGAACGACAATGGGTGCCACCTGCGCGGGCGGGAGTATCGCAAAAAATCGGATCTCTGTCCAGAGCAATTTAGGCTCATTCCTTTTGATTTTGTGTTGATATTCGCGATTTTTTGCCGACATGCCTGCTCACCATTGTTTGCGGTACACCGTCTAGGACGTGTTCACACAGGTTGGCACCTCAATCGGAGCGACGGGCTGTACCAACGTCAGGTAAATCTCGTAGACCGGCGAATGCCGGGAACGAAGTGATCGTCCGAATGGTTTTGCCCCAGCGTCCAGGCAGCGACAACTCGTAGCGGCGCGTTTGCCACCTATCCGAACAGACTATTGGCAACCATACGGCAGCACGAATATGCCGCAGGCATTCCCGGTCAAACAGGGAAGCTGGGAGCTTTGCACTGTCGTTTCAGATACGCTGCCATTAAAACGTGTTTAAAAAATAAATGCGGGGGGATTACACTTTTTCACAAGCTGATCTTCTTCGAGTAGTTTGGCAAATTCGGTCAACCCCGCGATTTCTCGAACACCCAAGCGAAATTTTAACGAGTGCTGGAAATAGTCTAAGGCATCCCCCGGAGTGACGCCGACTCGAGGCCCTTCTGATGCCGCGATTGCCGCCAAACGACTCGTACCATCATCGCGAGCCGCACTCAAACATTGGGCCAATTGCGTAAGATCCACCGAGGCTTGGGTGGGTGAAGACATTGCCGAAGTGGCCTCGGAAAAGGATGGTACGACGTGGGATGAAACGTGTGGGTGTTTTGCGGAACAGACCGCGAATTCCGCTCCACCGGTTTCCTCATCCATGCCCGGATTGTGAGTAGGGGCCGTCTGTACGATTCGTGGATGAGCGATCCAAAGTGCGAACACAAAGGGTAAACCAGTGAGTTGTTGCCAGGCTTCCGCGAGGTCGAGACACCATGAGTCCCATGGAAATCCGAGCGGGTGCATACCACGATCGCCGATCGAAAGACATGCGTCCGCATCAAGCGACTGTGGATCGGCTCCAATCGGAAAATCGGTATATTCTACAGGATGAGGAAGTAATCGCTTGAGTAAAATCCGAGTTAATACCACACTCGTTCGCGAACTGGCGTCCAGTGCAACACGACGAACTTCCGCAAAAGGAACGCGACCAAATATCCGAACGCTACGCACGCGGCTTTCCGACGCGATACAGGCATCCGATAAAATTTTGGCTCCCGAAAGCCGCAACGCTTCCACCGAAGAGAGCAACGTACAATCGAGCTGACCATCGGACAACATTTGCGCAAGTTGGCTCGGTACCGCTTCGCAATAACGGATTGTGGTCCGAATGCCCAATCGATTCGACACGGCCGTCGCGATGGTGTCTCCCGTCGAATGAGCCTCAAAAAACTCTTTCAAGGGAAGCGTCAATGGACGGGAATTCAAAAAGGATACGCCGCCGATACGAAACATGAGAGACATCTCGTTCATAATGGTAGAGCGATATAGGTCCATTTGATGTGCGGATACTTACGACTGTTTACGCAAATCGTTGGTCATGACACTCCAATGGATCGCCTTTGTAAATGGACCAGATTACCCAACGAAATGGGGAATCAGACGATTGAACGATATGAAAAAATCCGCCATTACACCTAGTAACGACGGATCGTTTCGCGATTGCTATCGGAATTTTCCGACGATGGATGCCGCGCCGCCCCGTGGTCTCACGGTTGCGGCCACGCCCGACCATGGATGGCTTCCATCCGAAACCATCCGTCACGGAATCTTCTATTCGCGTTCGTTACGCAGATTGACCTCTTTCGGCTTATCCACCCAGGTGAAATTGCAATCCTTACGGAATGCGTTGAACCACATGAGGTACTTGCTGCTCAGGTCGGACATACCGTTCTGCCAATAGGTGTAAATTGACGAATTCGGGAAGATCGCCCACAGCAAATCATCGCCCGGCGAAAGCTCTTCCACATTGACTACATACAACACCGTTTTCGCTTGGTTCCACGCAGTACCAGTTTCGCCCGCCTTAAGCGAGAAGACCGACTTCATGAAGGTTTCGCCGCCTCGGTCGATTCCCTCTACCTGCGTCAAGTAGGGCTGCGAGTATTGGTTCGTCTGTGTCATCCAAGCGAATGGTGCTGGAAGAATCAATTCACGATCGGCCAAAACCGTTCGAAGTGGTTGTTTCGCATCCTGAACCTGCTTGACCAGTTTAGCGGCTTCCTGTTCGGCCAATTCACGCGATTGTATCTGTTTCCAAGCGGTCGTGACCGTCTCTTGGACGCCCTCGTCGGCCAACGCGACCGCATGTTCCGGAAATTCCGCCGTAACCTCAAAAATATAGGCGTTTTCGTCAATATCGTGTGTCACGAACGAGTCGTATGGAGTGATGTGGTTTTGGAAAAC
>JAQVKF010000209.1 GCA_028694795.1 Thermoguttaceae bacterium | reverse complement strand
TTTTGCTCTTTCAGAATGGTGAAAAGAGTTCGATACAACAGGGAGCCAATCCCATTTCCGGTATGGAATTGATCCATATAAATTGTTAATTCGGCATTCCATTGGTAAGCGGAACGAGCACAAAACTGGTGTGCGCAGGCGTAGCCGACGATCGAGCCGTGGTGAACACAAACGAGCCATGGATATTGATCCAATGTTTTCGTGATCCTTCGTGTAAATTCCGAAACAGATGGAACTTCATATTCGAAAGAAATCGCTGTGCTTTGAACGTAACGAGCATAAATCGCGACAATTTCTTTCGCATCTCTAGGCGTTGCCATACGTACAGTGATATCCGAAGGTCTATTTCTATTCATAGTAACATTCCTATCTATTTGTATATAGTGAACCTGTGTATGATATACCTTTGTTTATTTAATGAAAAAGAGATAAGCTGTCAGAATGGCGGCGAGTAAATACGAGGTCCAGCCAATTCGCCAGCGTCCGCAGAGCAGTGAAATCACCGGATATAAAATGAATCCGACCATCATGCCATCCGCAATGTTGGAGAAAAATGGAATGCCAACGATGATCGTAAACGCGGGAACCGCTTCGCAAAGATCATTCCAAGCGATTTCGGTCACGCTTCGCATCATCATCAAACCGACGAAAAATAACGCGGAAGAAGTGATGGGCAAACAACCAGAAACGGCAAAAATAAAAGGTGTACAGAACAGTGCTGTCAGAAATAATAGACCTGTCGTAATCGCCGTCAAGCCGGTACGTCCTCCCGCTTCGACTCCGGTAATGCTTTCGACGAAACAGGTGACATTGCTGTGTCCCATCGCTCCACCGACGAGCGTTGCGGTGGCGTCCGCGATGAAAACTCGTTCCACTTTGGGGAATTCACCATTTTGAATGAATCCGGCCTGAGTTCCAACGCCGATCGCCGTTCCGAGCGTATCGAAAAGATCCATAAAGGTGAGCATTAAAATGAATGGAGTCAACTGGTATAAATGATCACATACCCCTGTGAGATCCATTTTGAACATCATGGGCATGGGGTTGGCGGGAAGTCCAAAAAACGATGGAATCCGGACCATTCCAAGAACCGTCGCCAAACATGCCGCTACACAAATACCGATCAGAACGCTTCCAGGGACTCGACGAACGGATAGTACTGTCATTATAATCAGGCCTGTACAAAATACAAATGATCCATTCGAGGTTAAATTGCCAAGTCCAAGTCCATTGGAAACAGGAATCACTAATTCCGCATTTTTGAGACCGAGTAGAGCGATAAATATCCCGATGCCGACCGCGATGGCATTTTGGATTCCCGGACTCACTGAATTTAATAGAGCTTTGCGGAGGTTACCGAAGGAAAGAATAAAAAATAACAGACCTGAACAAAAGACCACTCCAAGAGCCAATCGCCAAACTGCGGTTGAGCCAATCGGGGCGTTGAGCGTGGTTGCGCAGACCGGAATGACCGAAAGCACGAGGAAAAAATTTAGCCCCATACCAGGTGCGAGTCCGATCGGATAGTTGGAAAGTAGCCCGGTTAAGATACAACCGAAGGCCGAAACGAGGCATGTGGTTGTGATGAGTGCGGGGGCATCCATCCCGGTATTCATTCCCACAGCCTGTCCTGTCATAATGGACGGTTGTACCATCGTGATATAGGACATGGTAGCAAAGGTGACCGTGCCAGCGAGGCATTCTCGGAGAATCGAAGAGCCGCGTTTTTTAATTTGAAAGAAGTTTTCCATGGATGTGCCCTGTCATCTGATCCTTATCCGCCTGAAATTTATGCTAATATGGGAGTATTGTCTTGTCAATAGGACAGGCTGATTTATGCCAGTCCTATTAAAAATGAGTCAACTGATTATCGTTCGATAACAATGAATCGAGCGGATTCGTTTGGTATACGTATCGATATCGGCGTCTTTGCGTCCAGTTTTCCGTGAGGGGTGATTTCACCTGTTTCAGGATTCCAAATAGAACATTCCCCGTGGAATGAGACAGTCAATGTACCCGACGCCTCGTTTTGATCCGGATTGGCAAGCAAAATAATCGAACGATGGGGTTCGTCGCGTTGAAGAATCCGAATCCCATCGGGGCCATTCCAATGAATCTCCGCCGGAATTTGTGCCTCAATCCATGAAACAAGTCCGTCCAGTTTCTCGCGATTCGATTGGATATCTTCCTTATTTCGATGCGATGTGATATTTCGTAATCCTAACTGCTCAATATGACACGTTGTGTTCAAATGTGTATCGATGCTACTTTGAACATGCTCTGTGATTTTAGAATTTAATCCTGTTTCCGAGGCCATTTGTGGAAGCGTACCGACCCACGCCACAATGCCGCCTACTTCTGTAAACGCTTGGATTTTGTCCATCGTTTTCGAAGAAATCATCCTCGATTCCGGTATAACGAGAATGCTGAATTTTTCATTACCAATGCACAATTGTTTATCTACGAGCGTTGCTGACTGCAGAAATGCCTCATCTATGATATCAAAATCTCGCTGATGGCGTGAAAAGGCGAAACATGTGTCACGAAACACGGAATCAATCATCAACGCTTCCGGATTACATTCTTGATATCTTGCAAAAGTACCGCCGGTCACGGGGTTGTAGGTCGCCCAAACGGACGCTTCTGGAATGAGAATAGCCACGTCCGCAACATGTTTTCCGCGTCGGCAGAGCGTCGCCATGCGACCGGCAAAGTCACTGAATTTCGCATAATCTTCCGCCGAAAGTTCCTGCTGGATCGTGTAGGTGGTAAAATGTGTAATGCCACCCGCAAATTGCCATGCGGTGATGCCTAAAACCTGCCGCAATGCGGCATGGTTCGAGACGGCAAAACTTTCGGTGAATACGCCCATTTTATTCGAAAGATGCGCAATTGATGAGGCCAGTTTGCACGAATAATCTTCGGGAAATGCTTCAAAACTCCACCCCGGCATCGTGTGATACATCGGGGTACCGAGCAGATCGACACCCGGCAGATCCATATATCGAAAATTTTTACACGCACATCCTGTGAACATCAAATGGAACAGCAATGATTCCTCCAACAACATGTGACCCGTCGAGGCGATCTGATGCGTGTGACACCAATTTTGAATTTGTTCAAAATAATTGTGAGCGATTAAATCACTTTGTATATCGTAAATTTGGTATCGATAAAGCGACGTTTTCGGCCCCGCGTTCAAAAAAAGCGACGGAAGTAACGCGACCAAATTTTGATGATATTTAGCGGAAAAAGCCTGTGGAAGCTCATCACACCATTGGATGGCAGGCAAACATTCCGGTAAACCATTGCTACCCCAATAATCGGCTGAACCCAGTTGCGGCTCATCGGTGAATATTGCTTCAACAAGGTTCAAAGATTCACCTAGTGTATCTGCGTACCGTTGATGGGTCACCTCGATAAAACGGCGCATCGCGTCACGATCCATAATATTCGCGTTTTTGCGATGAACATCATGTCGCTGCCACGCTTCAGACGGATATCGTTCAAGCAAACAGAGTAGATAATCCGTATCTGTCGGAGCAGTAAAACGAATTTTATGTTCCGCATTCGCGGTATCCGTAAGCTCTTTTGCCGCTTCGAGAGAGACCTCTACTCCGTTAAATGATGGATTGTAATTCGATACATACGTGGTGTTTTGTTCGCTATTATCTGTCATGATGGGGAGAGCGAAACATGCCACGAGGGTTCCTTGTTTCGGGGCGATTTCGATCGTTTCACCGCGATTACACCGACGAAGTTGCGCCCCAACAAGCTGGGCCTGATATTCCGGATGTTCCGCCAAAACAAGCCCACCCGCGTTGCCGCTCGGATACCCTAACTCGTCATAAATCCACGTTTTGAAACCCGCGGCATTCATCTTTTCAAGCTGAGTTTTCAATTTCGTAAACCGTTGTGGATCATTGAGATACGTCGGATTGTTGCAACTTTGCCCATCCAAATTAGAGGAGCCGGGTGTGATGCCCACTTCGAGTACCGTACCGCCGGCGTGTCGCTGCTGCAACCAATCCATCGAATCGACATCAAGTGGACTGGAATGTAGAATCGGCTTGGCTCGATACGCCGCGGACGGTTGTGTAAATTGCGAATGTAATTCACTTGTATTGATATCGTCTTTCGGTTCAGTTTCCGATCCTGATACACGCGAATTAAAAACGCTCAATGTACAAAAAAACATGGACGCTAAGACCCATGTTCGATATTTTTTGTAAAAACTCCGCCCTATAAATTGATGGAAAACGGTCATTTTTTCGTCCTCTGGATACTTCAGAAAGCCCATATTACTAAACTTTGATCACAGGTATTCAATGCAGTCCAGATCGCCCTTGTTATTCACTCTCATTTCGCACTGCGGAGAACGTGACCAAACAATTTCAGAAAAAAGCAAATACCCATTCGAAATCAAACGGATGGGTATCTCATTTCACAAAATCGCATTGGCCGCCAATGCGGTTAATCCATGGCCAGTTTTTTACCAAACGCGATGGATTGTCCGCGTGCCTCCACGTTCGCACGCATATCGGCCGGCTTGTCACAACTTCCAAAAAATAACGATTCTACTGCGGGAAGATGGAAATAATCGACAAAATGTGACAAACTTAAGCGCATTGAATCAACGCCGCTTTGCTCCTCGGTATCGCCAGCGGTTGCTACCAATGCCAGTTGTGAGCAGCGGAGCGGCGTTTGCATTTCGCCCGCCCCATTATATTTGATCAGCGAAAGCATGCGATCTATCACACTGCGGAGTTGTGAGCTGAAAGAGAAAAAGTACACAGGTGTCGCAAAACAAATCGTGTCATAGCCACTAAGCGATAGGAGCAGTTCCGTCACCTCGTCCTTTTGTGAACAACGATATTCGGTCGATTTTTGACAGCGATAACAGGATAAACAACCGTGTCCTATACCATTGAGTTTGGTAACATCCACCAGTCGAACATCCGCACCGGCTGCCGTTGCGCCTTCGGCCACCCATTGCGAAACGGTCATCGTGTTCCCTTGCCGACGAGGTGAACCAACCAACAGGATAATCTTTTTCGACATGATAAAATCCTTTTTGTTATACACGGAAACTACGGTTTCACTTGGTACTCTTGCGAGCATTACCGCCCGGTGGAAACCAACAGGCGGTTCACTCATCCAACTGTGGACCATGACATCGACGAAGTATTCGGCTATTTCGCGGCAGCCTTACGAGCGAGTATCCAACCGAGAACCAGCAGGGCGACTCCTATCACCAATAACCCGGCACTTCCGATGAACAACATCTCCCAGAGCTGTTGGTGCTGCGAAAAACCGAGTTCTTGCGGTGTCGAGGGCGTGTCGATCCCTTGACGCAGGAATACCCACCATTCGTACAGATTTTGGTCGGTGGTTTCTGAGGTGATGTCGCGTAAAAATGGATTATTTTTTTGGTAAATGATCACGCCACAGACAATACCCAACGTTCCCAACGCCACACCCAAATAGCGGCAAAGACGACTCCAATGTCCCAGATCGTTTGTCGCGTGGTGACTCCTGTCGGCTGTTTCTACGGCTGGTTCCAGACGACGCAGCGCCATCAACGACGGCACCAAGAGTTCTTTACCGCAGGTACACGTTAGTTGACGGCCTGCATCGTTGGTCGAAACGGTATGTTTCACGCCGCATTCACAGGGAAGTATATATTTCATTGATTCGTTTCTCTCGTGATAGTAATCGATCCATTGGCCCAATCAGGTGAACGTCACAAGTTCCCACGAACCGCCTGAGGGTGGCTGAGATGGAGGGGATCTCCATCCACGGCCCGCCCATCTTGCGGCACTCGTTTCCAGTTCGGATATCGTAGGGTCTCCGTCCGAACGGTTTTCTCTCTTGCAAAATTTGGATGAGTGTTCTAGGATAATGGGCGTTCTACGAGGAAGCCGCTCGGTCACGGCTATTCGCACCGCCTGCTGGTTACGATAGCAGGCGGGATGGCGATCGTTTTCGTGGAATTTCGCCAGTAATCGTGATTGGCGTCGCAAAAATCATTGCCAGCGCTGCGCAATCGCTGGGATCATGTCACGTCCTTTGGGAAACGAAATTCACGCTTATTTCCACGGATCGTTCCACGGAGAATTCACCATGCACACCGATACAGCGATTGATATGGGCCGCGAAGCTCTACTGCAAGCTCTATGGATCGGTGGACCGATTCTCGGAATCGCCCTCATAACGGGACTCGTTATCGGCGTGGTCCAAACGATGACACAGGTCCAGGAACAAACGGTCTCACTCGTGCCGCGAATGCTCGTTACGCTCGTGGCACTGGTACTACTATTGCCATGGATACTTTCGCGACTCGTCGATTATTTCCAATCAATTCTACTTCACATCAACGGATAACCAACGCTGTTTTCCACCCAACCCGATGGATCATTGCGATTGCGTCATTTTGTCGGAGCGGATTATCGAATGGTGCCGACCGCAAAAGTACCCGCATCCGTTCGGTTCGGCATAGTACGGTCTTCGGTTCAATTCTTCGATTCAGTATAACACCAGTTCGGCG
>JAQVKF010000208.1 GCA_028694795.1 Thermoguttaceae bacterium | reverse complement strand
TTTCGAGATTCCGAAGGCGTTGGTCTCGAAACGCATGCTGGAAAGCCTCGTTCAGGCGTATGATGTTTCGGAGGATCCATCGCAAACGCCTGAAACATCCGAAAGGACCGAGGAGATTCCGAAACCCGATGAAACCGCGAAACCCGCGAAACCCGCGGAAACCGCGAAACTCGTGGAAACCACGAAACTCGTGGAAACCGCGACCACGGAAGAAAAACCAGAACCGGAAGAAACTAAACCCACGAAAAAACGGAGAACCACGAAATGAACGCGAAATCGGTGTGGAGTGGCCTACTGATGGCGATGATTCTGGAATGTTCCGTTCACGCCCAGAGTCCCCCGTTCCCGGTCCGTGAACTTCCGCTGCTAACCTCTCACGTCCTCGCGGGGACCACGGAAGAGGACGCGAGAATCGCGGAAACGACACGAAGGGAAACCGCTCTCAAGGAACGCGAAGAATCGCTGCTCGAACGCGAACAAGAACTCCAAAAAATGCAGGAACAACTCAACGCGTTTCGAGCGAAACTGCTGGCGTATCGCGAATATCTGAATGGACTTTATCAAACACTGAACCCAGAATCGCAAACCGTTTTGCCTTCCGTCGAAACCGAAAAAGTGGAAAAACCGATCGAAATCCCAACGACGCAACCGGTGGAAAAAGTCACCCAAGCCGCGACACCAATCACCCAACGAACCTATTCACGTTCCCGATGCAGGTCTGGAACGTGTTCCAACACGGGATGGTAATATGAACTTGGCGATACCGTTGGCGATTTGCGTCCTATTGCTATGCTTTCCACGCCCCATGGATCCCAAAAGCGAGTGGGGAACATACCTATTCGCGTGGTATCAAATGGCGACGGGAACGAAACCCAAAACCGCCTTTCCCAAAGGAGCCGTCCTGATCGTGAATGGGTTGAAATGGTGCCGATATGCTCTGATCCTACTGACGATCGTGTGGATCGTGCGCGAAGTGTCCCACCCTCCAATTCCTGACGAGGAGGAAACGAACGTGACCGACGCATTTTTACAAATCGAACGGCCGACCAGCGATTTACGCCGCCTGGTGGAACCGATCAGAGATCTCAAGATCAACGCCGAAGACCGGGAAAAAATCGCTTGCTTTTTCGTCGCGTTTGCCGATACGCTCGAACACCACGGCGAGGCGTTGGCTCGCTCGTCCACCGTGCGTACCGTGAACACCAACGCGGGTGGGATGTTCTTTGAAAAATCGCTCGATGATCAATACGCCCAGTTACCCACGGAGATCGATTCGATCATCGGTGAGTCGTTGAATTTGAAACAGTCGCCGGAAGGTTGGGAAGAACGCGAACTGACCGAACGCGACCGCCAGCGGCTGAGTGAGGCGTTTCGAGCGGTCGCGTGGGCGGCGTTGGGAGGTGGTGCGTGAGACGACGCGACTGGTTGAAAACCGCGGCCGCGGCCGGTTTCGGTTTGACCGGATGGAAACGGGGAAACGCCGAACCGCCGAACATGGAGATTCCGACGAATGAACATTGCGGATGGATTCCCAATCCCGACGCGACGCGTTCGTTTTGCCAAGAAATTCCTGCGTTGGATGCGGAAATCCGTGAATTGATTTTAGCGTCGGCGGATAACGACGTTTTACTCTACAAAGCGCTGGCGAAATACTGCCCAGCACTCACCCAACCACGCGACGGCGTCGCCTGTGTCACGTCGTACAATCAGGGCAATATCGGTTCCTGTGTCGGACACGGCACGGCTCAAGCGTTAAACGCCCTCTACGCCGTCCAAGCGTATTTGGGGGAATGTGAGATGCACGCCCCATTCGCCGCGGACGCCGCCTATGGATTAGCACGCGAAGCGGGGGGAATGCTCCACGAACGCGGCGATGGATGCTATGGCGCCGCCGCCGCGAAATCGCTGCTCGAAATGGGAACGCTCTACCGCGTCGAATATCCCGCCGCGGATTTGCGCGAGTATTCCGTGACACGCTGCCGGCAATTCGGCGATAAAGGCGTCGGCGAAACACTCAAAACGGAAGCGAAAACCCACCTCATTTCCAACGTCGTCAACTGTAAAACCGCGGAATCCGCGTGGGGACTCGTGGGGAGCGGATACCCGATCAACGTCTGTTCGACGACGGGGTTTGAAATGCGACGCGACGCCGAAGGCGTTTGCCGAGCGTCCGGACGGTGGAGTCATTCCATGGCGATCATCGGACGCCGAACGACTTCAAGCGGACAAAAACTATTCCTCATCCAAAACTCGTGGGGAAACGACTGGTGTGAGGGGCCGTATTGGCAGGATATGCCGTGGGGTTCCTTTTTCGCCACGTATGAGGTGGTCCACCAAATGCTGGCGTGCGGCGATTCGTTCGCTTACTACGGAATCGGAAACCTCAAACCACGATACCTATCGGATTTTGGAACGGATACCTATCTGTGAGGTGCTTATGAAATGGTTTTTGCTGGTGATTCTTTGGGTGATCGTCGCAGGTTGCCACACAAAAAACGAAGACCGCCAAACGATGTACGCCTACGCGTGCGGATTGGTTTCCACGGAAACCGCGATCCAACACGCCCAGACCGGGAAATAAAACATGTGGTTCAGATTTGGAAACCCCATCCGGGAATCGGAAACGCCGTTCACCTTCGGCTCGGTATTGCCGACGCTCTCCGAATGGATGGAGCAGTTTCGCGCGGAAAACCTATCCGAACCGGCCGTTTTCCAACATGAAACCGAACGCCGCGTCATTCACCTGTCCCCATGGGATACCGCCACCGGCCGCATCGATGCGGAAGGTTTTTCGCTCTACGATGATTCGGTTGTATTTGTCGCATTCACCAGAGAGTTCACCACCGGCGGGACGTTCGTTCCGCCCGTGAGCGGAGACACGATGACGATCCATGAAAAAACGTGGACCGTCAATCCGAACGGAAACGGACCGTCCTACCTGTTTCTGAAAGACGACCACGGTCGGAAGGTCTTTTTAATCCACACCACCAAAGCGAGATAAAGATGGCGCTTCTCGTATTCGAACATGACGTCAACAAAGTCAATACGGCGTTGAAGAAGATCCCCGAGACTTTGCAGCGGACACTATTCGTCCTCGCGGAACAATCCAGCGAGCGCATGACGTCGGACGCGAAATCACTCCTTCCCGGACATTGGCTTCTCCATGAGGACCTCGCTCCGCGTGCGTTTTTACGTCGACGTGCGGTCGTCGCCTCCGTATCGTTTTTAGGTGGGTTTCGACCACGAAAACAGGGAATGTTTGAGACGAAAAAACCACGACTGAAACGGACCAAACCACAGACGCCGCGTAAATATGCCATCCATCATGAAATCGGTAACGAAAAATCGGGCAATCCCGCCCGACACTTTTTATCCGAACCCCTCGAAAACAACGCGGCCGCGTTTTTCAACGCGGTAGCCAACGCGATCAAGGAGACCCTAAATGCCTGATACCCCCCCGGAAACACTCGTTTCATTCGTCGTGAGACGGCTGCGGGAAGAAGCCTTTTTGCCCGCGGACCGCATCCGCGTCTCGAATGACCGCATCGGAACGTGGGACGAACAGCCGCTCGTGATCGTCAACGCACCCAATCGGAGAATCCTCGGATACGAACTGAACGCACGAGCGATGCGGGAATATCGTTTACAAGTCTGCTACGTCTCCGCGGAAGACTACGACACCATTTCCTTGCGATGTGACCAACTGTTTCCGATGGTGGAATCCATCCTCAATGAACGAACGAACCAAATCACCTGTGAATCCACCTCGGAAAAGCTGGATAATCTGTTGCGTGACAACGTGCCAGTCAACAGTTTCATCGGCGTCGCCGAATGGACAGTTTTAGAATCGAAAGAAGGGTAAAAGCCATGACTATCGTGAATCCTACCGCGACATTCCGCGCCGAATACATGACGAATAAGGGAATCTATGTGGCGTATCAACTTACAGGCACGCCCGCGGTCAATATCCTGGATGGCCGCCGAATTTTTTCGCTGACCAAGGGGGCGGAAACATGGGACCAAGAGGAAATCAAACACCTGTTGCAGGAAGATAATTACAAATCTTTCGTCACCCTGATGGCCAACCCCGGAAGTATCGACATTTCGTATTATTTAGACCCGCGTGACACCCCCGTTTCCGCCCCGAGTGTCGTGCGCAGTTACGCGACCGCCGGACAGGGGACTCTCTACGTCGCGCGATACTACCCAGCGACCACAACGGGAGGCAACGCCACGGTCGAAGTCTTTTTCGAATCGCTGGCTAATATCGCGGAAACCGCGTCATGGGAAGGCGAATTCGCCAAACCGCTCGTCAGTAAGACCAAATTCCAGCTGGTCGGCGCGCCCACGTGGACGCAATTATCCGCCGCCTAATACCATTTCACCCATCACGAAAGAAGGAAAAACGAATGAAACCGTTTACACGAGAATCGTTGCAGCAAGTCGTGGACCGTAAACGCGAAAAGGTGGATACCTCCGCCTGGACGCCGGGTGAGGAAAGCTACCTGTGGGTGCAAGAACTTTCCGCGGCCGAACGCGACCAACTGGAAATTGAAAACGTGCGAGCGAATACCGGTAAAGGCAAGCGGGATAAAATCGGGTTCCGCACGCGCATCGCCATCGCCTCGTGTGTCGATGACGAGGGGAATCGCGTATTCCGCCGGGAAGACGCCGCACTCTTGGCGGAAAAACCGTCCAGTGTGATCGAAAGCATTTCCGAAGCCTACCGCCGCGTGAACTCGATGACACAAGAGGATTTTGATTCGATGGAGGCGTTGGAAAAAAACTAACCCATCCCGAAGTGGAGCTATGGTGCGACCTTGCGTTATGCTTGGGTTGCACGGTGGCCGAACTCCGGGAGCGGATGACTCGCGGCGAATTTTTATTGTGGATCGCCTACCGCCGCAAAAACGGCCCATTCGTACCGTGGCAGCGAGCGGACTGGCACGCGGCGCTCATCGCGAGCGCGATGAATGGCAATCCGATCCAAAAAAATCTGCTTCGATTCCAATCGCCCAAGCCGCAAACCGAAGACCAGATCGAAAAAACGCTCGGAACGCAAAAAACGCTCTACCGATGGGAGATTACCGCCGATGGCCATGTTACCCAATTTAGCGATTTCACTCGTGGCGAATCTCGGCCAATTCAGCGCGGCGATCAACCAGGCGACTCAAGTCTTGCAGGGGATGGGGAGCGAGATCAGCCGACAGGGGGCGGAAATCGCGAATAGTTTGACTCAGCAAGAGCGTTCCGCGGCAGCCGCGACGCAGCAAAACACCTCACTCGTAGGAAGCATGACCAAACAGATTGCCGCCTGTGTCCTGCTGGGATCCGTCTTTTCCAAATATGTGACGGCGATGAACGCCGCGACCGCCGCCGGTGTCCGGCATACTGTGATGACCCACGCACTCACCGCCGCGGCCTCCTATTGCCAAACGATCTTCGGCACGTGGAAGACCGTCCTCGGATTGACCGTCGCGGCGTTTTCCGCGATGAGTATCCTTTCCGGGATTGCCGCTCTTTTTGTCCTCGGTACCTCGGAGGCGGCGCGATTCGATGCCGCGTTAGCCGCCGTCAATCAAGGAATGTCGCCGTTACAAAACACGCTCGCCGAACTCGGCTTGGCCTTTCGTGCGTTAGGAGACGCCATCGGTCCCGTTCTGTTCGATGGGATGATCCTCGCGTTCCAACTGCTCACGGAGGCGGTGAAAATTTTAACCACGGTACTCGATGGCATCCGGACCGTATTTGGATCGTTCGGCATGAGTATTAACAGCGGAATGGCTCTCATTATGGCACTGACCACCGCGTATCTCGGGTACGTCACGGTGGTGAAACAGACGCTCGTGTGGGTCAACACGTTAAAATTCGCCAAAGCGGCTTATTTGGCTATTCTCACATTCGCCAAATCCATTCAACAGGGATACACCTTCGCCGTTGCCGCTCACGCGACCACTTCGAAATTCGCCGCCGTGAGTACCGCTTCACTCACAGGATTGACGACCGCCCAAACCGTCGCCGCGGGAACGTGTGCCGCAGCGACCGGTATTTTTGCCGGTACGGTCGGTGCTTTAGGCGTTGCGTTCAAAATGGTCAGTGCCGCCATCCTGGGAACGCCGCTGGGCATCTTTTTGGCCGTGGTGGCCGCCGCGGTCGGACTGTTTTATGCGTTCGGTTCCGCCGCGGAAGTCTCCGCCGAAAAAATCAAAGCACTCGAAGCGCAGACGGAAGCCTTTTCGGAAGAATGCCAAAAAATGAACAGCTTGGCGAATCAAGTCACGTCCACGCTGGATGCGTCCGCCACGCCGGAAGAAAAATTCGCGCAGGCCGTCGCGCGTGGAAATGACATGATGAACGCGCGTGGAAAATTAGCCGACGAACTCAACGAAAAAATGGCGCGTGCGGCCAAATTGCAAGCGATGATCAACCGAGCGGGAGACGCGAAAGGCGTTCGAGACGAAAAGGGAACGTTATTCGTGGTCACCGAAAGCAAAAAAGAACTGGAAGAACTGCTGAAGCAAATCCAAGAAGGCGAGAAAACCCAAGCGAATTTACCGGAATACACGTCGAAAGATAACCAAAAATTTTTACGCTCGAATATCCAGTCCATGCTTTCCCAAAGCGG
>JAQVKF010000207.1 GCA_028694795.1 Thermoguttaceae bacterium | reverse complement strand
AAAAGTTTCGGTTATGATACCCGCAGGTGCGCCGTGTGAGACGGTAGCGTCTATGTCAGGTAAAAAGTTTCGGTTATGATACCCGCAGGTGCGCCGTGTGAGACGGTAGCGTCTATGTCAGGTAAAAAGTTTCGGTTATGATACCCGCAGGTGCGCCGTGTGAGACGGTAGCGTCTATGTCAGGTAAAAGTTTTCATCTCTTCACCCTTCTCGCTATAACTGGTACAATGGGGTTCGTCGGTCACTCGATGGACTCCACGAGAACGAATGTCGATATAGTCTCTGTCGAAGTGAATCTGTCGAATCTTTCGGTCCTGCCGAATAGGACGAAAAAAGTCCTTTTCGGAGTATGAATTTAATATCAAAGGGGATACCATGCGAAAAATCTGCCAACTGTTGATCGGTGCAACCATCCTGCTTACCGGAAGTTATGTCGTCAATGCACAGGAAGCGACCGAGGAAAAAATTCCCGCTTTGCTGCCGCCAATCGTTGGAAATCACCCGACAGATCCCGCACCAGCTGAGGATGCGGCTCCCGTTGAGCCGACCGATGTCGAAGAAGCGGTCCAAAATGTAGACGTTACTCCTAATTATCCTAATTTACCTAAAATGTTCAAAGCAACGGTTGAACCAGCCAAATCGGCTCTTCCGGCACTTCCGACACCGGCCCCGGCGTCTGCCGTTCAACCCACAGGAGCGTTGGATACCGCGACGATGACGCAAATTGACGCCATGCGGGAGGAATCGGGGAACTTGCTCGATCAGGCCGATCAGGCGGAATCGCGTGGAGATACCGTAGCGGCTCAGCAGCTTCGCGAACAAGCGACGACGGTTTTTCGGCAGTCGTACCTTCTCGAAAAGGGAAAGGCGAGTTCCGCGGTTGGAACGATGACGCCGGAAGCCGTTACGCCAGAGGTTGACGCGGCGTCAGTGCCATCGAATGCCCGTATTAGTGGGCAGTATCCGACCGACGAAGGGCAGATCTACGTCGATGACACGGCCGCTTATTATACGGAACGGATGAGTCCCAAGGCGTCGGCTCTTATGCAGGCACTTGAACATCTCGTCGCGGCCTACGATATTCTGAACAATGCACCGGAAATTCCGATCCATCTCATGACGCCAGTACGCATGGCGGCGGAAAACCTCCAACGTGAGGCCATGCGTATGGAACGCAGCGAACGAACCGCCATTCGGGCTCAAATGCAGCAGCGGCTCAATCTTCTGCGTCAGGAAAGTTCCGTACTCGAGTCCATGTTGCGACGTCCGTAAACGTGAATCCCCAACCCACCCGTCGTCTATACTCCACCGGAAACAGACCCCACTGTAAATCGTGTGGTGCGGGAATTCGTTGTGCGGTGGGAGTGTTTGTGGACACAGTCGCTATAAATCAATCAGCGGGGACGATTCCTCGCTGAATTGTGTTTTCTGCGGCAAAATTTCACAGCAGAAATTCCATGGTGAAGAGAGTCCAAAGTAAAAATTGTTACCGAGGCAGTTTATGCAGAAGGGCTACCATTTCGAGAGCGGCTTCGGCGGTTTCGATTCCCTTGTGGCCAACGCGAGTGGCGATGGTCTCTTTACCGGTCGCGCCTGTTGTGATTTCGCCTGCCAACCCACCACTCCGAGCAATTGCTTGGTCAAGCGTGTTGCAGGTGAGAACGCCGAAAAGACAAGGCACCCCGGTACGCAAACTGATCTCCGAAAACGCTAAACTGATCGCACGGTTGATGTGCTGGTCATGGGACGTTTCCCCTCGGATCACCGCGCCCAAACAGATAATCGCGGCATAACGCGACCGTTTGCGTGAACGTTTACCTTGCCAAACAGCCTCCGAGCAACCGCTGGTCAACACCGTCACCGGCACGTCTTCCACCAACTTATCGCGCACTCTGGCCAGACGATTTGCAATGTGAGGAATTTCGAACGCTCCCGGAACGTGGACGACATCAATCTGATCGTCAGAAACACCGTGCTTTTTCAGCGTTTCGACAGCTCCCTCCAGCAGACGCCCCGTGATTGTCGGATTAAATCTTGCCACCACAATCGCAAAACGCCCGACATCTTCAGGTACTCGTTTATCCGAACCGTCGTAAATCATCGTTCTTCTCATTCCCAAAAGTATTCGCGCACAACAACACTGAGCAATGTGTTGGCTCCATTCGTATCTTCGCACGCAATGGAACCATACACAACGCCTGTCTACTACGCCCCTACACCAATTTACGCTTCCACTCGCGCAATTTTTGTGCAATTCGCCAGACGCTGCCAAAAACACTCGCAACGTCCGAAAAACGCCAGGCCATTGAACTACTTGCAACCGCAGCAACAGCATTTCGGAGCCGCACCGTTCGACATCCACAGAGCGACGAGATATGGGACCGGATCGGCACCTAACGCATTCAAAACGGTACCACCAGCGGTGAAATTGTGCGTGACCCAGCTCTCGTCCCCATACTTCGTGACCGCTTTGCCACCTTCACCACCACCCACGTACACTTCAATACCGGCATCTTTCATGCGTTTCAGTTCCGGCATAAATCCTTTGGTACCCGCTTCGTAACGCGGATCTTCGAACATGCCGAAAACGCCATTGTGGAACGCGACCGCTCGACGACCTTTGACCGATTCCATGAATTTGCCAATCTGCTCGTGATAGTACGCAATCGTTTTCGGACCCACATCAAACGTCTGATCTGTCGGTGTGAGCACTTCTTTGTCAGAACCATCCGCCACGATATGATCCACTGGCAAGAAGAACTGGATTCCCTTGGCTCGACCTTCCGAGATAATCTGCTTCGCCTGTTCGAGCCGCTCCGGCTGGACGTACCACGGTTCCTTCGATTTGGCCGGATCTTCCGCTTCACCAATGCAGAAATCCTTGCCATCCACCTGATACGCCGCCTTTTTCACGCCCATCGCAAGTGCACCCGCCAAGAATACCCAGCGAATCTTGCCACGACTAATCATCGCGCTCAAATCGTCCAGTTTATCCATCTTTAAACCGGAGGAAACGATCAACTCGGCGTCCATGCACTGCATCAACGGGCCACGGAACTGACCTTCGACATATTTACCGAGGGCGACTTTTTCCATCGCCGCGGGTACGATCACGGTCGATGCGTCCATTGAACCGGCGGAAAACGCTTCGTTGACATAAACGGTCGTCAACTTGGCGAAATCGTTCGCCATATTCGCAAACTTCGGCGCGAGTTCGGCAACGCCTTCCGGTTTGCATTTCCACAGCGACATCTCCAACGCATATTTACGCGTATTTTCCAACACAAAAACGGTGCCAGGTGCCGCCGACTTAATCTCATCGACCGCCGCGTCCAACAGGTGACCGGTCTCTGTACACTGCCAATCGGAGATCAATTTGACATCCGTCTGGAGCAGATCACCAATACGAGCGGCCACTTTGGCAAGCGAACCCTCAGGTTTACGCCCAATGTGACCGAAGATCACCTGAATCCAACCACGTCCACGTCCATATTCCAGCGTTTCGACCATGGAACACAGACGGATATCACCTTCACCGATATTCGCACCTGGTTTGGCGTCCACATCACCACGTACCAACACGACCGTTCCGCTCGGCACGTTGGCAAGCGATTCCAGCCCCGGAATTCCGTCCAGAAATGCCGGAAGCGGCATTTTCGGCGAGTCCGACGCATTGCCCATGACCTTCTGAATCCACGACTCCATTTGCGCACTGGTAAGTTGCGACATCTTTTTCCGCCTTTCCCGTTATCATTTTTCTCAAATCCGCGTGATCGCTTCACGTTCTCGGTTTGATTCCATCCGTATACGACGCTTGATCGCATTGATCAAACGGTCTCCCTCACCCCTTATAGTATACCATAGAAATCACATATCGGAAAGATATTCCGCTTCATCTCCCGTTGAATATCGCGGGGAAGATGCCCGATGGCCTCCGAGAAGAGATGGAATATATGAGGCGATCAAGTATCCTATCTTTGATTTTCCGCCTGAAATAGGGAAATCATCTCATCATTGATGGCAAGTTGGGCGTTGGAGAAAAAATGCAGCCAATCGCCGTGGTCCAAGACGCAATTTTAGGGACTTCTGGATCGAATAGCTTGACACAGCTCGTTCTATCTGTCATCCTAGAGGTGAGCGGCTTGTTCCGTGGTTTGGGCGTTTTTGACCATTTGTTCGGTATTCGTGCTGTTCGTTCAGGGGAAGGTGGCAGCGGATTGCGTTGCCAATCCTTTGATCGTGTGATTGTCCGCCACGTTTGTCACCATCCCGTGTACACATTTTATGTTGGAAAAATCGGTCTTGGGCTTGAGAAGGAAATAGAAGGAGAATCTCAAATGCTGCATCGGCGTCAATTTTTAGGTGCAGGGGTCGCGACGGCGACTTTTGCGTATGGTTTACCCGCTTTGCATGGTGCGGATTCAACTAAAAAATACCGTACCGCTCTCATCGGTTCCGGTTGGTTCGGCAAAAATGTAATGTTCGAGGCGATTGATTCCGGTCGCTGCGAAATCGTCGCTTTATGCGATGTAGATCAAAATATGCTCAAAAACGCTCAAGACAAAGTCGAAGAACGTACTGGCAATCGTCCAAAGGGCTACGGCGATTTTCGCGATTTGCTCGACGAACAAAAACCAGAGATTGTCATCGTTTCGACTCCTGATCACTGGCATCCGCTTATTGCCATCGCTGCAGCCCAGGCTGGTGCCCACGTCTATGTCGAGAAACCGGTCGGTCACACCGTGCTGGAAGGACGCGCGATGACCCGTGCGGCCCGTGCCGCGGATCGCAAAATGCAAGTCAATACCCATCGCCGCGCCTCGCCGCATAATATCGCCGCCCGAAAATTCATCCAAGACGGAAATGTGGGTAAAATCGGCTCTTGCCGCGCTTTTGTACATTATAGCGGTGGTGCGGGTACGCCAGTGCCGGACGAGGATCCGCCAGCCTATCTCGATTGGAATATGTATTGTGGCCCCTCGCGTTTGCGACCATATAATCGACTCATTCATCCGGGTGGTTTCCGTCAGTTTTATGACTTTGCGAATGGTCAGCTCGGGGATTGGGGCATCCATTGGATGGATCAGATTTTATGGTGTATGGATGAACAGTATCCTTCGGAAATTTGTTCCGTGGGTGGTCGTTTTATTCGTGAAGACAGTACAGAGACCCCCGATACGCAGTTTGTGCAATTCAAGTTTGATTCGTTCGACACGGTTTGGGAACACCGAAATTACGCGGCGAACCACGCGGAAAAACACAATGTGGGCATCTATTTTTACGGTACGAAGGGGACGCTGCACTTAGGTTGGGAGGATGGTTGGACGTTTTATCCGCAAGATGGCGGCGAAACTCAGCATATGGATCCCGTGCTGCATTTGCCGGATAAGCAGAATATTAAGGAACTGTTCCATAACTTTTTGGAATCCATCGAAGGCCGCGAGACGCTTATTAGCGACATTGAAGGCGGTCATCGTTCGACGGCGATGAGCTTGCTCGGCGTACTTTCGATGAAACTAGGACGTTCGATCACCTGGGATGGCGAAAAGGAAATTTGTGTGGGTGATGAAGAAGCGACTCAAAAACTGCGTCGAACCTATCGTGAACCATGGGTTTATCCAGATGTGTGAGTTTACCGCATCATGATGAGAATCGCCGCCGGCGGGTACCCGTCTAACCAGGCATCCATCTCCCTTTTTCTCTTTCGGTAAGTTTGACGGCTTACCGAAATAAAATACGCCTGTGATGGATTATCGCGCTAGGGATACAAAATATCCTCGTTTAGTCTCACGATCATACGCCGCGTCATAACCGCCGCCGTTTCCATATCGCTCGGTCGCGTAAACGCCATGACGGATCGTGGCGTAGACCTCATTTTTATATTGACGTACATTCTTCAGTTCCCGCTCACCCTCTTCGACATTTGTGTGAAACACCCCGTTTTCCATGTGTCCTACGTGGGAGGGATAGTGAGTGTCCGGATAAGTGTAACGCATAGTCTGAAACGGTCGGTTCTCTTTCGCTTCGAAAAATTCCCAGCTGGGTATCGTCCATTTTCGAAACTGCTCTTCGGTACAGCTGAATTCATACGCGGTAAACACGTAACCTTCATACCAGCAGAAGTCGGTCGCCTCAGGCGGCCCGCCGTCAAATGCCGGTTGATGTTCACCGCGATCAGGATGCGAGTCCCAATAGCTTGTCCCGATAATGAACACGACTAAAAGAAGGAAGTTCATCAGCATAAAACAGCCGAAGCAACCAACAACGCGGGTCAAACAGGAACGTACACGCATAGTCTGCTGCCTTTCTTGTTTCTAATAACGGGTTTGCCTATCGGGCATGGAACATCAAGCCAATCAGCATAAAAAATCCGGACATTAACAGGTAGCACAGGATGATGGTGAGAGTAACCACTAACCCTTTGACAAAACCGATGGCACCGGTACCGCGATCGTCCTGTATGAGAAAACCGTAAACCCCACCGCAAACCGGTAGTGTTATGAGAAGAGGTAAAAGAACATTAAGCCATTCATTTTCAGCAAGTGTATCGCCCATTACTAGGGGGTGTTCACATAATAATGATAGAAAAATGGTCTGCCAGCCGATGATATCGGTATGAAAATGACAAAACAACCATTTGAAAAAATCAAACACGTCTTCCCTAAGTCTCGTGGAAGTGTACAAATTGATCACTTTACGATGATCAA
>JAQVKF010000206.1 GCA_028694795.1 Thermoguttaceae bacterium | reverse complement strand
TTTCCACGAAAGAGCAACAATTGGAATTTGTTCAAATGTTTAGGCGTGCCTGTGAAATGTTAAAGCAGAAAAGTGAAGGTTTATATCATGTGAAGATTGATAAGCTGGACATCGAATGGACGGACAAGCTTGCCGCAGGAGAAAAAGTGGGACAACCTTGATATGCTTAAAATGTATATTTGTATACCACATCCTGGCTAAGCGGTGTAAACGGCGCGATCGGTGACGCGGAGGCATCGGCGAATTCGGAAAGTTCACGGCTTTCGAATCTTGAAATCGACGCGCGAGTGGCGTACTATAAGGAGGTGAGCGCGGCGGAGCGTTCGTATCGCGCTTCGATGATCGGCGTCCAAACCACGCAGAGGCTTCGTGAGATGAAATACGTCAACACGGCAGCCATCCAGAATTTGGAAAATAGCCTCAGCGATATTCAGACGCGAAGCTATACCTCGTATTGTTCGCCGATGATGTGGTATTACGGCGTGTTCGGTATGGGCTCAAATGTCGATGTGTACGTATGAACATCTTATGAGGACAATGCGACCCATGTACCGGTCAATTCGCTTGGTGTGAGTCCGGTAGTTTCACCGACTAGAAATGTCGGATGGACGGCACTCATTAGGGCGTGTGTCACGCTACGATGGTGGCAACGGTCGAGAGCACGTGGCTGTCCACCGCCTAGAAATGCGATCGTCACCCGACTGGCGCGGCATGCTCCCGTTTGAAGTGGTACGTGTTACGAAACATTTGAGCAGTGAGGGCCGGGAACGGAGTGACCGTCCGAACGGATTTGCGGGCCTGCTCGCCAAGTTTGAATACCACCGTCAGGTAAAAATCTTATAAACCGACAAATGTCAGGAACGGAGTGACCGCATCGTCGGCCATTTTACCGAGTTGGCAGCACCAACGTCAGGTAAAAGTTTGAATTACCCCTGTCTAGTAGAGGGTTGGAGTGGATCACAGATGGCTGATAAATGAAGACGAAAAATTTCACTTTCGTATTTCCCGACAATCTGTTATACGATATGCTACAGACGATTGAAATGGGAAAACCTCCTCTTTTCAGGACGGATGGAACCGGGAAATCGTCCTGTCGCCAGCTCCTAAAATATTCAACATGGCAAGCGATGGACCATCCTTGTGGAGTACAAAACAAAGCCAATGGGAATGAGCACAAAAATAATCGGGCGTGTTGCGGAGATACTTCCGTTTGAAATTCGCGGCACTCTGGCGGGAACGGTCGGATCGACGCTCGTGGCAATGGGATTCCCCGTTCCGTTAGGCGCGGTTGCGGAGATCGAATCGCCGGAAATGCCGATTTTGGCCGAGGTAATTGGGTTCCAGGATGGAAAAACGCTGCTTGCACCATGGACGACGCTGGTTGGTACTGGGATTCGACCTGGACTTCCGGTACGGCTCGCGCGCTCTGCTCGCCGCATCGGAGTGGGGCCAGAGCTATTGGGACGGGTGGTCGATGCACATGCGCATCCGATCGACAGCGGCCCGGTGCTCCAACCGTCACGATGGCTGCGTCCGACGGGAGAACGAACAAGTGACGTGTTGGATCGACCCCGTATTGACACGCCCCTTAGCGTGGGAGTCCGCGCGATCGACGGGCTACTAACGATTGGACGTGGTCAGCGAGTGGGAATTTTGGCCGGGTCAGGTGTCGGCAAAAGCATGTTGCTCGGCATGATGGCACGAGGCACGGAGGCGGATGTCGTCGTGGCGGCGTTAATTGGTGAGCGTAGTCGTGAGGTGGCTGATTTTCTGGAACGGGATTTGGCGACGGCCCGGAAACGCAGTGTTTGCGTCGTCGCTACGAGTGATGAGCCGGCGATTCGACGTGTTCACGCGTTCGAGACCGCCATGACCATCGCCGAAGCGTTTCGTGATGACGGTCAAAATGTACTGCTACTGGTCGATTCGGTGACACGATATGCTTTGGCTCGGCGTGAACTTGGGTTAGCGGCGGGTGAACCACCGACGACGCGTGGATTTCCACCCTCGGTATTCGCCGAATTACCACGATTGCTAGAACGTGCGGGACGGTTTACAGTAGGGTCGATCACGGCGATCTGTACGGTACTGGTCGAGGCGGATGACCCACAAGATCCGATTGGCGATGCGTTGCGTGGCATACTCGATGGACATTTTTGGTTATCGCGATCGCTTGCTGGACGTGGCCATTATCCCGCCATTGATCTGATGCAAAGTGTCAGTCGCTTGATGCCGGAGTTGGTCAGTCCGGTCCATCAGGCGGCCGCGGCAAAAATCCGTTCGCTGCTCGCCGTCTGGCAAGAACATGCCGATTTGGTTACACTGGGAGCGTATCGACGCGGTAGCGATCCGATGATTGACGCGGCGATCCGTGCCCAAGTCCCAATCTCGCAGTATTTGCGCCAGGATTTTACCGCGCTGACCGATTTTCAGACCGCTGAACGAGAATTGTTCGAGTTGGTCCGGTACCTCGTTCGATCCGCTCCACGTACCTAGCCCTTTTTACCAGGCGTTGGTGTTTTTTATCTCCCGGCCCTTCAGGCGGTCGGACTGCAAGGTGCGGTTGCCTTTTTACCTGACATTGGTGTTGCCAACGTCTAATAAGAAGCCCTCCCGCCCCTTCAGGCGATCGGGTTGGAGTGGACATGTAACGAAATATTCGGTAAGTGAGGACCGGAAGGCGGCGATTTCGCAACAAAAAAATCACCTCGTAAACATTAAATAAAGTGGAAAACTAAAAATGTGTGGAATCGCTGGTGCGATCTGGTGGAATGCAACACAATCAATCGACGTAACCGTACTCCAACGCATGAGTCGAGCCATCGCCCATCGCGGGCCGGATGACCATGGCCTATTTTGCCGGTCGTTCCCCGCTCAGTCCACTCCGAATTCTACCATGGACCGTCCACACACAGACGTGGTACCAACCGAGTACGAGGCCTATACGAAATCAACATCCGGTGTGGCATCTGCTCCAGACATATCTTCGACAGCAGGGGTAGCACTGGCGCATCAGCGGTTATCCATTCTCGATCTTGCGGGCGGTCATCAACCATTATCGAATGAGGATGATACCGTTTGGATCGTTTTCAACGGTGAAATCTACAACTATCGCGAGTTGCGGTGTGAACTCGAATCACGTGGACATCGGTTTCGTACACAGAGTGATACGGAGGTGATTGTCCATCTTTACGAGGAATATGGTGACGATTTTGCGCGACGTTTGAACGGAATGTTCGCCATTGCGATGATTGATTTGCGACGACGTTCAACCGGTCACGCGCGGCTGCTTTTGGTACGGGATCGACTTGGCGAAAAACCGCTCGTGTATTGCCAACAGGAGGGACGGCTCGCTTTTGCCAGCGAAATCAAGGCGTTGCTCGAAATCCCCGGTTTGCCGCGTTCACTCGATCCTGAAGCGGTTGATCTCTTTTTGACGTATCAATATGTCCCCCATCCAGCGACAATCTATCAGGACATCCGAAAACTTTCGCCCGGTGAAATACTCCTTTGCGAACTGGCACCCGACGGGACGGCTGCGCAGACGTTGCGGCGGTATTGGAATCCCGATTGGACCGACGAATCTCACGGCCGCAGCGAGGCGGATTGGATTGACGAGTTGCGGGAAACGCTTAGCGATGCGGTACGTATCCGGCTCGAAAGCGACGTGCCATTGGGAACGTTCCTGTCCGGTGGTGTTGATTCGACCATTATTGCCGGACTCGTGCAACGGATTTCGGGAACGCGGATTCGAACCTTTTCGATTGGTTTTCCCGAATCAGCGTATGACGAAACCGCTTATGCGCGGGAGGCGGCGGCTTTTCTCGGTACCGACCATACCGAACTCCAAGTGCAACCGGATACGCTTGCTATACTCCCTAAATTAACGTACCATTATGACGAACCATTTGCTGACAGTTCCGCGGTGCCTACGTGGAGCGTTTCGGAAATTACTCGGCGTAAGGTGACCGTCGCGCTCACAGGCGATGGTGGTGACGAGCTGTTCGGCGGTTATCGACGCTATCGCGCCACCCAACTAGGCAGTTACTTTGATCGGTTGCCACGTCCGCTACGTGCCACCGCCTCGCTCGCTTTTCGACTCGCTCAACAGCTACCGATTGATCGGTCCAATCGGAACATCGGACGACAAGCGTTGCGATTCCTCGAAATGCTCCACTTGCCCCCCCTAGAGCGTTACCTCCAATGGATTGCGATTTTTCACGCTCAGCAGCGACGCGAACTTTATCGACCGGAATTTTACGAACGGATTCTCCAGACGCCCAGCCGGATGGGAAATCCATATCCAGACCACCGTTCGCTCTGGTTTCTTGAACAGGCGGCCGCTCAAACAGTGCGCAAACACAATTCCCATGGCTAGAACATAGGTACCGACGGCGATGGAAGAATACGTGTTGGCAAGCGAGCGATTCGTGGGCGTGATGCCGTTTCGACCGTTTCGATTGCCGATATCCAAACCTATTTGCCATGTGATATTCTGGCGAAAGTGGATACCGCGTCAATGGCTCACGCGTTAGAGACTCGACCACCGCTTCTCGATTATCGGCTCGTCGAACTCGCGGCTTCGATGCCTGTTGAACTGAAATTACGACACGGGCGTGGCAAATATATTTTTCGCAAAGCATTTGCCGAGTTTCTGCCGGACTCAATCCAACGACGCGCAAAACAAGGATTTGGCGTACCGCTTGAACATTGGTTTCGTGGACCATTACGTCCGCTACTCGAAACGACGCTACTTTCGTCACGAACGCTCGAACGCCCTTTTTTTCAACCCGATACAGTGCGTCGCCTTGTCGCAGAACATCTCGATGGCCGTTTTGACCACGCATATCGATTGTGGGCGTTGCTCATCTTTGAACGATGGTATCGGCGTTGGATCGAAAACGATCTCGAAACCATGTAACCGGAAACATTGCGGCAGACACACATACGGCCCGACCGGTAAAAAGAGCCGGGAGGGATGCTTACCGATTTTGCGTTACCATCGTCAAGTAAAAAGTCCCGATGGCAACGCCAAAGCGAGCGTGGCGACTCGACATCCAATCCGACGCGCGAGATCACAGCCCGTTTCATCCGACGCGAGGGTGTCTTTTTGGTTCCAGCACAACGCTCCACTGCGTCCTGTCATGCCCGTCCCAGGAAGAATCATTCCCTCATGCATCAGATACGAATGGATCGTTTGAACGACATGCTCTTGACCGCCATTACGAGCCCCTCCCACACCCAGAGCCGCCGCCACTTTACCTTGTAGCAGCGTATGCATCACCTGGCCGAAAAAAATCGAAATGAGAGCCGACGCTCCACCGTTGTGGACAGGACTTCCCACCAGAATCCCCGCCGCATTGGCCAATTTGGCCTCAATCTGATCGAATACTTCACGAGTTTCCAGCAAACGCTCACCGAAAAGACGAACGTCACAAAACGGACAATCAATCAAATGGATCATCTCCGTTTCGATCCGCTCCGGCGCAACTTGTCGCGCAGCCTCCATCGCAATCGTCAACCCCTCAACGGTCGTCTTATCACGACGCGGACTGCCGTTGAGCGCGACGATTCGAATCTTTTTCGGCCGATTCTCCATCGCGTCCAACACGGCGGTTTGCTGCCCACTCGCGATCGCAGCCACTCCGGCCACGACGCCCATCGCCGCGGTCGTTTGTTCCAAAAACCTTCGACGTGAATCTCGCTCCATATGCGGCTCCTCATAATTTCCCGCTATTTCAGCTTAGCGGTAATCGCCGCCAATACCGGTTTGACTCCCAGTCCGACTGGGCATCGACGCGAACAATTGCCGCAACCGGTGCACAAGAACGAACCGAATTTATCGGGATAGATCATGAATTTGTGCAAAATACGCTGACGCTGACGCTGGCCCTGATCCGCACGTGGATTGTGTCCGGAGGCATGTTGCGTGAACAGTCCAAATTGGCACGAATCCCAATTTTTCACACGATTACCCGTGGTACGGGTCGCGCGTTCGTCGACGATATCGAAGCAGTGGCAGGTCGGACAGAGATAAGCACAGGTACCGCAACCGATGCACCGCAACGAGACCTCTTGCCAGATGGAATCCGCAAAACCGGTTTCCAAAAATTGCCTAATCTTCTCGACATCGAACGTCTTCTCTGGCCCGGCAAATTCGGTCGGTTTCGCATTGCCTTCGGTCGTTTTACCCGCGAAAAGAGACTTGCCCTTTTCGGTTAAACATCGGACTTCGTAACGACCGTCGCCTAGGTCGAAAAGCATCGCGTCGCTGCCACGTTCATCTTTCGGACTACCGCCCACCGACGTGCAGAAACAGTGACCATCCGCCTTTTGACACGCCAGCGTTACGACCGTGGTTCGTGCTTTATGATGATCGAAAAATTCGTCCTGGTAATCCCAGTGGAATACCGCGTCGAGGATCGCCAGTGAGGCCGCGTCGCATGGCGCCGCACCCATCACGACTTGCGGCGTGTCGTCCAACACCGCATCCGTCATTCCGATCGTTTTGCCTTCCAGCGTATAACCGTAAATTTTCTCATGCTTCGGAAAAACCACCTCTTTGAGCGAATTGCCTGGCCGCACAACGTCCGTACCGTTCGGTACCCACTCGGTACCCGCCGTGAGCGATTCGTACAATACGGTCCCTGGTTTTACAAGCTTCGGCGCGATCACCTTCGTACCGCTCGACAGCAAACCGTCCACTAATTTCAATAAATCGGCATGCGTTATGATCTGACTCATCCGATGAACCCCTCCTTATCTTCCACACTGTAGGT
>JAQVKF010000205.1 GCA_028694795.1 Thermoguttaceae bacterium | reverse complement strand
TTTTACTTGACGGTGGTGTTACCAACTCGGGGAAATACCGCTGACGATGCGGTCACTCCGTTCCCGGCATTCGTTGGTTCACCCTTTTTACCAGCCGTGGTACAGCCGGTCGCTCCAATTTAAAGTGGCAACTTATGTGAACACATCCTAATTCGAGGCGTACCACTCCTTGACGAAACGGCGGAATTTGCTACGATTCATCACAGGAAGAGGGTGTTTTATTCGATAGAAAGTATTTCTGGGTGAAAAAAATGACTCCGAGTATCAATCGACGGATTACTTGCGCCGATTTCGGCGCGATTTCAATGTGGAGTTTTCCTGCTCGAAGAATCAGTGGAATGAATTTCTGTCACGTCAGTCAGTAACGAGAAAAGTAGGAATCCGATCCCCCATGGTATGCGATGCTCCAACATCCTGCCGAATGATCCATCGTCAAAGCGAAATGTTCCACTGGTTCACTTGATCCGGTGGTTTTTTTGTATCCATGTGGTTTACCGCGTGGATACAAAACGGAAACAATTTTGCGGTAAAATTTTCGGACTCAATCCCAGAATATAGTAAAAGAGCATCACTATGCGTCGCATTGAACTTTATGACACAACACTCCGTGATGGTTCCCAAGCGGAAGGCGTAGCGTTTTCACTTCCGGATAAACTCCATGTTGCGGAACGACTCGACACGTTGGGTTTCGATTTTATCGAAGGAGGTTATCCCGGTTCTAACGAAAAAGATATGGGATTCTTCACGGAAATCGCTAAACGCCCACTTCAAACCACACGTGTGACCGCGTTTGGTATGACACGTCGTCGTGGTGTTTGCGTCGAGGAAGACGCCGGTTTGGCCTCACTGGTGGCCTCAAACGCTCAAACGATCACCTTAGTCGGTAAAAGCTCGCGATTCCAAGCGGAAGAGGTGATTCTCGTTTCCGGTGAAGAAAATCTGACCATGATCGACGAATCCATTCGCTATTTGCGCCAAGCGGGTCGTTCGGTGATTTTCGATGCGGAACATTTTTTCGATGGTTACAAAGGCGATGTGGCGTATTCCATGTCGGTACTCGACACAGCCGTGGCGGCGGGAGTGTCTCATTTGGTCCTTTGCGATACGAATGGCGGTTCGATGCCGGAAGAAATTCGCGCCATCGTGCGCGCGGTGGTAGAACATTTCGCGGTACAAGCTCCGAACATCGTCGTTGGCGTACACTGCCATAACGACTGTGGATTGGCCGTGGCAAACTCGCTGGTAGCGGTCGAGGCGGGGGCGTCGCACATTCAGGGAACGATCAACGGATTTGGCGAACGCTGCGGAAACGCGGATCTGACGACCGTCGCCGCTTGCTTGGCGATCAAGCTCAAAGGAGCCGATGGGAATCCACTTTACCAAGTGTTGGGCGATGGTGCGGTGCGACGATTGACGGAAGTTTCTCGTTTTCTGTACGAATTACTCAACAAGCGGGTCGCGCGGTATCAGCCGTTCGTCGGAACGAGCGCTTTTGCCCATAAAGGCGGCATGCACGTGAGTGGTTTGGCCCGTGCGACCGCCAGTTATGAACATATTGATCCATCGCTCGTCGGTAATGAACGTCGTGTGTTGATCAGCGAACTGTCCGGTCGTTCCAATTTGGTGGCGTTGGCCAAAAAATTTCAGATTGCCAGTAATCGTGAGCTGATGGATCAAATTTTGCGAGAACTCGCAACACAAGAAAGGCATGGTTACCAGTATGAAGCGGCGGAAGGTTCGTTCGCTCTGCTGGTAAAAAAATGCGACGGTTCATTTCAGCCCCACTTCGATTTGCGTCGCTACCAAGTCCAAACGCTTAGCCTAGGCGGGAACGTCAATACGGTGGCCAATCTCTGGACCATGATCGACGGTAACGAACTATTTACGGCGGCGGAAGGAGATGGTCCGATTCATGCCATGGACGAGGCGATGCGAAAGATACTCGATTTGCGATTCCCAGAATTGAGATCCATGCGATTGGTCGATTACAAAGTACGGGTCGTCAATTCGGAAGCGGCGACCGCCGCGCGAGTCGTCGTCGTAATCGAAAGTCGAGATGACGACGAGGTTTGGAGTACGATCGGCGTTCACGAAAATATTATCGAGGCAAGCCGAATCGCCTTGCAAGACTCCGTAGAGTATAAATTGCATAAGAGTTTGCCCAAAATTTAACATGTTCCATGAAAATTCCACGATAGCATTCCCCTTTGCAGAAAACCGATGACCCAACCCATTTACAGCGATGCTTATAAACGTTCCGTTCTTTTTGCGCTGACTGCATCCGTCGGGCTGATCCCATTTATGGTGTCGGCGTTGACACTCGCGCTGCCAGAGATCGGACGAACGTTCGAAACCAATCCGGTTACGCTCGGTTGGATTCTCACGGTTTATCTGCTTTCTGCGTCCGTTTTGCAAATTCCGATTGGAAATTTCACCGATCAAACCGGACGCAAATGCTTCACTCTCAAATGCGGATTGCTCATTTTCGTGGCCATGTCGGTCTGTTGCGCCCTGTCGCCAACCATCCACTGGATGATCGGTTTTCGACTCGTTCAAGGAATTGGTTCCGCCATGGTGTTTGGTACCAATATCGCTATTCTCTCGGATGTTTTTCCGGCGTCTGAACGGAGCCGCGCGTTCGGATTGAATTCGGGAATCATTTTCCTCTGCCTGACTTCCGGTCCATTTATCGGCGGATGGCTCACCTACTACTTCGGTTGGCGGTCGATTTTCTGGCTCTGCGTCGTATGGGGCGTGTTGGGCTGGGGACTCGCTCAAAAAATACTGCGACATGAACAGATTCGCACCCCTCGACCGGGTGTCCACCAAGACCATCTGGGAACCATGATCTACGGACTAAGTCTAACGCTGTGGATCTGCGGACTCGCGGAGCTTCCCGCTCGGACCGGCTGGATTTTACTGAGCCTGAGTTTCCCGGCGATGATCGCCTTCGTGTGGCAAGAGTTTCACCATCCCAATCCGATGCTTGATTTGCGCGTGTTGCGAGGAAACCGCCAATTTTGCTTTTCCTCGCTCGCTTCACTCATTAGTTACAGCGCGACCTATGGCGTCGGTTACGTTTTGAGCCTCTATCTAAAAGAAGTACGCGATTACGATACCCGTACCGCTGGATTTGTACTATTGACTCAATCGCTTTCCGTGGCCATTTGTTCACCTATTGTCGGAAGTGCTATTTCGGGACGGTGGAGCGATCGATTTCTCGCCACACTGGGCATTAGTGTCAACGCAACCGCATTATTTCTCCTGATGGGCATTTCGACCAACACCTCGTTGCTGTATGTCATCGCGGTGTTGGTCTTCTTCGGAATCGGTATCGCCCTGTTCATTACGCCCAATACGAACGCCGTCATGGATTCGGTCGAAGCGGAACATTACGGCATGGCCTCGGCGATGACCGGCACGGTCCGAATGACCGGTCAGGCGACCAGTGCGAGCATCGCCATGATGATGATCGCGACGATTTCGGGACGTGTCCAAATTACAGCGGAAAATAAGACTCAGTTTCTAAGTAGCTTACATTGGATTCTGGGGATTTTCGCGATATTGTGCATCATCGGCGCATTCGCGTCCCTTGCTCGCAAAAAGACCATTTTGTAGTTTGTCCATTTTTTCTATCTTGCCGGATATCTACCCGAAAGATTCCCAACCAGAGCCGTTTATGCATCCTGTTTGCCGCGTGTGATCCGTTGCCAAAAACGCCGCCATTCGCGTCGAATACGCAAAATGGTATACGGCACATGGCCCCACGTCGCCAATCGTTCGTTACGCGTGAGCGGTAAGGCGTAGCGAGGCCGACGATAGGCCGATTCGCGGTCCTGATCGAAAATCGAAACGAGAAAACGCTCCAATTCTGGACGTCGCACCGATGGCCGATACGACGCTTGAAACGCCGGTGTGCGCAACATGGAAAGATATAACTCATCGTTCTGATCGACTTCAATGACCCGCTGAATCAAGGCGTCCCATGACGGAAAATCGTTTCCATTAATGAACGATCCCGGCTGAAATTCTTGGGCAATATCGGGATTCCCTAGGTAAATCGGTACGGTTTGCGCCGCAAAAGCATGGACGATTTTTTCGGTCGTAAACCCACGTAATGCGCAAGATTCAAAGGCAACCGTAAATTTGCAGCGACGTTGGAAATCAATTTTCGAAGCATCAAAACGAACACACCACCCATCAGGCATATTGTTGAAAAGAGTACCTGCTGAATCAACCGATTTGTACTCGGACAAACGTCGCAAGAAGTCACCACGCCGCAGTTGCCCTTGATGACTGTAAATAAAATTGCAAAATCGATCTTTGTGCCGCAAAATCTCCGATCCCACCGACAGATGTTTCATCTCTGCCTGCTGAGGCGTATCTCCATAGGTCATATACACCGGCCACCGCAAATAACGATCATGATAGGTGAGTTCGTCGAAACCCATTGCGTAATCCATCGTATTGAAATCGGGCGAATAATTTTCACCAGACCAAAAAATACGCACCGCATCATAACGACAATATTCGAATGATTTTACGGGTACCATGCAAAGTAAAAAATCAGGATCGCTAACCTGCTCAATCCGATAATGTTTAGCAAGAATATCCAAAATCGGATCCCATGACATACTGTAGGAAGAGAGGCATTTAATGCGGATAGTCTTCATCGTGATAAAAGAACCTTCATGTCGCGGGGATCCGATGGTGTTGTTTTGGCCAAACCTTTGACAGAAAGAGAGTATAAGAGGATTCCAAATGCTCGTCAATACAACTATTCCCGCTGAAAATACGACGAAATGGGAACCACTCAAACAGGATTCCGACGAATATCCGGCGTGAGCCCTATCGCTCGTTTTACTATTCTTTGCCACACCTCCTCCATTCGTTATACCACTCATTTTTCATCTTTTCCAATGACCATGTAAAATGCTTATGTTTTCCATTTTCAAACAATTGTCGCACGATCCATTAGCCGCAAGAGATTATCACAACACGGAAACAGGTCTGATTGTATGGTTTTTAGCGATTTTTCCAAAAACCTCTTGCTGTAAACCTTTTTTTTTGCTACGCTAGCGCTGATTCCATCTACTGGCGTGAAGCGAATGATGCTGCGCAAAACATAATGGGTTCAGTTGGGTACGCGGCAATTAGGGGTGATGGAAGGGAAATTCGTCCATAGGGTGAGGAGTCCGTAAATATGACGCGAAAAGTGGTCGCCGAGGCCGTGGTTGGAATATTGCTTGTGCTGCCGCTGACCGGTTGTGGAACGACTAAAACGAGTAACACGACTCGAACGGCGACGGAACAACTTTTGTTGACCAATTCGGTTGATAGAACCATGAATCAGCTTGATCTCACCGCGCTTGCCGGACGTAAAGTTTTTTTTGATAAGGAGTATATCGCCAATTCGACCGACGAAAAATATTTACTTTCTTCCTTGCGTCAGCGTATCATGAGCAGTGGCGCGATTCTTCAGGAAAGTAAAGCGGACGCGGAATATATTCTCGAAGTACGTATTGGAGCGTTCGGTACCGATCAAAACGATCTGCTTGTGGGTATTTCGGAAACGAGTACACCAACCGCATTGACTGGAGGAGTTACGATTCCGGAGGTATCGATTATAAAACGAGTGGATCAAAAGGCGGTATTGAAGATGCACCTCTTTGTGATTCATCGCGAAAGTGGTAAAATAGTTTGGCAGTCGGGCGAACTGTTGCAGCGAAGTGCGGCCAAATCCATGTGGGTGTTGGGGGCGGGGCCGATCCAAAGTGGCGACATCTACAGCGAAACGAATTTCAATGGCGAAGAGCTTAAGATGCCGATGCTTCAGGATTCCGACGGTCAAACGCGTCAGGAAATTCCATCAGTGGAAGAAGAGGCCTTTTATGTTGAGGAAGCGACGGAAACGAATCCATTAGTTCAGGCGGCCCAAGAAAAGATAGATCCCATCGTCCCAGAGTCTGAGCCGCCCAAATAGTCCGGGATGGTGGTGGGCTGTCGGAGATGGGGGACGTCGATTTTCGTCACGTCACCGGCGATACAGATGCCCATTGTGCGGGTTTTGCCGTGGCCGCGAAAACGCGGCCATGTTGAACGTCGGTGCGATGTTGACGTTGCAAACGTCGGGACCATGACCGATGAATCGGTTGGCCACATACCACTACATGAAACCACCCACGATCATGCAACGGATGGATCATGTTATCAATCATGTTGAACGAAAAACCACAGGAACTACGGAAGATCGGAAATTGAGGATATGGATAAAGACGATTCACCGCGTTCCGAAGCCCAAATGGAAATCGAAGAGTCGGTTGAACCGGTGCGAAAAGGAGGCAAGGCTCGAGTAGATTCTCGCGTGGGAACCCCAAAACCACGTTCGATTGAGTATTATCGCCGGATCGCTATTTTCGTACTGGGTGGCATTTTAACCACCATAGGTACTGTGCTTCTCATACTGGACCAGATGCACGAGTCGGGAATGGTGGTGTTTCCGATACTGCAAAACACCTTTTGGTATGAATTTACGGCAGCCAATTTTCGACTCGGTCTGACCATGATCATGTTGGGGTTTGCATGGAACCAACTGATTCGGATGCCGCGTTGGGTTCTGATCTTCACACCACTGTTGATGATTTTGTTTGTCGCGTGTCCTCGGGTCATTTTTCGGTTAGTTTGGAGTGTGGGCGCTGCGTTACGGTCTCTGATTCCCGCGGTGATTAGTATGCTGCCGCTACTGATTGGAATCGCTCCGGTCTTATTTTTGGTTTATTT
>JAQVKF010000204.1 GCA_028694795.1 Thermoguttaceae bacterium | reverse complement strand
CGACGGCGCGGTTTGGGTGTCGAGATAGCAAACGGCGGAATTTGTAGTGCCAAGGTCAATACCGACGATAAAACGGGGCAACTCTGTTGTCGTGTCCATTTTCTGATCTATTCCCCATCTGCAATCTATTCGATTGGATAAATGCCGACGATATTTTATGCGATCTTTCTCAATATTGTAAGCTCTTTTCCTCGGAGCGTGGGCTTTTCTCATCTTTCCTAAAAGACGGGGCAGGGGGCCCCATGTGAACCGAGTGGCTTGTTTCCGTTGATGCCCGCGGGCAGAATCTAGACGATGAAGTCCGAATGGCCTCACACCTCAGTCGAAAGTCCACATGATAGCGGCCTCAAACGGCCACGTGATTGCGGTGGTTTGCCAATCGGTGTCACGAGACATCTGGCAATACGGGGGGAATGGGAATTTCGAGAGCCGCACCGATCATACGCAACAGCTGAGCCTCACGTAACGTGACGACGCCATCCGCCGCAATGGTGGCCATCGCGGCATGCAGAATGGACGTGCGTACACGAACATCCGATTGTTGCAAGCGGGTTAAAATGTCATATAAATAACGCAACGCACAGGTTTCCATTGATGGAATTGGCGTCGTGGTACCGTCGAACGCCTCGCAGCCTTTTGCGAAGGCGGATGCTGCGGCTGTCGGAGAATCGGTGCCCTGGTAAGCCAGAATGCCCAAAAATATTCGCACGTTTGCCGATAGCTCGTTCGAAACACCGCTGCCTTGGCGAGACTCCGAAAAACCTGTCTGTTCGCCCGCTTTTTGTCGTAACAGACCTCGTGTGACCACGACGAACATGCCCTCGAAAAGCGATACACGGCCATCCGCCATGACAAACGTTTCCAACAGCGTGAGAAAATTTCGCGTTTGCGAAATGCTCATCGAACGTAATGTCCGAATCGTCAGATCTGAAAGTACCATCTGTTCGTCCACCGCAAGTTGGCGAATCGGCGCGGTAATTCGCGTCACGGTCATGGCAAGCTGTGGTTCCGACTGCCGCAACACGGCAAGCTGGGCGTCCTGAGCACCTGGTTCGCTTGGTAATAATAACGCGAAAATGATACCGCGTGCCGACCATGCTTCGCGAGAGGCTATGACCAGTTCCGCTGGTAAGTTCTGGCAAATTCCCGCTGCGCGATCTAACGAAAATTCAAGCGGAATATCGGCATGGATGGGAGGAACCTCTTGACGAATGGGTGGCCGGTCGCTGAGGTGCGTGGCCGATTCGGGAGAAACGACGGCGGAATCCGTGGAGGGAATCGGCGGAATTCCACTATTTGTCGATGCGTCTCCACGGACCATTTCCCCTAAACCGGCGGCCAGTCCCGACACTGCCGCGGCGTTCGATCGCGTGGAACGTGGAAAACGGGAGGTTGGGGACGGTACACGGGCATCGGAGGACACTGCGGAGCGGGGAATCGTCGAGGTCGGAAGTGTGTCGGGCGAGGCCCCGTTCAAAATGCGGCGAATCCGTTCGTCGAGCGGCGGATGTGTCGCCAGTAGCGAACTCATGCTGGCTGTGAAGAAAAGATATTGCATCTCACCACGTGCGGCACGTAATTTGCCGTGTTGTGAATAGTTTTGAATCTTTTTGAGTGCCGACGCGATTCCCGTCGAATTGCGTGTGAATTGGACCGCTGAGGCATCCGCCAGAAATTCTCGTTGGCGTGAGATGGCCGCTTGGATGAGACTGCCGCAGAATCCGCCGATCAGACCGATGAGCCAAACTAATCCGCCGCAAACCAACAGCGCGAGTGCCAATGCTAAACCGCTAAGACCGCGATTGTCGTTATCGTTATTGCTGCTACTGTGACCGAGGCCGCCGTAAAAGGAAAGTTCGCTCGCAAAACGACAGACCATGAGTCCCACGAGACTGAGAATGGCGATCCCGTATAGCCACGCCATCAATCGCATGGAAATACTCATATCTTCTTCGAGAATATGCGAAAATTCATGACCGATGACACCCTGAAGCTCATCACGCGTGAATAATTCGAGCGCACCCTTGGTCACACCGATGACGGCGGTTTGGGGTGAATTCCCCGCCGCAAACGCGTTGATACCGGATTCTTCCCGAAGGAGATAAACGGCCGGCACTGGCACTCCGGACGCGATCGACATCTCCTCAACAATGTTGAGCAATTGACGTTGCTTCTGATCCGTCGTGTTGGGCGGAATGAGTTGACCACCCAAGGATTCCGCTACGTAACGTCCGCCGCCGCTGCGCAACTGGGACGAACGTACCCAAACCGCGCACAAAATCAAACCGAGCGTCGCTAACGCGGTGTACAGTATAGTATTCAGTGGAATTTGTGAAATGGAAGCCGTCGCCGCCGAATCGCCTCCGGGATGCCTCTGAATAAGCATGAAAAATCCCGTAAGTACCGCGGTGACCGAAACGACCACGCCGATGATTGCGACGAAAAAAAACATCGCTAACCATTTCGTCTGTGATCGGGCACGATCTTGATGGGCGAAAAATTGCATTGACTCTTTCCATTCGCAAAAAAATAGGTTTAGAATTGAACTTTCGGAGCTTCACGATCCGCAGGATTCGTCGGCTCAAACAAGGCTGCCTCGCTGAAGCCGAACATACCCGCGATAATGTTCGCAGGGAAGACCTGCGCCCGGTTATTGTACTCGGTAACACTGTCGTTAAACGCTTGACGAGCGAACGAGATTTTATTTTCGGTCGTTGTCAGCTCTTCCTGAACGGCCAGAATATTCTGATTCGCCTTGAGATCAGGATAGGCTTCCATGACCATCATGAGCCGACCGAGTGCTCCACCCAACACGCCCTCCGCCGCTCCGAGGTCCTTCATAGCCGCCGCGTTAGCCGGATTGCTTGCCGCTGCCTGTTGTGCGCCTACCGCCGCGCCACGCGCTGAAATCACCGCATCAAGCGTTTCTCGCTCATGTTTTAGGTAACCCTTCGCCGTTTCCACTAGGTTGGGAATCAGGTCGCAACGTCGCTTGAGCTGCACATCAATCTGCGAAAACGCGTTTTTGAATCGATTCCGAAGCACGACCAATCCATTGTAAACGCTGATCATCCACAAAACGAGTAGCACGATCACGACCAGGATTACGATACCGACGATTGGGACCACTCCCAGCATTATGCTGGTCGAGTTGCCCGCTTCAGAAGCCGTTGCACTTGCGTTTGTCGCGACTTGCGCCAAAAACAGTGGCATCGCCGTTAAGGTGTTCATCATCTTGATTTCCTTTGTTATGGTGTTACGGTACTTGTTCATTGGGTAATAACAGCGGAACGATGTGGTCCAACGCCGCGCCGAGCATTCGAATGAAGAACGCCTCGCAAAGTGTAACCACGCCATCCGCCGCGATGACCGCCAACACGGCTCGCAATATAGCTCCCTTTTGCTCCTGGGTCAAACCGCGTAATGCCGCAAATGACGTGAGCAATTGTGGAAATGTACATTCTCCACGGTCTGGAATCTGCGTCGGAATCCGAACGCCTAACGCTACCGCTCCTTGGGTATACGCCAACGCCGCCGCGGATGTTCGCTTCGTGTCACCGCCCGAATCTTGGTCCGATTCCATAGGATGACCCGATTCTGTGCCTTGGTAGGCTATGATACCAAGCAGTCGCCAAACCGCCAACGTCGGATATGGTGATGTTCCGGAAGTGTTGGGGGAATCTTTCGATGGCCGCGACGCATCCGCCGTGGTCTCCGCCGGGGTCAATAGGGTCCGGATGACGACCATATAGAATTGTTCTACCATCGTGAGGTGGGTGGGGCGTGCGAGGCTGGCGTCGATGAGCGTCAGAAAAACTTGACGCTGAGTCAAACGCATCATGCGCAGTGTCCGCAATACCACGTCGATCAATACCATTTTAGCATCTAACGAGAGCAAGTCGATTGATGGACGATAATTTTCGTATAATTGTCCGAGGACGGGGTCCGATTGGCGAAGTGTTTGGTGTAAAATGACGTAATTTTCGGCTTCTTTGGGGAAAAGCAGAGCAAGCAGTACCGCGCGCGCCGACCAAGGATCTTGCGACGCTTCCTGAAGTTCCGGCGGAAAACCGCGATAAATGGACTCAATCTCCGTGAGCCAATCTGTATGATCGCCAGACGCATCCGCCCATTTTGCACCGAGTACTTGATGGAACACATGCGGCGAGTCGACACCGGTTTCCGATTCATTTTTGTGATTTTCGTCCACAATCTCTTCGACTACGATTTCGTCAGCCAACGCAAAAATGGACGCGAAACCGCTCACCGCGTGTTCGGCCACCTGTTTCGCCATAGCCTCAGGGCTTAACGGTCGCGGTGCGGTCGGAATCACTACCGGCGAGAGTAATTCCGATCCCGTCACGCTTACCGGTTGAAGGTAACGTTTTGGATTTGCTTCCATACGTGCGAGCAGTTCCAAGCCGGCCTCCCCCTCCAAACGTCGAATCCGTTCACGTACTGGTGGATGGACGCGGAACCATGTGCGTATGCCCGAGGTAAAAAAGAGAAAATTCATCTCGCTGTGCGATATGTCGACCAATTCGCCGTGATAGGCAAATACGGCGATTTTCCGTAATGCCGAAGCCAAGCCCGCTGGATTCCGGGTCAATGCGACGGCTGACGCATCCGCCAGCAATTCCCGTTGTCTGCCGATCGCCGCTTGAACCAAGTTGCCGCATAGCGTGCCGGCCAAACCGAGGAACCACAACAGACCTCCCGCGATGAAGTAAAACAGTTCCAACGCCGAAATCAAAAGCCAACGAAGCCAAGAACGGGCGAATCCCATGTCGGAACCCGCGTCCAGCAGACGCCAACCCAACGTGAGAATATCCGCACCAAAATCGCTGACTGCTGAAACGCCGTAAATCCAACACAACGTCCGCATATTGATACGCATATCTTCTTCTAAAATATGCGAAAATTCATGCGCGATGACTCCTTGTAGCTCATCACGATTCAAATAATCGAGCGTTCCCTGTGTGACAACGATCACCGCTTCCGTCGGCGAACGGCCCGCTACCATCACGTTGATCCCACGCTGACGTCCCAACAGATAGACCTGCGGCGTCGCCGTCTCTGCGGCAATCGCAATCTCCTCGACAATATTCAACAGACGCCGCTGCTTGAGATCCAACGTGCCGGGTAAAATACAGACACCGCCCAGTGATTCCGCCAGCTTTACGCCGCCTTGTTCCCGCAATTCTAAGGCCCGAGCCAATACCATCAGAAGAATCAGCCCCAGTACAGCGACCGCGATTCCCAAGAAAAGCCACTCTGTCGGTGGGTGGGCCGAATTGGCCACTTGCTGTGCCAACCTCTCCAAGTCCAGCGATTCCTCCGTGCGAAAACCGCCGTTGTATTCCGAGGCCGCTGTCGTGATCGGATGTTCTGGAACCATCCGCGCGAAAAGAAAATACAGCCCTGTCAACGCACTCGCAACGCTTGCCACGACAATCGTAATCGCGATGCTGAAAAGCAGTACGAGTTGTATCGTCTGATGCCGTGCCCGCCGTTGATAGTGCTGATATCGCATGTTTGCACCCTTTTTAAGACGTGCTCTGATGAATTTTACCGTTCGTTTAACCTGAACTCACCGAATCGGTAGTCGGTATTTGCAGGGATTGCTGAGACGTCTGATTATCCGAGACCAACCGAAGTTGATCCGATTCAAACTTCACCCCTTGCCCGTATTGTACCATGAGCAATGTAAGCCTGTCCAGTAGGGTGAGGGGCGGTAAGTCGCCCGCCGCGATCCGATCGTAAGGGATCGCTTCGATGTTGGAATGTTTCACCCCTTCCGCTTGGCACCATTGGGTGGCCAGCTCACGTGGTTGAGTATAGTCGGGCCACTGTACCGCCGTTTTACGTAAAAGTGAGGTGCGTAATCCACTCGCACACTGTTTGAACGCGACGCGATTCGTCTTGCGTCGCTCAGAAAGAATGGTTGCGGTTTCTGAAAGTGTCAAAAAAATGAGATCGTCCACCTCAACCACAACGGCGTTGCGCAACTCGGCGAGCAGCTTTAATACCTGCGTACCCGATAGCGGACCAGGTACGACACGCATCTCCGCCGCTTCCTGCTCACCTTCCCAATCCATCACCTGTGGCGGTTTGGGACCAATCTGGACCGCGATACTCGCATCGGGATCCAGTCGCCGATCCACCCAGATCGCCAGATGAAGCAAATCCGAAATCCGACTTACCGCCTGACGATACGGCACATTCATCCAAACCAAGTGGGTGATTTGCGCATCCATCGCCTTCGTTCGCGATTTGCCGGTCAACCAGGACGTCTTCGTCTGCATCGGAGTATCCCGTTTATCTTTCGTGCGATCCGAATCGCCATCCGCCATCTTTTCAATCGAAACGCAACATCCCCGCGGTAGTCTCCGCGTTTGCTCGCGTATTAGTATTCACCGGTAATCGCCGGTTCCTTGTACTGCTGACCATTCGGCGTCATGAGCTGTACCCAAACACCCCAATCAATATCCATGGAAATCGGACGCGTGCTGGAATCACACATCGAAGCAATCACAATGTCCGGATGGTGCGATGCTGGTGAGGCATACATGCTCGCCTGCGTATAATCGATTACATTCGCCCAATCAATACGCGTCGTTTCGTCTAAGTTATCCACTGAATAGTTAAGTGCCTTGATCGCATCGTCGGTCGAATTATTGGACCAATCGCTCTGGTTCGACCAACAGAAACCAACCGCGCCTTCCCAGTTCGCTCCGATACGCGGCCCCGCCGCGTCGCCATCCGCGATCAGTCCAGAACC
>JAQVKF010000203.1 GCA_028694795.1 Thermoguttaceae bacterium | reverse complement strand
AAAATGGCGAGGGTAAAACGCTGGAAGTGATCCCCAAAAAGGGGGGGTTCCGGAAGGTGGAGATTCGCGGCGTCAATCTGCTCATCAATGGGAAAGCGGTGCTGCTCAAAGGCGTGAACCGTCACGAACACAATCCGCTCACGGGACATTACGTGTCGTATGATCGCATGATCGCGGAAATCCGCATCATGAAACAGTTTAATATCAACGGTGTCCGGACGAGTCACTATCCGGAAACGCCGCTCTGGTATGAGTTGTGTGATCGGATCGGACTATACATCATTGATGAGGCGAATATTGAGTCGCACGGTATGGGCTATGGTCCGGAATCGCTGGCGAATCATCCGCGGTTTAAGGACGTTCATGTGAATCGTATGCAACGGATGGTCGAACGCGATAAAAATCATCCCTGTGTGATCATCTGGTCGATGGGCAACGAGGCGGGCCACGGTCCGAACTTTGTGGCTGGTTACGATTGGATTAAGGGGCGTGATCCGTCGCGTCCGATCCACTACGAACGCGCCGGGCTCTCGAAACAGTCGGATATCTATTGCCCGATGTATATGCCAATCGACGGTATGGTCAAATACGCGACGGGCAACCCTGATCGTCCGCTCATCCAGTGTGAATACTCCCACTCGATGGGTAACAGCACGGGCAATTTCCAAGATTATTGGGACGCGATCGAAACGCATGACGCGCTTCAGGGCGGTTTCATTTGGGACTGGATGGATCAGGGGCTTTTGGTGAATCGTACCGTCAAAGAGCCGTTTACGTTTGCCGTGGCGACCGGTCAAAAAGTGACCGTTACGGGGGAAACATCCATGGAGACCGGACTAACGGGATTTGCCGCGGTGGAAGCGGATCCGGCATTGGACATTTCCGGCAAAACGCCATTTGTTCTCGAAGCAGTCGTGATTCCGACGGCGGACGGTTCGTTCCAGCAGATCATCACGAAAGGCGATCAACAGTACGCGATCAAGGCGAATAACCGTAATCTGCTGGAGTTTAGCGTCTATGGTGGTGGCGGCTGGACGACGCTTTTGGCACCGCTTCCCGCGAATTGGATTGGCGAAAAGCACACTGTGCGCGGTGTGTATACTGGTACGCAGCTCGAACTGTATTGCGATGGTCAACAGCTTAAAACGATGGATGCTCCGAATCCGATGGACGCGACGCCGTTTGCGGTCAACATCGGACGCAACAGCCAGATTACGGAACGAAAATTCAGTGGACAAATTCTTTCGGCGAAGATCGTCCGCGGTCAAGGTTCGGAAAAGCAAACCGTCCTGGATGTTGATTTTACGAAAGCGGACGCGAAACGTCCGGAGACGGCTGCTCGTCAGGTTTCGTATTACGCTTATGGCGGCGACTTTGGCGACAAACCGAACGACGATAACTTCTGCTGCAACGGTGTGATTTCACCCGATCTGACGCCACATCCCGCTTTGTGGGAAGTGAAAAAAGTGTACGCCGATGTGAAAGTCGAACCGATTGCTGGAAAACCGTGGACCTTCCGAGTGACAAACAAGAGTTTCTTCCGCAACCTTAACGAGTGGGAGTTGCGTTGGGAAACGATGCGAGGGGAACTGGATAAAAAAACGCAAAGTGGAGTGATCGGTCGAATCGACCTCGCGCCGCGGGAATCGAAAGAGATCACGATTCCGGCGATTGAGGTGGGGCAGTATGTTCCGTTTATGATGATTAAGCTGTTGTGGACACTTCCGGAAGCGACGCTGTGGGGCGACCAGGGCCATGTGGTTACATGGGATCAATTCGTATCGTTCAACAAAGACGGTTTGTTTGAAGTGTTGCCAGGCGAACGAAGCGTCTCATCGCAATGGAATATGCACCTCCCAGAAGCGACGCAAAAAGCCATGAACGAATTCGTTTTACCGCGTCCAGTGACGGTAACGGAATCGCAAGAGCAACTCGTTGTCACCATGGAGAGCGGATTTCAAGCGACCTTTGATCGCAAAACGGGATTCCTCGTTTCGCTGAAAACCAATCGGAGTGGAAAGGAACGGCTCGCTGGACCAGTGACGCCGAATTTTTGGCGTGCTCCAATCGATAATGATCGTGGTGCCCAATTGCCGAATAAACTCGGCGTCTGGCGACAGGCGACGCAGAATCCCGTGCTCACGGAGTTGACATACGACGAAAAAGGCGGGATCGTTTTGGCGAAGTACACCCTTCCAGCGGCCAAAGAAAGTACGCTCGAAATGCGCTATACCTTTGTAGAAAACGCGATGACGGTTTCGATGACGCTTACGCCGCGTGGCGATGGGTTGCCGGTGATTCCGCGTGTTGGTATCCAATTGCGTGTGCCCAAACAAGCGGAGTTGACTCACGTTTTCTGGGGTGGACGCGGACCGCAGGAAAACTATGCCGATCGCAAGACGGGCGCGGCGTTCAATGTGTATACCCAGCCACTTGATCGGATGAATTTCAGCTATAGCGAACCGCAAGAGACAGGTCACCGTAGTGACTGTTTGATGTTGGTTCTTACCTCCGAAGAGGCCGAGAATGGATTGCTTTTCACGACAGTTCACAAAGCTCCGGAGGTTCCGCTGTTCGGTTTTAGTGTTTGGCCATGGACGCAGGAAGATCTTGAAACGTATAAACATTATCAAGAGACTCCAGAGCGTGACTTTTGGACGATAAATATTGATGCGGAGCAAATGGGCGTCGGCGGTGATGATTCTTGGGGGGCTTGGCCGCACGAACAGTATCGTATCCATCCGGATCAGCCGATCACGCTCGAATTCTTGATCCAACCAGGAGGCTGACCAGATATCCAACCGAGGTGAATTACCATGGATTGATGGTAATTCATTCTCTTTCGTTCGCTTCTCATCTACTCCGATACGACACGTGAACACGGAGTGGGTGGGGCGGCGTCGAAAGATTTTGCGGGGCCTACGTAGACTTTCGCCAACGTAGGTCCTTGTGTTTATTTCATTGGAACAAGCGGCAAATAGGAACTGGTTAAAAGCGATTTTTCAATGTGGAATCGCATAAGAACATAGAATCAAGAATAGCATAGGTATGGAATTGAATCTGATTTCGTGATCAGCTGGTATCTACACAGGCCAATCTGATATTACAGCCTGGTATGATCATCTCAATATAAAAAAGTCTTCGATCGCAATGTTTTGAACAGGTTAAGAGACTTTCGGATTTTCTAAATGTTCGAGATCGCCTCGCATGATTTGTGGAAGTTGGCGTTTTACCGTCTCATGGGGCCAATCCCACCATTTCAACGCCAGCAATTTTTTAATCGTTTCGTCGTCGAAGCGTTTGCGTATCGGTTTAGCCGGTACGCCACCCACGATCGTATACGGCTCCACGTCTTTTGTCACGACCGCTCGGGTACCGATAATCGCTCCATCCCCGATATGAACACCAGCCAAAACCACGGATTCATAACCAATCCAGACGTCGTTGCCAATCACAATATCGCCGCGATGATCCCATGCTTGCGTAATCTCTTCCAACGGCAATTCCCACTCCTCGTAGAAAATTGGAAACGGATACGTCGAAAGCGAACGCATCGTATGATGTGCACTCGTGAATAAAAATCTCGCGCCACAGGCAATTGAACCGTATTTGCCGATGATCAAATGATCATGATTGACAATGGGATAATGGTAAAGCACGCACCGCTTTTCGAATTCTCTCGGATCGTGTACAAAATCATTGTACATTGTATATTCGCCGATCTGAATGTTTGGATTCTGGACCACGGAACGTAAATAAACCGTTTGGGTATCGCCGGAACGTGGATATATTTGGTTGGTTGGCATATGAACTTTTTTCCTTTTTGTACACCATATGACAGGATATCTTTTTTCGGTACCAGAACAGCTTCTTGCTCGGACCCATGCACGGTTATTCACGGATGCGCATCTTCAGCATCCGGTGCATTCTTGGATTCTGGTTGGGCTGCGTCGGTAGTCTTGGAGGCGGTATGGTCGGTGGTCACGTGAGCGGCTTCAGCATCCACGTTTTTTTTCGTTTCTTGGAGAAGTCCACGCATCGCCGCGATCCGTTCTTTCGCCCATGGTCGATTGCCATACAATTCCACGATTGCGGCAAATTGTTTCGCAGTAGCCTCGGCATCCGTTTTCACCAACGCCGGCAGTGGTTCAAAAAGTCGTTCCAGTTCCGTTTTCTCGAAATCAATTTGCGTTTGGAGCGACGCTTTGTATTTATCACGTTGCCGTTTGAGTAGTTCGTAACATTGTCCGTTACCATCTTTCACGCCCTCACACGCCGCATACAGCGTCACAAGAGCGTCAAAGCGTTTTATCCCCTTGACGGGGTCCTCCTTAGCCAACGTGACCGCCTTTAGATATTCATGTTCGAGTGGCGTCATCGCTCTCTCGCCGCTGGCCACGCCACGCATCGCCGTGGTTCGTGTTCTCCATTCCAATCGGCGTTCCAATTGGAAAAGCTCGATTGTCCCCAGCTGTTCTCGCATCGCGTTTGCACGAGCGTCATCGGGAAATTCCGCCAAGAAATCGCGAATCGGTTGTTCCGCCTCGATATTTACCCCCGATTCGGTCGGTTCACGCAGTAGCGTATCAATTCGTTTGGCTAGCTGGTCCGCCGTCACTGGTTGAAAAAACCAGACAATGCCGCCCAACACCACCATCAAAACGCTGAGCAAAATCCACGTCTGCGGCATACGCCAAACGGGCGTTGGTTCGACCGTTTCCTCCGCAAGAGCCAATCGGTCGCGATCTTCATCGCGGACCACGTTATATCGCTTTTGATTCGACTTACCACATTCCAAACCATTCAGTTCCGCCACATATCGAGTTTCTCCATTTTCACACGCCGTCGCCGCGTCTTGAAACGGCAGATCCGCACTGGACGTATGGAAATTGGCTTGATTCGAGTTGTTTTCCAACATCGCAAAACTTGCGATACCTTCCGGAGTCGATTCCAATTCCGCCGCTTTCGAGGGCCTGGTCGATGAAGACGACGTGGAAATTTTCTCGTTTTGAACACCAAAACCATGAGTCCGAGCGTCTAAATTCCCTAACCAAACGGTTTGATGGTCAACGGTTTGACTCGTTGAATCCTGCTTCACGTCTGGAACCGCTAAACCATAGAGATCGTCCGCCGCAGTTTTCGCTCTTGTGATCCATGGAAACATATGGTCGCCCGATATCCCCTCCACCGATTCCCCCCTGGATTTCCCTACAGATTCCATCTCGGACGAATTTTCAGACACTGGCTCCGCCCGGTTTTGCTCAATCGGCGTTGTTGACGAGACGGTTGGCAGCGTTTCCGAAACGATGCCGCCATGATCGCACGTACTGTCTGTCTCATCCGAATCATTCCGCTGGTGAGCGTCTGCCGCATTTGATTCGTAGGAAAAACACGTCGGTTTTTCCGCGATATTTTTCGAGTCCGCCGCGGCAATGGTCCCATATTGCGTCGTATCTTCCGGAATCCCCGAATAAAGATTTACGGGACGTCCCGCTTTTGGCAAACTTTGCGGAATCGCAGCCGAATCCAATTCCGCCGAATCCGATTTGTCGGATGAATTTGCGGAAGACAACGATTGTCCGGAAGGCATCACGATGGGCGATGGGCCTAACTCGCCTAGATGAAAGGGGGGAAAATCGGTCTGCTCGTAATCTTCCAAAATCCCTTGAAGCCGACGCGTCAACGCCATCATATTCGGCGGTCGTTTCGTGGGATTCTTTTCGAGTAGATCGTTGACCAGCTGATCGAGTTCCGGCGGCAAGGCGAGAGTGTAGGTACTCAACGGATCGGGAACGATTTCTCGCTGTTTCTGCAGAAGTTCCGTCACATTGCGTCCGATGAGCGGCGGTCGCCCCGCGACGAGTCGGTACAAAATTCCACCGACCGCGTAAATATCGGTTCGAGCGTCTACCTGACCACTTCCTGCCTGTTCGGGCGACATGTATTCAGCGGTTCCCAAAACACTTCCGGCCACCGTTTCATTTTCGGAACCAAAAATCCGCGCGATACCGAAATCGGTCAATCGCACCTTGCCATCGGTGGTACATAATACATTAGCCGGTTTCAAATCGCGATGGATAATACCACGATCGTGAGCGATTTTGAGTCCTTTGCATATCTCCAAAACGAGCTTTACTGCCGCCATCCAGAGGATCGTTCGTCCACGTGGCACCGCATGTTCCAGGTCCATTCCATCGAGCATTTCCATCGCGTAAAAAAGATCGCCATTATCGGAGGTTCCATAACCGAGAATCCGCACAATATTCGGATGGTTGAGTCGCATGAGCGCGTCGATTTCCGCTTCAAAACGTTTGCGAATCGACGGTTCACTCGCATAATGAGCGAGAATGGTTTTGATCGCCGCCCGCTGCCCCCCATGGTCCACCCCCTCATACACGACGCCCATGCCGCCACGTCCGAGTATCCGTGTGATCGAGAAAGGCCCAATGGACGAGGGTAACGATTCGGACATGGCGGATACTCCTTACTCACGGAAAAAATCGAAATTGTGGACGGAAAACGGAACTGAAAATTCGGGGCTAGGGCGTGTTCACGCAAGTTGCCACTCCAATCGGAGCGACCGGCTGTGCCAGTGTCAGGTAAAAAGTTTCCCCTCAAACTCTCCTTCCAAAAACTCTTTACTAGACATGCAAGCTCCAACACGGGTTAATGTGGTACGACGCTTACGTGAGTCCTAGACACACAAACTTCAGTATCAACCGGCATAGACCACCCCGATTGCTGTTATTTTATTCTTCGCCATCGGTTTTTACTATGTGATTATATGTGAACACGC
>JAQVKF010000202.1 GCA_028694795.1 Thermoguttaceae bacterium | reverse complement strand
ATATTCACTGTAGCGATGATGGATTACGGCGGTTCCTTGCGTTGCGTTGAGTAAACGTGTCCGCAGACCGATTAAACCACGCGCTGGAATCGAGAACACCAGAAAACTGTACGAACCGTGTGTTCGAACTTCGACCACCTGACCGCGTCGCGTCCCGACGAACTCCATCACCGGTCCCACCTTATCCGGCGGCACCTCGACGACCAACTCCTCATACGGTTCCTGCTTTTTACCATCTTTTTCGCGGTAAATCACGCTTGGTTTACCAATTGAAAGCTCAAAACCCTCTCGACGCATCTGTTCGATGAGCACCGAGATATGAAGCAGACCACGTCCTGAAACCACAAAGGAGTCCGCATCCGAAAAATCAATCTTCATCGCCACATTTCGCTCTAACTCTCGAAGTAACCGAGCACGGATATGACGTCCTGTTAGATATTTTCCCTCGCGTCCCGCCAGTGGCGACGTATTGACACCGAACGTCATCTGCAACGTCGGTTCATCAACCTCCACACGCGGCAACATGATTGGTGATTCCAGGTCGGCAATCGTATCTCCGATCGAAATGGATTCCATGCCGACGACCGCACAGATATCGCCAGCCTCCGCATGGTCCACTTCACGACGTCCGAGTTTATCGAATACGAAAAGTTGATCGACCTTTTCCGGTACCACATTGTCGCCCGCTTGCATCAGGGCGACACGCTCACCCGCCCTAATGGTACCACAGTGGATACGACCGATCCCAATGCGTCCTACGTAATCCGACCAGTCGAGATTCGTCACCAGCATCTGTAGCGGCTGATCCGGTTCTGCCTCCGGACCTGGTACGACTTTCAGCACGAGATCCAGCAGCGGATGGATCGAATCGCCGCGAACGGCAGGGTCGTTGGTTCCGTAACCATCTCGACCACTCGCAAAAATGTGCGGAAAATCATCAAGCAAATCTTCGGCACCGAGATCGAAAAACAGATCAAACATCTCGCCCAGCACTTCGTTCGGTCGCGCATCTGGTCGGTCGATTTTGTTGATGACCACGATGGGTTTGAGACCGAAATGGAGAGCTTTCGATAGGACAAATCGTGTTTGGGGCAGCGGCCCCTCCGCGGCGTCCACAAGTACCAACGCCCCTTCCGCCATACGCAGCACACGTTCCACTTCGCCACCGAAGTCCGCGTGTCCTGGCGTGTCCATTAGGTTAATTTTAACCCCATTGTACGGCAACGCGATATTCTTGGCGAGAATCGTGATACCACGTTCCCGTTCCAACTCGTTTGAATCGAGAATACAGTTGCCTTCGAGCTGGGAAGCACGAAACTCGCCGCTCTGACGCAGCAAAGCGTCTACGAGTGTCGTTTTGCCGTGGTCCACGTGGGCGATAATCGCAATATTGCGTATGTCGTTGCGTCGCATCTTATCCTGTGTTATCCTACTGGTTACGAATTCGAATCGTTTAGCGAGGCTTCTATTTATCGCTCCACAAACACGGAAACGATCAGCCAACCATCCAATCCATTTTCTACGGGGCATATATCATAACCGATTCGAAACGTTTTCATCAGGTGTGGAGGACTAATTTTGCCAAATTTTTTCTTTTTTACGAAAGTATGCCCCATGGATGTACAAATACATAAGCGAAACGATTGGCGATACGCTATTTTGGAACACACGGTCCAAAATCAGGTCCATTGGGATTTTTTGTTTGAAATGGAGATGGGAGGTCCACTGCTGACCTGGTCGTTTTCCTCGCCGCCGTGGGAACTTGACACGGCTGAAGTTATACGATTGCCTGACCACCGGGCGATCTATCTGGAATATGAGGGTGAAATCGCGCCGCAAGCGGATGATCCGCTCCAACGGAGTCGTGGATCGGTCCGGCGCGTCCGTTCCGGTTTTTTTGTCCCGTTGCTCCCCGCATGGGACCCGCCTCGCGGAGCTTGTGTTGACGTATCCCAACTTGATGAGCCAGCCGATGGAGAGGAATCCTTGCGTCATGATCAATTCGCGATACGGACCGGAGATGGATTCGGGCGGGACGAGATTGCCGCGGAATGCCATCGCGTAGACTATATGGCGGCAAATAAGCGAGAATATCGATTCCGATTGGTTTTTTGGGCTTCCAACGACACCGTTGTCTTAGGTGGTATAGTTCCGAATTGCAAGGCAGAAACGGGAGAAAAAATGGGTGCGGAGGAATGGATGTACGATGTTCGATTTACACTTTTGGACGCGGCCACGTCACGATGGACATACCGCCGTATCCATGAATCATAAACCGCGTGATCGACTGTGAAATACCAGCGACCACTTCACGGAAAATCAACAGTTGAAAAAGATGAAAGTGCCGGTTGATGATGGGACGCGGTGTATCCGTCTAAGAAAAAAAGGAAAAATTTCAAAAGCCCTTGACGTTTTTACGTAAATGGAGATAATACCCATCACTTTCACCGCATGGGACCGTTTCGTGCACTGGCTGGTGCATTGGTGTGGATGGTTCGTGGGGGGGATGGAGAGGTTTTCTGGGCGGATGGTGTTGTTCCGGGGCCTTGCTAGGGGTATGGTGTAACGGTAGCACGAATGACTCTGGATCATTTAGTCGGGGTTCAAATCCCTGTACCCCTGTTGAGCATATCTGATGAAGATGTATCTGACGAGGGTATACTGGTGGAGTTGGTTTTGTGGCGGGTTTGTGGGTGAGTAGCGTGAGTGTGGGTGGTGAGAATGGGTGAGTCGCGGTCTGAGAGGACGGCGGCTTTTTTTATCGGTCGCGTGAAATAATCCTACTTCTGCGGTATTATCTGAATTATGTCCATTTTGGTTGAAAATGTGACGGATTGGAATCTAGCCAAAAGCGGTTTCTCGTTGTACAATCGTGTCGGACAAAGTGTAGATAGGTCGCGTTTTCGACGGGGTAACGCTCAGTGTCATGAAAATGCGAGAAGCTCGTTTTGAACTTCCCCTCCGTGGGCAAAATAGAGAAGAAGGAATACAACCGATGTTGAACGATGGTGAAAAGGGCGTGGTCATTCAACGAGATAAGCAAACATATGCGGTTGCGCCACATTTGCCGTGTGGGGTGGTGACTCCGGATCAGCTCCGTACAATCGCCGCAGTGGCGGAAAAGTATCACGCGCAGGCACTCAAGATCACAAGTGCGGAACGTATCGCCATCGTGGGGATACAAGAACAGGATATTGATGCTGTCTGGAACGATTTGGGAATGTCTCAGGCGCATATGGTGGGGATGTGTGTGCGAAGTGTGAAGGTATGTCCCGGGACGACGTTCTGCAAACGCGCGCAGCAGGATTCACTTGCCGTCGGAATGCTCTGGGATGAAAAATATCATGGTTTATCCACACCAGGTAAATTAAAATTTGGGGTTTCCGGTTGTCCGAATCAGTGTGCGGAGACGTGTATTAAGGACATTGGTCTAGTGGGTACGGCGAAGGGGTGGCGATTGTACGCGGGTGGTTGCGGCGGAACGATGCCGCGATTGGCCGAGCTGGTTGCGGACGGGCTTTCGACGGAAGAGGCGATTGCCATGGCGGATCGTGTCATCGAATGGTACAAAAGCCATGTGAAGGCGAAAGAACGTCTCAGCAAAGTGCTTGGGCGGGAAGGACTCGACAGTTTGAAACAGTTTTTGGGACTCCCAATCTAGGTCGTTGGGCTGTTCCGTGACTGATAACCGGTTTTTTCAGGAGGACGTCTTTTAGAGTTTTAGAGGACGTTTTTCTATGAAGTGTTGGTGCGACCGCTTTGCGTGGTGTTCCAATCATTCTTCCTATTTTTACAGGGCAATTGTCCCCCGATGAAGAGCGTTCCTATGGTGCGTCATACGACTCAATCTGAAGCACGTCGCGCGTTTCTCAAACGTTCCTTGGCTTATGTGGGGCTTCCATTCCTTTATTTAAGTGGACGAGCGACTGCGGAACCGGTGAATGAGCGGCTGAATGTGGCGTTGATTGGAGCGGGTGGGCGCGGTGACGCGATCGGAGCGCAAGCGGCGGCGTTGGGCAACATGATGGCGTGCGCCGATGTGAATCGTCGTAGTGCCGGCATTTTTGCTGCGAAATATCGAGGAAAGTGCCAAACGTTTCGCGATTATCGGCAGATGCTTGATTCGTTGCCGGATTTAGACGCTGTGCTTATTGCGACGCCGGACCATTGGCACGTTCCCATGGCACTCGAAGCGATGCGAGCGGGTAAGGCGGTTTATTGTGAGAAGCCTCTGACGCTCACGATTGCGGAAGGCCGCCTTATTGGTGACGCTGTCCAACAGAGTGGGGCGGTTTTCCAGGTTGGAATGCAGCAGCGGAGCGAATGCAACGATTTTTTCTTACAGGCGGTGGCGATTGCACGAAGCGGCCGGTTGGGCGATCCGTCGAAACTCAACATTCAAGCGGGTGTGGGTACGGCGGAACGTGGAGGTCCCTTCGCCATCGCGGATCCGCCTTCCGAATTGGATTATGAACAATGGCTCGGTACGGCACCTTATGTTCCGTACTGTGAAAATCGAGCGAATTGGCGATTTCGTTGGTGGGTCGATTATTCGGGCGGTCAAATCACGGATTGGGGAGTTCACCATCTGGATATTGGGTTATGGATATGGGGCGTCTGTCCGGCGAAGATCCGAATCGAGAAAAGTGGGCCGTGTACCTTTCCGTTGGGTGGGGTTGATCTTCCGAATGGTCGTCAACAGGTTCGTGATTACTTGCTCGGGCGTTTGCCCGTTAGCGCGATGCCGGCCAGTTACAATGTTGCTCATGAATTTGACGTAACCTTTCGGATGGATGATCGAGCGGATGGCGGACGTTTTCGGCTCACGAGCGGGATTAACGAAATCATTATCACTGGTGAGCGAGCGCGGATTCGCGTCAATCGCGGCAGTTTAACGGGTAAACCGGTGGAAGAGATTCGCATGGATCGAACGGAATCGGAACGACTTGCCGAAGAGGTGGAAACGCTGTACGGTGGTCCGCGCCATGGGCATATGCGGAATTTTTTCGACGCGATCGCGGGAATTGCCCAGCCAATAGCCGACGTTGGGTCGCACCTCAATTGCGTTAACCTTTGCCATGCGGCCAATATTGCGATGCTGCTCGATCGTCCGTTGACCTTTTTGACTCGAGAAGATCAATTCGAAGCGGATGACGAGGCGAATCAACTTTGCCAACGAAGTCAGGCACATTCAAATTTTCCCTAAGGCACTTGCATTCCGGGCGATTTTGGATACGTTCGATTTGGCGTTTGATTTTTGGTGGAAGTGGATTAGAGTATGTAACGTGATATTAGAGTATGTAACGTGATATTAGAGTATGTGATGTGATAACAGTTCTCTGTAAAATTTGAACCGGCCATTCGTTTGATTCGTAGTGGTGTTCGATAGGCGATTCGACAGGCACGCGGATCGTAATTGCGGCGGCATTCGTATTGATGTAGGAATGGCAATTGACTTTTGCGGTGAATTGGGTGGTGTCAACGCCCTAATGAATAATTCCGTACAATCCGTCGTCCCGTTGAAAAGAAAACCGATCGACCTTATCGCCGACAGCGACTTCTCGACGAACGTACCGTCGTGAGGAGAGATGATGCAAACAGGTTTATGCGCAGTGGAAGAAGGTGCGAAATCACACCATTTACGGCTCTGCTGGTCGGGAGCCATTTTGAGTTTTTGTGCCTATCTGATTCTTTATTCGACACAGTCGATGTTACCTTTTTTACGTGATCTATTTCATGTCAGTGACTTTATGGTGACGCTGACCGTTTCGGTGGCGACGCTTTCGGTAGGGTTGGCTGGACCGTGGATTGGTTTTCTGGGGGATTTCATCGGGCGTCGTCGTATGCTCTGTGGTTGCATGGTCATTCTTATGATTTCGACCACGTTGGTCGTTTTTACGCCGAGTTTTGCTTTTTTTGTGGGTTGCCGATTTTTGCAGGGTTTTTGCATCGCGGGCATTTTTGCGGTCACGATGGGATATCTGAGTTCCGAGTCGGATCCGAAGCACATTGCCGGTACCATGGCGTGGTACACGACGGCCGGGATTATCGGCAGTTTCTGCGGTCGATTTTTTACAGGGGTTATCGCGGCCCATTATTCATGGCAATTAGCGTTTGGACTTCTTGCTTTTTGTACCGTTTGCGGAACCTGTGTCATTGCTTTTCTACTGCCGCGACGCGACGTATCCGCGATTTCTCAGGGTAGTTGTTCCATACCACCCGCACTTGACCCGAAAAAATCCATCTGGGAGAGTCCAGTTTGGCTCAATTTGAAAGATCGTCAAATTCAGATGGCTTATTTGCTAGGTTTCTTGATGACAGGAACGTTACTTGCTAGTTTTACATACGCGATTTTTCGATTAGAAGCCAATCCCTACCGTTTGAGTCCAACACAACTCGGCTTACTTTTTACAACTTATATTCTCGCGGCCATGATTACACCGTTTAGTGGCAAATACATTGATCGTTTTGGGGCGAAGACGGTGGTGTCACTGAGTTTTTGCATGATTTTAATGGGATCTCTTTGCACTTTGAGTCCGGCGATTCTTCCTATTCTGATTGGGTTGACTCTTATTACGATCGGCTTTTTCATCGCTCAATTGACGGTAATCAGTTTTATTGGTTCCCACGCACATGGAGCCCAATCAACCGCGGCGGGCGTTTATCTGCTTAGTTACTACCTTGGCGCGTCATTTGGTGCGCAATCGCCTCATCCGATTTGGGCCGCATACGGTTGGACGTGGGTCGCATTGATGATTTGCGCAATGTGTGTTTTGGCCATCCTGATCGCCCAGTTTGGAATTCGGTCCCAATCACCTACGATAGAACCCGTCACGACGTCGAAGGAGG
>JAQVKF010000201.1 GCA_028694795.1 Thermoguttaceae bacterium | reverse complement strand
ATTGGATCGTGAAAATCATCATCGTCTGCTCTATGAAGATCCTGAGCAATCCTGTTTTTTCCCTATACTGATGAAAAAATATCCAGTATCTGGCAACCTTGCGTCGGTTATTCCCTCCGCGCAGCCGATGGAATTTGCCGATCCGCAAGAACCGACGGGATACTTTTTGTTGAGTGATGTGTATCAGGGGTTGTCGCCGATGATTCCGCGTGGCAAAGCAAAAACGCTGCGCATTATGGAACAAGTCCGTAAAAGTGAGGACCTCGTCAGCCGTGCTTTCGATCAATCGCCGGTCATGAGCTATGGTACGTATTATGCCAAACGATGTTGGAGCGAAGTGCCCATTGAGGAAGACGGTTCCGCCTATTTTGAGGCTCCGGCCATGCGTGAAATCTATTTTCAGATTTTAGATGAAAATGGTATGGAACTGCACAGAATGACATCAGGTGTACAAATAATGCCTAATGAAAAGGTCGGCTGTATTGGGTGCCACGAGCCGCGGAACTACACGATTTCGGCGGATATGGACCGGTTGCCACTCGCGGCTCAGAAACCGCCGCATCCCGTTCAAATGCCAGAATCAATGGATAATTCCCTTACGGATGGAATTATCGACTACACAAAGCTGGTTCAACCGATTTTGGATAAATACTGTACGTCTTGCCACTCTGGTAGCGATCCGCAGGGTGGATATGATCTTTCGGGGGATAAAACACGTTACTTCAATATGTCGTATGACAATTTACTTGGACGCAGTCGTTCGTATCGTCAACATGATATGGAGACGGGCGAGATGAAGCCGGAAGAGGCCGCGAAGGGGACGCCGCTCGTTCATTTTTATTGGCTTTTGTGGACGCCCACGGCCGTTCACCGTCCACTTCAAAGCGGATCGCACGCCAGTCGTTTACCCACTTGTTTCACAGCGGAACATTGTGGAGATACCGTCCCCGAAGAAGATTTGCGAAAAATCTGGCTGTGGATGGATGCCAATGTGCCTTACTATGCCACTTACGCTCATAGCCGGCCACTGTCTCCCGGAAGACGTGATCGCTGGACACGCGCACAAACTGGTGAAATGGCCGATTGGTACGTGAATGAATTTTCAGAAGTGTATAAACGTCGATGTGATTCCTGCCATGGCCCGATAGAGGGTACGACCAATTGGGAAGGACGTTACGCATGGATCAATTTGACACATCCAGAAAATAGCCCGGTACTCACAACGCATTTGGATAAAGCGGCTGGTGGTCGAGGGGTGTCGATTCGTTCCGATGGTCAGGAACTGATTTTTGGGAATCGGACGGATCCCGATTATGAAAAAATGCTGCGAGCGATTCAGCAAGGGCGTATCGAAATGTTTGAGCAGCCTGAGGCGGATATGCCAGGTTTTCGTCATCTAAAAAAAGAGTGGTAGCATTCCAAGGCTCGTGCTCTATACCGTGTGTTAGGGCGTGTTCACCTATAATCGCATGGTAAAAACCCATGGCCAAGAATGAAATAACTGTAATCGGGTCGGTCTGTGTCGGTTGATATTGAAGTTTGTACGTCTTGTAAAGAGTTTTGGAAGGGGAGTTTAGGGGGGGGAAACTTTTTGCAAAAAGTTTCCTTTCATTGGTTCTTCGCTCCAAAAAAAATTGGCGAAAAAGCCTTTTCGCGGAAAATGCGCAAACTTTTTACTTGACGCTGGTACAGCCGGTCGTTCCGATGGGGGTGGCAACTTATGTGAACACACCCTAGTTGCAGGAAACCGCTTGTCAATGGTTTCCGAAGAAAAAACTTGACTTTGGATTTCAGAGGCCTCATACTATGGTGGATGGAGTTTTGTTTGAAAACAATGGTAAGATGATATGCAGTATAATATGGAGAAAACCATGCGAATGAATCGACGTGAATGGTGTTTGAGTGCGATCGCGGCTGGTGTTACGGCTCCAGCGGCACTCCAAATGGCGTTAACCCCGGCATCCGCCGCGGAATCGAACGGTGTGGGAACGGGCAAGAGTTTCCACGGACCGACGGGACTTCAACTGTACAGTCTTCGTGATATTTTCGGTAAAGATGTTGAAAGGGGATTCGAAACGGCTAAAAGTTTCGGATTTAAGGAAGTCGAACTTGCGGGATTCTATGACCTAGATCCGAAAGCAATGAAGGCAAAACTTGATCAATATGGTTTCACCGCTCGCTCAATTCATTGGGATGTCAATGCTTTGGCCAATGATCCGCAACCTGTGATTGAAGCCGCGAAGACGATTGGTTTGGAATATATCGGGTGCGCATGGGCTCCGCATCAAGGCGATTTCGATGAAAAACAGTGCCTCGCTACGGCGGATCTGTTCAATAAAGCGGGCGAAAATCTAGCGAAAGCGGGCATTACCTTCTTCTATCACAATCACGGTTTTGAATTCCAGCCATATAAAGATGGTACGCTTTTTGATCTGTTAATGCAAAAGACGGAGCCGGAACTCGTCAGTTATGAGATGGACGTTTTCTGGACCGTTCATCCCGGTCAGGACCCGATTGCATTGCTCAAAAAATATGCTAATCGTTGGAAATTGTTCCACCTCAAAGATCTCAAAAAAGGTATCCAGACGGGTAAATTGACGGGTGGTGAAGATGTTCGTAACGATGTCGCGCTCGGTACCGGTCAGATCGACTTACGCAATATCTTGAAGGTGACCCAAGAGATTGGCGTGAAGTATTACTATATTGAAGATGAATCGCCAACGGTGGTCGATCAGATTCCCGTGAGCCTCAAATTCCTCGAATCGCTGTAAATAAATTCAGCGATGAAAATTTCAGCCAGGCTAATTTCCCAATACGATTCCGACGCGGTCAGTGGTTCCACTTCTGACCGTGTTGAGTCGTGTCGGTTCGAGGAGGAAATGGTTGATAGATCAATCGGCGGTGTGGTATGGGCCATTCATGGAGGGTCGCACCGGTGGTGCGATCCGGTTAAACTCACGCCGACCTTGCGTTTTATGTGAGGAGGCTTTTAGCGGGGTGATGTTTTTGATACAGACGCAGCGTTTAGTAAGGGCTGTGTTTAATTAGTAGGGACTATGTTTAATACAAAAGAATAGAGTGTGATGGTTATTTTCGCGGCGGCCGTTGATTCGGTTGAAATGAGTGCATATGGATCATGATGGAGGTGTATCATGGATTTTATCACTTCAAGGCGGCAATTTTTTGGAACTTCGGTCAGCCTCCTCGCAATGCTGGGAACGATCCGTTCGCGGACCACGCTTGCGGACTCCACCGATACATCTGAGCCTGTGGAAAACGCCATGCCCAAGCCGATCAAAGCGGGAATGATCGGTTTGGATACTTCACATGTGCCCGCATTTACCGATTGGCTCCGAAAAAATCAGCCCCTTCCACTTGTGACCGGTATCGAGGTTGTTACGGCGTTTCCCGGCGGTTCATCCGATATTCCGTCCAGTGCGGATCGTGTTCAAATGTACACGGATCAACTGCGGCAAATGGACGTCCGGATAGTGGATTCGATTGAGGCAATGCTTCCTGAAGTGGATGTCATGTTTTTAGAAAGTGTGGACGGTCGTCCGCATCTGGCTCAAGCGAAACCGGTAATCGAAGCGAGAAAACCGTTGTTTATCGACAAACCGATGGCGGCGTCGCTGGCGGATGTGCTGGCCATTTTTGAGTTGGCCAAAGAACACAACACTCCTGTTTGGTCGGCCTCCTCGCTGCGTTACGTGCCGGAATATCAACAGTTGCGCAAAAGCGAATCGCCGCTCGGCAAGGTTAAATCCTGTATCGCTAAGTCGCCATGTTCCTTTGAACCGCACCATCCCGATTTTTATTGGTACGGTATCCATGGGGTGGAAAGTCTGTTCACCATCATGGGGAGTGGTTGTCAAAGCGTGCGGCGAGTGGATAAATACACAGCCGTTGGAACGTGGCGAGATGGACGTGAGGGAACGTTTGCCGGGGCGGAGAAAGCTCCATATGAAGCGGAGGTGGTCGCGGAGCATGGACAGGCTACGGTCGGTAAGTATTCCGGTTATGGAGATTTATTGCTGGAAATTTGCCGGTTTTTCCGTACGCTCCAGGTACCTGTGTCTCAGGAAGAAACCGTTGAGATATTCGCTTTTATGGATGCGGCGGACGAAAGCCAACGTCGAAACGGTGAAGAAGTGACGCTTGCGGAGATGATCGAACACTCGCAATCCGCGGCTCTTTCGAAGTGAGAGATGGCCGATCAGTTGCGTTATCCTCTGATGTGATGGCTGAGCGGTTGATGGTTTTTTTGGATTTTCATTTGTGGGGAGATGGAATAGGTGTATATCTGTCTCATTTTAGTCATATATCTCATCTGGTCGGAAGATTTTTTGCGATCTATTGGTCGTCTTTTCGCGAGGTCAATTTGATGAAGTGGAAATATTTTTTGCGAAACTCAAGCGGTGTATAGCCCGTGGTTTTTCGAAACTGTCGCGTAAACGCCGAGTTGTCGTAAAAACCGGTCTTTTGAGCGATTTGTGTGATCGAAAGATCCCCTTCGCTCAACAGTCGCATCGCAGCGTCCAAACGTACTTTGAGAATGAAATCGGTCGGCGACATATGGAACAAACGCCGAAATTGACGTTCAAATTGATTGACCGAAAGGTAGATAATATTTGCCAATTCCTCGACTAAAATTCGACTTGGATACGATTTTAAGATATGTGCGACGACTTTTTGCATTTCATGAGACGGTTGAATATTTTCTGAAAGACTCGTGTAATTCTGCATGAACCCAGCCACACCGATGAGGTCATCCGTTTCGGGGTTGATGAGCGGAAATTTGCTCGAAAGATACCATTGCACTTTTCCATCATGATCGGGCACGATCCATGGCTGATTGTGGACTGCCTTTCGCGATTGCATAACACGATTATCCTCTTCTCGATAGCGGCTGGTTAGATCTTCCGAGAAATAATCGGCGTCAGTCGTACCGACGTACGTTTCAGGTGCACCGATGACTTCTCGAAGCGTTTTGTTTATCCAAACGAATTTCCCATCGGTTGATTTAATATATGCGTAGTTTTCTAAATCGTTATCCAAAAATTGGAAAAAGAGATCGCGATAGTCGATTTTGGCGAGAATCGTTTCAAACAATGGTGTGGTGTTACTCATAGTGATCCTCACTGAAGATGGTCCCGTTTTTTGCACAAAAAATACCAGCAATCCGCCCCTCCGTCTGTTAGTATAACGGATGTGGAATCGTAAGTCATCCATGGATGGTTTTTTTGTGCTGGAAGCATTTTTATTTTTTAATAGTGAATTATTATTCATGGGGATGATATCCTCTTTTTATGGTCCTGATACGTCTCGTGCCGGATGCTCATTTCATTAATCTGTTTGGCTGTCCGGTGTGATTGTTTTCCTTTTCGACCTGCCAGCGGATAGTTTGACCGCATGGCGGTCCCTGTACCTTTTACAGCATTTGTCGTGCTACCGCGGGAGCCATCCCCGTGTTCAGACGGCTGTAACCAGAAGAATGAACTTCAAATCGGCGAAATGAGTGGAATGTGGATGTGACATAATAAAGAATATTCCGAAAATCTTCGGGGGGAGGTTTCGTATGTTTCGTGAAGTGGTTGCCATTTTATTCAACGGAATACGCCTGCATCAATCGCTAGGGCTTCGTAATTGGCCCGCGGTGATATCGGTTTCCTGTTTATTTCTCGGAATATTGGCATGTGGGCCTCAATATCCGGAAGGCATGCCGAAACTCTACCCCGTTACGCTTCAGTTCGTGCAGGAAGGTCAGCCGCTCACGGAAGCGTCCGTTCGTCTCATTCCGGAAAATTCGTCCCACCAGTGGGTCGTCGGAGGAAGTACCGACGCTCAGGGTAATGTTGTTTTGTACACCCATGGACAATATGAAGGTGTGCCTGAGGGCAAATATCGAATAACAGTCAATCGGTTCGAATTGAGTGGAAGTAAGCCAAGTATGAACGATATGATGGCTGGACAAGCGTCTCAGGAAAAAAACTACAGTACGGTTGCTCGTAAATATACACTTCCGAATCAAACGCCGCTGGTATTGGAGGTCCGGTCTTCAGGCAACGCTTTCGAGCCTTTCGAGTTGGGTAAAGCAGTTCGCGAGTTGGTCGCCGCGCCCTCGGTCTAAATTTCATTCGAAAGGGATCGCGGCTTTCTGACCATCGTTAAATCCTTGTCATCGGTGTGGTTCGAACCGATTTAGGTGTACGAATTATACAAATGTATGAATCGTGCTTGGCAACGATATTTTACGAGTTCATAGGTTTTTATAGGAGAATGAGGATGGAAAATCCGTTTTTTCGCGGGCCTCAGCGAGCAGGTTTTACATTAGTGGAACTTCTGGTCGTGATTGCCATCATTGGTATTTTAATTGCGTTGCTTTTACCGGCAGTACAGGCGGCGCGAGAAGCCGCTCGGCGTACGCAGTGTACAAATCAAGTGCGTCAGATTTGTGTCGCGTTGCACAATCACCACGATTCGTTTGGTAAATTTCCACCGGGAAGTGATGACATGGATGGTCGTTATGTGGCGGCCACCGTTGGCACTTCGGTTTATTTGCTTCCATTTATGGAGATGAAACCGTTGTATGAGGCGATCCAAAATGCGACGGGGCTGGGTGCGCCATGGAATGTTCCGGAAGTTTACAAGACGGACAAACTTTCCGCGTTTATTTGTCCTTCGAATGGCAACACGCAAAAAACGAGTCCGGGCGACGCCGTTAATCTCAATAATCTTGTGGCACCGAATAACTATGTGTATAGTGTAGGAGATGGCTGTTGGGCGAATGGACATGCGCCGGGAGCGGATCAGCATCGTGTGACCACACGCGGCATGTTTTATCAAAAAGATTGGAAAACATTTTCGAATTGCAACGATGGAACGAGCAATACGGCGGGTGTAAGCGAGTGTAAAACGCCATCCG
>JAQVKF010000200.1 GCA_028694795.1 Thermoguttaceae bacterium | reverse complement strand
ATTCAACGAAGAATCCACCGATTCACAAGATACTCCGTCCGATTTCGCTTTCTCAATATACAAATAGCAATGATCATTACCATGCGTAAAGGCGGTTTCCAGCGATTCTAGCAGCCGTTTAGGGGATGTTTGCGGCGTATAAGCCTCATGCACCACACGATCGACCACAATTTGCGGCTCTAATTTCGCGGCCAGACTACTCCACAACGCGTGACCAGCTTCCGCGGCGTCATCCCCAATGTGATACAAATGATCATCGATAATCATACGTACAAAACCATTTTGACGACACCATGAAATACGGCGTTGAGCCTCGCGCTGCAGTTCCTCCGGCGAGTATTCTCGCGATTGAGGTGTGGACAAGTCCTCGATTGAATCCTCTTCCGAGTCAAGTTTCGAAGCCTCCTCAGATGAAACATCAAATGTCTGAAACGCATCATCTTCATCACCACATTGCTGATCGTTCCAGCGAAACGCGACCATACAACGTGTACCAATTTCAAGGTGTTCATCCATCCACTGAATAATGGTTTGCGGTGAATCACGACGTATTTCTTGACCACAATGGCACCACATTCGTCCAGCCCGTGCGAATAATACACGGAGATAATCGTACAGTTCTGTCGCGGTTCCCACCGTGGCTCGATTGGCGGGCATTCCACTATTTTCGCCGCTCGTCGCCATACTCGTGACTGCGATTGCGGGCGGAATTCCCTCGATTCGATCGGCTTCAGGCTTTTCGAGACGCTGGAGCCCAAGACGAATTTGTGCGGAAAAACTCTCGATGTATCGACGCTGCCCCTCCGCATAAAGCGTATCCATAGCGAGGCTGCTTTTACCGCTGCCACTGACACCGCAAAACGCGATCAGTCGGCGATATGGAAGATCGAGATCGACATTTTGGAGGTTATGGACGGCACCGCCACGAAGAATAATTCCACGCATTTCCGCCAAGGACGGCCCCGATTGCGTTTGAGTGGCAGGCGTATTCACACTAGCCAGCGTGTGAGTCGTTTCTTCCGCCAGAATTTGTTCATTATTTTGCTCACAAGGAAATTCGCTCATCAGTCCCCCTCATCCTCCAGATCATCCACGGAAAGAGCTCCTCTCTATTCTGGTTGGAAATCATGGGCGACCGCAATAGCCCTAAAGAGGGGCAAGGTTTTAATCCCTCCTAAATTTGATGTAAACAGTCAAAAGTTCGGGACAAATCGGTAAGTTTACCCAAATTTCGATTGACGCGAATTTTTCGACCGACTACAATCGACATCGTGTTTTTACGGGATATTCCCAAAATTTTGACTGTATATGGGATGGTTCAATGGCAGACGACAACAGTGGAGCCGTGATGGCGGAACGGACCGCCGGTGGTGGTTTATGGGATTATTTTAAGCAACATCCGATCGGATTTTGGTTTTTCTTTTGGGGCGAGTTCGCGGAACGCTGTTGTTTTTACGGGGCGAAAGTGATTTTACCGTTGTTCATCGTTCAGGTGATCGGTCGAGATTCACAATTTGCTCAATCAACTGTTTACTATTTCGTCGCCGCCTGCTATTTCGCTCCGATTATCGGTGGATGGATTGCGGATAACTATCTTGGAAAATATCGCACGATTCTCTTTTTCTCAATTCCTTATATCGTCGGCCAATGGTTATTAGTGTTCGGTTTTCTGCACAAGGAGATTGTGCTGTATCTCTCGCTCGTGTTGCTGGCAATCGGCAGCGGTGTGATCAAGCCGAATATTTCGACGCTCATGGGCATGACGTACGATCAAAAACGCCCTGGAAATACGGCATTGCGCAGCGATGCGTTTTCAATGTTTTATATGGCAATTAACATCGGTTCGGCACTTTCGACCTTTGCGATGCCAGCAGTTCGAGACTACTATGGTAAAAACAGCTTCGGTTATGGCATGGCGTTTTTGTGTCCGGCGATTCTAATGGTGATTGCGTTGTTTATCTTCGCGATAGGCAAGCCGTATTACGCGGAAGAAACGATCTGGCGAAAGCAGAAAATATCAGCGGAGGATAAGGAACAGCGAGCCAAAGTGCTTACACGGATCGCGGGATTATTCGGAATTATCACGATTTTCTGGATGATTTTCGACCAATCGCAGGTGACGTGGACCTTTACAACACGTGATTGCATTCATTTGGAACTGTTTGGATTACATCTCGGTCCAGACCAGATTCAGGCGATGAATCCGGTTTTTATCGTCATTTTTGTTCCCGTGATGACGCTTGTCTGGCACTGGTTTATTCATCGTGGACGCGAAGTGGTGGCAACACGGAAGATGGTGATTGGTTTTTGTCTTACCACACTTTCGATGTTGGTTATGGCATATGTCGGTTTTTCGTCGCAGTCGGCGGCCAAGCGTGTGGCGGCGGACCAGTTGCTTCCGAAGGCAGAAGCGGCGTTGACCGCTTGTACCACCCAAATATTCCCAACCCGTGAGATCCCCGCGACGACAGTGGACGAGGGTACACAGACCTCAGCCGAAATGGTTCAAGATGGAAAAACACCACGTATTCTTCCACAAGACGCAGATGACGCGGTTTTTATGACGATGGTAAACGCGGCAGCGGCGGCAGCGGCGGAACATGCGATAACGCTTGCCAAATTGGTCTACAACACCTCGCCGGATACACCGGGACTCCAAGGGCAGATCGAAGCGGAAGTGGCCGCGTCTGAAAAATTAATTGATGGCGTCGTCACGCAAAAAGAAAAAGACGCGATGAGTGAGGCACAGCGTAAAGAGGTGTTCACAACGGCGGCGGCGGGTTCAGCAGCGGAGGCGGAGGCGTTCGCAGAGCGTTGGGGACTTTCGGAAATGATCAATGATGCGGCGGGACGCTCCACGAATGACACGCAGCGTCACGCGGCTCGTGACGCCTCGGTGGCCATTGCACAACTGGATGGCACCATTGACAAAGCCAAATCGGCGGTGTGTGCAGTCGAGGTGGGAAACTTGGACGCTTATCGAACGCGAGCGGATATGACGACGCTATACGCGACGGAATCAGTGGCGGCGTTTATTGATTTAACGGGCGATGTCAAAGGCGGCGAAACGTTGTTTCTGACCGCGGCACAAGGTAAAGCGTCGATTTTATGGTTGATCGTCGCCTTTTTCCTAATCACGATTGCTGAAATTTGTATTTCGATCGTTGGTTTGGAACTGGCGTTTGCGGTCGCTCCGCCGTCGATGAAGAGTTTTGTATCCGGTTGCTGGTTGGCAACGGTCGGTATCGCCAATATATTCAACGCTTGGGTCGCGGCACTGTGCGATAAACCCTTCGCGGCGTTCGACATAACGCACGGTTGGTATTATCTCAGTTTTGCGATCATTTTGGTTCCGATGACATGGCTGCTTTCCGTGGTTGCGCGTCGATTTAACAATGGAAGTGCGGCTTAATAGACGAGATCGCTATGACGTTTAGGCGATTTCATACTTATGAGGAGGAATGGTGAAGATGATCCGACCTGAAACGCCGGCTGATTACGACGCGATTTACGATTTTGTCAAAACAGCGTTCGAGACGGCAAAAGTTTCGAACGATAAGGAACAAGATTTCGTGTCCCAACTGCGAACCTCGTCCGGATATTTGCCGGAGATGGCTCTCGTCGCGGAACAGACGGATGCGTCCGGTCAATCACGGATCGTCGGGCATATGATGCTGACGAAATCGGAGATCGTACGCGATGGTGGTACTCCACGGGAAACGCGGTTTCCGACGTTACTCCTCGCGCCGCTCGCGGTTGCATTGGGAGAACGTTGCCATGGTCTGGGCGCGGAGTTGGTCCGTGAGTCATTTAAGCGAGCTAAACAAGCAGGCTTTGCGAGCATACTGCTTGTGGGCGATCCGGCGTACTATGAACGATTTGGGTTTCAACGGGCAGACCAGTTCGATATCCATCCGACGGCGAAGATTCCACCGCAATATGTGTTGATTTATGCGTTGACACCAGACGCGTTGTGCGGTGTTAGCGGGGTGACCACGGCTTTTTAACGTGGGCAGCATGTTTTATAACGTGATAGTGTAAATATCGCTGTGGCGTGGGTGTCGTGATGGTGTGAATCTTCAGATGCCCCTAGTGGTAAGAAAAAAAATTTACTTTAGAATATGGGGTAGTGAAGAAGTGTGTGAGGGTTCGGTATCAACGATTTTGAGGAGATAGTCGATGGCATCCTGCGTTTTAGCGTATTCAGGCGGTTTAGACACGTCGGTCATTTTGGGTTGGCTCATGGATGAAGGTTTCGATGTACACGCGGTTTACGTCGATGTTGGTCAACCATGTGAAGATCGTCAGGCGATGCTCGACAAAGCGTTGAAGATCGGAGCGAAATCGGCACGAGTGGTCGATGTGCGTGAAGATGTCTGTCGTGATTTCGCGTTCAAAGCGGTCCAGTGGCAAGCGAAATACGAAGGCATGTATCTGCTTGGTACATCGCTTGCCCGTCCGATCATCTCGAAGGCCTGTTTACAGGTGGCTCGCGAGGTCGGTGCAGAGGCAATTGTCCATGGAGCGACAGGAAAAGGCAATGACCAGTGCCGTTTCCAATTGGCGGCGGAAGCGTTGGATCCGGGCGTTCGCATGATCGCGCCGTGGCGTATGGAAAAATTCCGCAAGCTGTTTCCGGGACGTACCGAGATGATCGCGTACTGTGCGGAGCGGAATATTCCGGTGAAAGCATCCATTTCAAAGCCGTACAGTTCCGATGAGAACTGTCTTCATATCAGTTATGAGGCGGGGCAACTCGAAGATTTGACGGTCAATGGCGTTGATTTGGTCGATTTTGGCATGACCGTTTCACCTCAAGCCGCTCCGGATAAGGTGGAAAAAGTGACGATTTGTTTCGAAGCTGGTGTGCCGGTCGCCGTCAATGGCAAGAAATGTTCGGCCTATGAGGTGATCGACACGCTGAATCATATTGGTGGTCGCAACGGTATCGGTCGGATCGACATGGTAGAAAACCGTTTCGTAGGCATGAAAAGCCGTGGCGTGTACGAAGCTCCGGGGATGACGCTACTGTACGCAGCCCACCGGGTAATCGAACAATTGACGGTTGATCGCGATCTCGTCCACTTGCGTGACGTTCTGTCGCCAGAAGTTGCCGAGATGATTTACTACGGTTTCTGGTACTGTGCCAAAATGGACGCCCTGCTCGCGTTCATCAATGAAGCGCAGAAAACGGTCAATGGTGAGGTGGTACTGGCTCTGTACAAGGGCAACATGGCGGTAGACAGCCGTACGAGCCCAAATAGCCTGTATGACGAGGCGATCGCGACGATGGAAGGCGAAGGAACCTGCCGTCACGCCGCCGATTACAACCAAACCGATGCGGAAGGTTTCTTGCGAATCGAAGGTTTGCCGTTGCGTGTCCAAGGCCGTGTCAATCCGCGTCAGTGGTAAACCCATCTTCGGTAAGCCAATCTTCCCCAAAGTGATAGTTGCCTAAGCTGGTGTGGTGTACACCGGCTTTTTTCGTATAGTGGCAAAAAAGAACGAAAAATGTTTTTTTGGAAAAATACGTGGATAACACGTATGGAATCTTGTATAATGGGGGCGTTCTTGCGCAGAACGTGGGAATGACGGAAATTTTCTAATCAGTTCCCCTCTATCCATCGCATGATTGGGAGTGGTAAAAGGTTCCCCTAAACATTCCTTCCGAGATTCTGGTACGAGGTGCCAAAATATACGAAAGATGTGCCGAAATAATCGTTTCGAGAAATAGCCAATTCAGGAATTTACAGTCACGAGGAGTTTTCATGCAACGACGAAATTTTTTACAATCGGCTCTCGCTCTTGGTACGTTGGGACATTTAAGCAATTTCGCTAAAGCCTTCAGTCCAGAAGATTCGACCCATCTTGAGCCGGCGGGTTTGCGTCCCCCCTCGACACCGTTGATCACCTGTGACCCCTATTTTAGCGTTTGGTCCGCGACGGATCAGTTGGCCGATTCATGGCCATGTCATTGGACGGGCGCGGCGAACGCGATCACCTTGATGGTACGAGTCGATGGTCAGGCATATCGGTTGTGTGGAATGGCGCCGCAAGACGTCCCCGCTATGCCGCAAATTTCTCGAAAGCTAAACTCCACTTGGACGAGCTACGTTTTTGAGGCGGATGGCATTCAGGTCAACGTGGTCTTTTTCACACCCGTGATCATTACCGAGCTTGATTTGGTTGGGCGTCCGGCGTCATATATCCAGTGGACGGTAAAATCGACCGATGGTCAATCGCACGACGTTTCGCTTTATTACGATAATTCGGCAGAATTCGTGGTCAACACAGCTGATCAAGAAGTAACGTGGGACGCTCCATCCATTGGTGGTCTCATCGTGCGAAGCATGGCGAGTGCGGAACAGAAAATTTTGAATCGAAGCGGCGATAATTTACGGATTGATTGGGGTACTTTTTACGTGGCAACACCGTCTGATAGCGGTGCCCAGATGAAGGTACTGGCCGACAAAATCGCTCGCGGTACATTTGCCAAAACTGGAGCGATTAGCGTTCAAGAAGATGATAAAAAACCACGTGCAGCGAATGCGGACTGGCCCGTCATCGCCTGCGTTTGGAACCTCGGAAAGGTGAAAGACGCCGCGTCTCGCCGATTAACATTGGCGTATGATGACGAGTATTCGATTCGTTATTTGGGCGAAAATCTTCGACCGTGGTGGCGGCGCAACGGCATGACGGGTACAGAACTCGTGAAGACGGCTACGGATGAGTTTTCGGCATTGTGGACGAAGGCGGCAAAGTTCGATCAACGATTCCAAAAAGAAACCGAAGCGGCGGGTGGCAAAAGGTATCGTGAAATGTGTACCATCGCGTATCGTCAGGCGATTGCCGCACATAAATTGTGTGCGGGTCCCAATGGCGAACCGATGCTTTTCGGTAAAGAATGCTCTAGCAACGGTTGTATCGGAACCGTGGACGTGCT
>JAQVKF010000199.1 GCA_028694795.1 Thermoguttaceae bacterium | reverse complement strand
TGACTCCCGCCATCGACACACTGCTGGAACGTGGCGATCTCGAAATCGACTATTCTAACGTTGGAATGCGTGGCGTGACTGGAATCGTTTACATCCTAAATAGGAAATGATTCGCAACGTTGTGAATGATTGTGAATGAAATGTGAATAATTGAATTATCGTAACTCCTTATATACCAATGACTTACATTCAATCATTCACCAATTCACACAATTTTACACAAAAACACACTCACACAGACACACAAACACAAACAAACAGAGGGGGGGTAATGAATGCGAATGGTTATATTAGATAATAATATATATATTATATATAGTATTTTTCCATCTTTTTAGCATTTAAAACTATTCGCATAACTATTCGCAACTGTTCGCATTTTTGCGAATAGTTTTTACTAACAACACAATTTCCGAAAAAACAACCACTCACCGCGTATAATCCGCGTGACTTTGGTCCACGTGGGCCAAGAAGTTTACTTACGATAATACTTTCCGCATCGCGCAAAAGGCTCAAATTTGCGTTGTGACGCGATGTGTGGCGCGGACGACCAGCGGGTCGCGATAGGTGACGAACGTCGAGCACGAGCGAAATTTGAAGGAATCGGCACGGGTCCTTCCCGGAGCCGAAATTGGTCATGCCGCGGGAAGGAGCCACCGCCCACACCACAGTTGGTTGCTAATAGGGGAAAACGTGAAATGCAGGATTTTGCCATCGAAATAACCGATTTATCCCAAATTACTCCCTATGAACAGAATCCGCGTCATAACGAGGCGGCAGTCGCGTGATATCGGGCCGTGGGGGCTTGGATTTTGGGGGTTCAACGCCTACTCGCAAACCACACGTGCGGAAGTCACCACAGTTACTCAGTTACGCGTCGCGACTTCCGATAACGCGGTAAACATTGATGCTACGGAAACGAGTGTTTCTGTGGACGGAAATTCTGCGTTAGGCGCGTTAACTCAAGGTTTATCCCGTTACGCGGCAATTCCGTTTGGAAACCGGCTTCCAGGCGACGGCGTCCCGACTTATTCTTGGTAGTGAGGAAACATGATAGGTTATCAATGTGCGGAAAAGATTCGTCGATTAAATGGCCAGGGGATTGCGATCCGAGCCATCGCACGCGAGCTTCATGTGGATCGCGGCACGGTCCACAGGGTTTTACGCGGCAAGCTGTGGCCGACGCGTAAAACTACCGCTCGGAAGATCAATCAAATTCGGCAACTGGTACATATCGGCGTTCACGAGCTGGATATCGCTGATATCGTCGGTGTTCACTCGTCACTCGTGCGACGGATCCATTCGGAAACAGAGCGAGACGCCCACTACGCCGATCGGCGAAAGCGAGGTATCTGTCCGGTCTGTGGACATCGCGTTCCGCTGCCGTGTGTGGCATGTTCCGCTGCCGCTGAAAAGGATCCACCGGCACGTAGTGATCATCGGCAGGATTCAAAAATCATTCTGGGCGTGGACCTTTTGCCGGAGGATTACGCCCGATATCTCGAAATCCGCCAAAACAAAATTGCCGAGGGTGATTTATCCGTTTTCCTTGGCGAGCTTCTTAGCCAAATCTAGATTGCGTTGAGCATAAATTTTCGCCGATTCCACGTCATCACCGAGCAGAGCACAAACGTGTTCAATGGATCCATTTTGTGACTGGGTAGTTTCCGCTACAAGGTGGCGAATTTGATATGGATGCCAATGAGGAATCCCATGCTTTTGGCAAATGATCGCAATGCGGCGAGCGTAAGCGGATGCCGTGTATACAGGGTTGAGAGTGCGTTTCGGCCGTGGTTTTTTACGACATATTTGCGACGGTTGCACTTTGCTCTTACGTTTCGCTCGTAACGTTTCGAGCCGCTGCTTTTCCGATCGAATCGGTGAAAATAAAAAATCGTTGCCGTCGATTTTGGCCCACTCGACATATTGCGACAAAATCGTGATCGCACGCGGGCCAAGCGGGATGATTTTGGATTTGCCACGCCACGCGTTTTTGTGATCCTGTTTCGCGTATAGCCAGCATTCCGGCTCCGACGCATCGATCTCTGATAATCGCATCTCGCATAACTCGGACGGTCGCATGCCTGTGAGAGCCTGAATGCGGACCATATCGGCGACGGTCGGTGGAAGGTGTGGCAGGGTCGCTTCGATCACATCTTCTGACACGGCTTCCACCGCAGCCCGCTCGATCGTACCCTCCGAGTGTCCGAGTTTCAACGCATCAACACAGCGTAAAGCGATCAGATTTTCAGGAGCGTAATAGGTTTGTGACACGCCCCACTTGAAAATACGCCGAGCCAGATTGATGAGTTTGTTGACATACGCTCTGGAAACGGGCTGCCCAAGCGTTGCCTTTCGCCGACTGCGACCTTCGACGATCCTGGATCGTACCGCTTGCAGCTCAATCGGTCCAAACGAATTGACTGGCAAATCGGCGTACAAATTGATGAGATGCTGGCTGATGATTTTGTAATTTTTCGCATTCCCAAAATCATAGTGAGCGGCGAGAAATTCGAGGCAAAGCTGGGACACCGTGATGGATATGCCACGAGCAGACGGTTCAGCTAAAGCGTTGACAGCGGCTTCCGCGATGAGCTGCAACCGGCGTTTTTCTGCCGCTTCGAGCGTTCGACCAAGGTATTTCCGAACGCGGTGCCAGTAACAATAGAATTCTTTGTTTTTGGGATGATACTTGATTTCCGGAAGATACTTTTTAACGGCCATCGTGTCTCCTTTTGCAAACATCACATTGTAAATGTGACATTTACATTTTCATAAGGCAACAAACTCTGGCATCTCAAAAAAAGTAACGTTTTACAAGTATTTTACCATGTTTTTCGAGTACGCTCGACGGGATTCGAACCCATAACCCTCGGTTCCGAAGACCGATGCGCTATCCAGTTGCGCCACGAACGCATTAATAGCATGAAGTATACCACATTTTAAAAAAATGCCAACCCCTTTTCCACAATTTCCTCCGCCGATCCACTACCAACAGCCTTTATATGAATGGTACTTCGGATGATCCTCTCAATGAGTATGTTTATATTTTCACAACGTTTCACATCTTTTTGGCAAAATATGCACCTACCTCGTCATCATTTAGATCCCATCCACACGCAAAATTTCCAATGATTGGTTTCTAAGACGTGTTCACACAAGTTACCACCTTAATCGGGGCGACCGGCTGTACCAGCGTCAGGTAAAAAGCTCAAAAAAGTTTGCGCATTTCCTACGAAAATGCTTTTTCGTAAAACTTTTTTGAGGCAAGAACCAATGAGAGGAAACTTTTTGCAAAAAGTTTCCCCCCAAACATCCCTTCCAAAACATTTTACTAGACGTACAAACTCCAATATCAACTAACGTAAACCACCCCGATTGCTGTTATTTCATTCTTGTCCATCGGTTTTTACTATGTGATTATATGTGAACACGCCCTAGAAAGCTCAGCCATGCGCTGCGACAAAGATTTCGCCATTGCGGCTTTTTCCAAATCCCATCGAACTAAGGGGGATTCCTGGTCACCGAATGAAAAGTCGCAAAACATGGCCATATACCCCAAAAAGATTGGTATGGTTTATTCACAGGTGGCGGCTTCGACGCGTGATTTCCAGAAATCTCGCGCCGTTCGATATTCTTCCAACAACGCTTTTCGTTCCACAGGATCCGCATGGGTTTGAATCTGTTTAGCACGTTCGATCGTCCAATCGAGGAAAAATTGGGCCGCTGATCGACTGATGCGATTTGTCCGTGGAGTCACAACGGGGGACTTCGCCCCGTCGCCCGCCGCATCCGGTACCACCACTTGTGACGCGTCTTTGCAAACAAACCACGGCGATGTCATGGCAAATCGAAACTGATTCGTCGGTCCCGTAATCACCGCTCGCACCAAAAACCAGCCCTCCTCATCCATCGCAAATTCCACATCGGGTAATCTCGCCGATTCCGCATATTCACTGAACGAAATCTCCCGATAAACCTGGCCATTTTTGATAATTTCCAGATAATCGACGCGATCTTGATTCCGAAGCGACATCGTCAGCGCAATCGGAAACGCCTCGGCTTGTCCACCCGTTTCAAAAACGGCCCCCGGTGCCTCGCCACCCACATCGGCCACCATCAGCGGACCGTTCGTCACAATCGAACGCCCTCGTCGCAACGACTCCCACCACGACGCATACGAAAACGCTCCATCCACAGCCACATAAACTCGATTTTCACCCGGCGCGTTAAGCGAATCACCACTCCCACTCCCTGCCGTCAGAGACAGCACGACCCCAGCGTCCAAGAGACGATAGTAGACTTCTGTATTCCATCTCGCTAAACCGAGCGAATCCGGATACAGCTTTTTATCACGCGGTTTGCAGCGTTTTTCCTCATCTGTCAGCTTCGTGCGCGTGTATCGGGAGTCGATGATGCGTACGGAATCCAAATATCCATTCGCCACGAGCATAGGCATATCCCACGCCGTCATCCGGGCGAGATCAACCCACGGTCGCGGCGTAAGTCCGAAAGTTCCTTCATCTTTTTCACCATTCGATGGCATAGTGTCATCCGATGACGAGGCGTCCGTTTTCGCGGTGGAGGAGTGCATCCGACCAAGAATCGTCGCATAGGCAGGAAAATCGTTTTCCACACCGGTAAGCGGAATCGCCGTGTCGGGCAGATTAGCTAAAAGCAACTCTGCACCAGGCCGCACGAATCGCCCGCTGTGAATTCCCGCGAATCGCGTGCCACGGCTCGAAATCACCGGCTGATCCGTTGGAACTTTGCCGACAGGCTCGTTCAACTTTCCATTCGAAAAAGAGATGACCGCCGCGGCATACAGGTCTTCCGCCTCAAGAAGCGGTGGAATGTCACGAAGCGAACGCCGAATATCGACATCCCCCGCATACCAACCATCCGCGGCAATATCCACCGCGCGTTCGAGTTGGACCGTTTGCGTATCATTACCATCTCGTACCATCGTAATGGTACCGGATGTCGTTTTATATTCCGGACCATGCTCCAAAACGAAACTGTATTCACCCTCAGGCAACATCAGCACGATCTCGCCAGGCACCGTCACGTGATCCGCCCACGCGAGCCGATCACCTCGATACGGGCGAGGTTTGCCATTCGCGTTTCGTAAATGGAGGCGGCAGAAAATTGGTTCGCCCGTCGCTTTATCCTGGACGATCAGACGCAACTGCTCGTTCACCGCCCACGACGGCGAAACCACACCAAGACTTAGCCCCAATACCAACAGGCACTTCAACACGGATTGAATAGAGAAACTTCGAGTCATCCACATTTCCCACTCCCCAACTAAAACCGACTCCGCCCCTGATCCGCTCCTGAACTCTCACGTTCCATTCCGGATGGTTACTCGATTTGGGGCAACGCGAAGGCGTCCACCAATCGCTCACCGACAGCAAGCAACCAACGCTCCGCAGGCGGCTGGGGCGTGGTATGGTTCGCATTGCCACTCGTATCATCGGCCGCACCGCCAGTCGTGGTTTCAGTCGTACTGGGCGCCGCACCACTCGACGGTGTAGTCGAATCTTTCCGATTCGTCTCCGTCTGCCCCATTTTTTCCGACTCGTTCACCGCAATCTGCGTGATCGTGTTTTCCGTCCCGCTTTCACCAATTTCGCTTACAGGTGCTGATTCGAGAATAATGTCGTCGTCATAGACAGCGATCAGTTTCCCTTCAAAGCGTCCGATACGCAATTTTTGCCCAGGCTGAACACGGATCACATCCTGCCGCGTGGTTCCAGGAGCCACATCCGTTCCCACCACGGGCATATTGACGAGAAACCTCGCTTCCGGAATTCCATTCACCGCACCGATACTTGTGAGAGTCGCGTAATTCATCGGATCGTCCTGAACGCTTTCGTTGAAGATATTTCGGTCCAAAATGACCATATAATCTTGCGGATTAGGCGAGGCCAATCGAGCATTCGTCTGAAAATCGGGCAATTGATCCCGACTCGCGCCGGTCAGCGCGATCGTTTGGATTTTGATATTCACGTCGACCATATCCTGCTGACGAATCGGCGTGATCGACAACGACATAATCCGGTGGAGCAACATCTGACGATAGAAAATATCGAGGAAGTTGATCCAAGCAATATACGCTGCACGCCCCTGGACCGTATACTCGGTGAGATGGTAATTGGCCTCTCGCTTCGCCGCGCCCGCTTTCACTGTGCCGGTAATTCCACAATCGTATAGCAGCTCATTCAACCACGATTGGTATTTCAACGGCGCGATCTGCGGGTCCGAGGGCAGCGAATAGAGGTTCCACGTTGCCAACTGATTACCGATATCAGACGACTCTTTATTCGCTTTTTTCTGCGTGGCGATTTTTTTATCCAATTGCAGAATCTGAGCTTTTTTCGCCTCGGTTTCGCCATGGATCAAACTATCGAAAACATCCAAAATACCGGTCGATTTTTGATCTTGTTTTCCCTCTTCACTCGATGGAAATAGGATAAAACCACCTATTCCCACCAAAAGGAGCAGAAGGATCATCGTTCGTTTTTTATTGTTTTTCATGGCGACTCATCCGTATATATCATTTAGGATCATCTGTCATCTAACACACGCCCAACGGTCCGCAACGTGGTCTTTCTCCACGCGAGGCTAGCGATGGCCTATTTCGCCACAACCCCGTCGCATCGAGGAAGTCCACAGATTTATCTGGTTCGTTTTGTCCACAATATCACTCCATGGATTTCGTTTTCCGCTGAATTTATCCACGACGAGGTTTGAGCGATACCGCAATCTCAAAAACCCAGCTGTACTGCCCACCAATTTGACGCAATTGAGTATCTCTAATTTGGTAGGTGTAACCGCGCGTTCGAAATTGATCTACGATGTAGGTGACCGTCTCCGCGTTACGTGCCTGCCCCTTCATTTCCATCACTGGTCCATTCCGACTTTGCGAGATCGAAAACTGCGTCACAATCGCGTCACGAGTCGCCGGAAACCAACTGGAAAGAT
>JAQVKF010000198.1 GCA_028694795.1 Thermoguttaceae bacterium | reverse complement strand
CACGCCCAATACTTTCCGCTTTTGGGACGTAACGGTCATCAGCGAACGCACCAGTTCATATTCGGCCGGAATTCCTCTCGCGACGAATGGAAGTGTAACCTTTTCCATACCACATCGAAAGACAACCCCCATGAAAATCTCTTCCTGATCGAAACGACCACGTTCCTGAACGCCGACCGTTTGCGGGTAGATGCCGTACGCTTTTTCCGCGCGTTCCGCCTCTTCCGAGAACGGTTTCGTATCGTAAATACGGACGCGAACCTTGCCGCCACTTCGAGCGGCGATTTCGCGGAGCATCGTCACCAAATTCAATCGTGATTCGACAAAATTCTTCGGTACTTCTGGGCTGATGAACGCTTCGATTTGGACCGAACGCATCGCCGTATCGATCGTTTGAGCCGCACCGCTCGCAGTGTCCGTTGCCGTATCCGCCGCATGCGCTCCAGAACGAATCTCATCCAACAGCCGAATCGTTGCCGGAGAAAGCGAACTCAATTTTTCCGCCGAACCATCGAATCGCAAATCGTGATCGGCGAAAACGAGGTTCACCGACACGAGAATCGCCACCATCGCGAGCACTCGCGCCGTGTAGTGGAACAGCAACAAACGACCACGTTGTTCCGTCTGCCAGTGACGCCGCCCCAACAACACCATACACACGTAGAGCATAACAACCACGATCAGACCGAACCAAACGACACTCGACAGACTGAACACTCCTCGCGCAAAATCGCGGAATTGTTCCGAAAAACTCCAACGTTCTACGACATCCGCAAAATTGACCTCTTTACCAAAGAATTTGCCGACGCCCAAAATGACATCCGCATTCGCCGCGAAAACAAGCGGTGCGTTGAATAATGCACCTAAAATGTACGCCACCGGTAAACTCGACGTAATGAACGAGGCCACCATGCCGATCGCCAGCATCGCCCAACCGATGCACCAATATCCGAGATAAGTCACGAAAAAGAGACCAAAATCGGGATTACCAAGACTTTTGAGGACGGAATAGGTGCAAATACCGGAAAAAACCAACGCTGCGGTATAGATGCCTAACGCCGCCGCATATTTACCCAGCACGATTTGAAAATCGGTCGCCGGGAGAGTAAGCAACAGTTCATCGGTACCTTGCCGACGCTCATCCGCCCAAAGTCCCATGGTGATCGCGGGTACAAAAACCAGCATCACCATCGGAAAAAGACGATTTAGCGAATCCAAGTTCGCCAGGTTATTGTTGAAAAAATCGTGCGGCCAAAATGCGGCCAGAACACTGAGCGAAACGAAAACGCAAATAAATAGCCAACCGAGTGGTCCGGAAAAATAACTTCCGAAGTTTCGTCGAAACACGGATTTCCATATACCTGAATGCGTCATAGCTGTCGTATCTCTTGCTGAAATGACTGATTTTGCTGTTCGTTTGAATTTTCCACCGTTCAAAACGACACGAACGTCAGCCTATTATACTATTTCCTCACAGAAATGAAAAGTTTGCATTTTTTCGACTTACCGTGGTTCCCGATATTCCTCGATTTTCAGCAGAATCGGCAGAGCCGTAAGCAAAATGCCCAGCAACGTCAGTTCCGCGTCGTAGTAAACGTTGTATCCCCTATGCGAAAGCTGACATTGTGATTCGGAATGGGACGTGACACGTGTTCCCCGCGAATCCGTCGTAGGATTGTCCCCTCTTTCTACAGGGTTAGTCGCCCTTTCCAAAGGCCCAGGTTCGCACAAAAACGCACCCGCCACACTTCCCATCCCCCCCGTCAAAAAGAGATCAACCCCCAGTTCCGAAACGCCTTCCAATTGGGCTGATTCTTCCGACATGCGATAGACCATCTCGCGGATCGCCCCGATCGTTCCCCAAAATAATCCGCTGCGCATCGCGTATTCCGTCGTGCGTCCAACGGCGGGAATATGTTCGAGCATTTCCGACGTTTCAAGAAGTGGCAACATATCGGTGAATTGGTACATCGCACGCGCTGACATCTGCATACCAGGCAAAATCGCGCCCCCACAGAAAACACCTTCTGACGATACCAAATCGACCGTGATCGCCGATCCTGCATCGACCACGACCGCCACGTGATCGGGATGACGCAACGCATTCGCCGCCACAGCGTCCAATAGTCGGTCGATCCCCACACGGTCCGGCGATGGTAAACCCACCGGAATCGGAAGATCGGTCGCCGCAAGGAGAAAAATCGAATCCGACGGGCGATGACACCGAATCCACTCCACCAAGCGGGTCGTCGAAGGACGATTCACACTCGCAATCGCCCAATTCCACGGCTCATCCGTGGAAATCGTGTTCGCCTTCCTCGCGACCAGTTGGTCCACATCTCTTTCGACAGTACCTAATTGGGAGCCGGATGGATGGACACTATCACAAGCCGCAAAAAATTCAGGAATTTTGACTCGCAGTTCCGTCTCCAAATCACGGTCATTGCGAACCGTTCGCAAAAATTCCGGATGGATACGACCTAGCAATTCCACCGTGGATTTTCCAGAATGACCGACGGATGAAGATGAAAACGTTTCGGATAAGCCCGCGTTCCGCGGCAAATCCGTATTTTCGTAAAAACGCGAGAAATTCGCGAGTGTGGCGGGAGCATAAACCCCCAACTTCGCCTGAGTATTGCCCAAGTCGGCGGCGATCAAAGGCGAAAAAGAATGGGCTAATGGCATAAAATCAATATTTCCACCTAGCAAGCCTAGGTGTCCTTCAACATACCTAGGCTTTGGAAGTTCGACTCAGACTCGTCCAAAATCATTCTCCAGATTCTACGATAAATCGGGAAGCCTTGACGTAGTCTGGGAATGTCACGGTGGATCCGAAAAACGGATCACTTGGCACGTTCAACCCACTCGACGCTCACCACGCCAACGTCGATGTTCTGACCGCCGCGTGTTTGCAAACAGTGGACCGCGATCGTGTTATCACCCGCTTGAAGCGTCTTCGCAGCCGCCTCACTGATCGGGAAAACGCGATACGAACCCGTATGGCCGGTCGCTTCCGCCGCCAATACTCCATTGATGTAAATCTGACAATCTTCATCATGGACCACGGTCAGCGAAAGTTCGTTTTTCAAACACTCGTCCGACAGTTGAATCGTTTTACGCATCCAAATGTCCGAACCGTCCCATTTCGTACCGACAATCGCGCCGGGCGTTCCATCCGTTCCAAATGAACCCTTACCCACCTTCCACACCGAAGCGTCGAATTCCGGTTTCGCCCAATCGGCGGTCGGAAGCGCGAACGTGTAGCTCCATTCCTGAGCTGCGTCACGTGCGTCGGACAAAACGGTCATCGTCTTCGGCACCGGCAGCTCGCCGCGATTCGCCTTCGCGATACCTTCAACATCGGTCTTAATGATCTTACGATCATACGTAAGCAGACCGTTGCATTCGATCTCACAGTCGGTAATCTGTGTATAAATCGCGGCGGAAAGTCCCTTCGTGTCGGCCAATTCCCACGCCTTCGCCAACAACTCTTGGTAATCTTTCAAAAACGCTTTCGCGTCGGATGATTCGATATATCCCCACGTTTGACCTTTCCACTGATGATCGGCCACCGACAGCTTCACGCCGCCGAATTCGCCCAGCACCGCCGCACGGTTCTCTTCGGGTTCCGGAACGCCTGGACCTGGATACATGTGCATATCGTGCATATCGCCGCACGGTTTATCGGTCCAGCCCGACGCACAGTTGATCCAACGAGTCGAATCGAGTGAACGAACATAATCAACATAACGCGCCGTGTCGTGCTGGCCCCAACCTTCGTTGAAAACAACCCACATCACGATGGACGGACTGTTGTAATGGTTTTCGACCAACGCGGTCAGTTCCGCCTTAAAAAGCTCCATCTGTTCTTCTGTGAACGACGGACGTCCCGTTTCACCCGGAGCTCCCGCCTCATTACCCGTACTCCACTGCGGACTCGGCATATCCTGCCAAACGAGCAGACCCAACACGTCGCACCAGTAGTACCAACGCGCTGGTTCGACCTTCACGTGTTTACGTGTGCAGTTGAAACCGAGTTTCTTCGTGATTTCGATGTCATATTTTAACGCTTCGTCAGTCGGAGCGGTATAGATTCCGTCCGGCCAGAAACCCTGATCCAACGGACCCACTTGGAATGTGAACTGATTGTTCAGAAGCAGCTTCGTGATGCCGTCCTTATCTTTGCCAACCGAAACTTTACGCATACCGAAGTAGCTGTTGACCGTATCAATTGTTTTGCCGTTCTGAGCGACGCTCGCCGTGAACTGGTACAAATACGGGGTGTCAGGGGCCCAAAGTTTCAGCTTTGATTCCGGAATATCGAGTACCAATTCCTGATTCGTTTTGCCCGTAACGGTATCCAACCCCGCAACGGCTAGCTCCACCTCAGCTTCTTCCGCGGCGACGACGGTCATTTTGACCTGTTTCGCATCAACGTCCGGCGTGATAATCAGCTTATCGATACCACCTTTCGCCACCGGTTCCATCCACACGGTCTGCCAAATACCAGTCGTCGGAATGTAGCAGATACCTTCCGGATGCAGAACTTGTTTACCACGCGGCTGCCAACCTTGGTCGGTCGGATCGAACACTCGGACGGTCAGTGCCTGGTCGCCTTTTCCGCCATCTTTCAATGCGTCGGTAATATCGAATGAGAATGCATCATAACCGCCAGTGTGGGTGCCCACGCTGGTGCCATTGACGAAAACCTCCGCTTCCCAATCAACCGCGCCAAAGTGCAATACGACCCGCTTACCCGCCCAATCGCTCGGTACAGTAAACGTTCGGCTGTACCAGCAGCGTTCCGCGGTGCCCGGGGCGGCCATCACGCCCGACAACGCTGATTCGACCGGATATGGTACGAGAATCGACTGTTCAAATGTGTCGGGCTTCGCTTCACTAATCGCAAAATCCCACAATCCGTTCAGATTTTTCCAATCGGTGCGGACCATCTGCGGACGCGGATATTCCGGCAACGCGTTCTCAGGCGAAACCTTTGAGGACCATTCGGTCATGAGTTGTGCCTGTTGCAATTTCCACTCGCCGGCAATCGCGGTCGAGCTGATAAGTAACCCACCCAACACGGCGGCAAGTAGCCATTTCCCCATGTACATCGGTTGAAACCCTTTCTTGATCTAACGTGTTTCTGACTTATTCATGTGTTCTTTAGCCTATCTACGTCGCCAGTGTAACCGATCAGATTGGAAATTGCAACACTCCCTTCGACTTGTCTAGTCTTGAACGCGCAGCTGATTTTTGACCCGACGAATGCCTGGTTCTGAGGCCGCGATCGCCTCGGCTAAATCACGGTCATACAGCGAACGTACCGAGCCTTGTAATACCACTGTATTTCCCTGAACGAACACATGCATAGGGGTCGTTCGACGCACTGCTGAAGCATTAAAAATTTTCTGCGCAATCGACGAGGCGGGATCGCCGCTATACAGCGTCTCATCGCTCGCAAGCGGCTGATAAAACGCTTCCGCTGGCGGATTCGATTCATTCGCAAACTCCGGCCCCCCCTGCCCCGAATCAGCGGACATATCCATGGAATCTTCTTCCATACCACCGCCATTCGCCGGCGCGTCGGACATATCATTAGCCATGTCGTTACCAGCCGTATCAGGCGCAATCTCCGCATTACTGCGTGCATCACGCATCCAAACCGGACCGTTTGCCGCAGTCGATTCCGCGTTGGACACCACGCGTGAGGGACGAATTCGACCGGTGGAAGAAACGATCCCCCGTGGTTCTGGATTCCCCATCTCGCCGCCAAACACCGACTGCGGAATCGGCGCGGGACGATAAGCCTGGTTCAAATTTGGGACTCTCGTCTCCGCGTAAATCGGCAGGGCACTGGTCAGTGCACGGATGGGTGCTCGACGCGACGTGGAACCTGACACTTGATCCTGATTCCACGCGGCCTCCCTCTCCGCCGCACGCTGTGCGTCCAATTCCGCTTGATAACGATCAAATCGTTTTTTACCCTCCGAAACCGGCTGCCGCTCATGGCCGGGACTCGGAATGCCGCCAAATGCACTATTAACTCGCGAGACACCTGGTAAGGTCGGCAGAACCGTGTAACCCCCGATCACTCTCGGTCCCATCGACGTTTCAAAAGGTCGGCCTTGCAGAGAAGAATCGGGTGACGTATCGCCCGTCGTCCACGGCATCTGCGGAATCGGCGAAAACGGACCCCGATTCCGTAAACCGGGCTGTGTAAAAATCACTCCGCCCTCATCGCCCACCTGAACCGGCACTGGCGAATCCTGGTTGGCATTCGTATCCGCTTGGTTCAAACGCTCCCACGAAACACCACTACCCACGAGCTGATCGCCAGGGTTCATACCTTCCGTCGGAAGCTGTTGTGCCTCGCTCACGGCCTGGAATATCGCCAAAACGCCGCATATCGCCATCCAAATCGAGGTGCGAAAAATGAGCCTGTCGAAACCAATTTTCACCCGATCGATCCAATTTCGCGCGGAAATCTCCGGTCGTGCGTTCTCTTGCCAAATGGGAAAACATCGTTCCCCATCGCCATGGTCACCATGGCTCGCCAACGGATTGCGGACTCCAAACTTCTTCATGGACGTCCTCCTTTGCGATAGTGAGATCTTGGAAATATAGATAGATTTTATTCGAATGAGCATCGTTTTTTGCAACCACGCCACGATGTCCCGCGGAAAATTATCTCTCTGCGGAATTCACCGATCAATAAGAGCGACCGCTTACCGAGTCACAACCGCCGGGCACCCCGGTTGGCATCTCAGTCATTCGACTTTACCCAGCTGTCCGATTTAGCCCAGCCGGGAACTCGGCCTCCACAATCGGCGCATTGCCCACTGGCCTCCCCATTGCGTGTCCTCCGGCTGTCTCCGATCGGGTTCCGCACATCCGATACCTACCCGTTCATATTATATGCATATCGAAAATATTTATAATTTTGCAAGCGATTTGATTTTCTCGTGAAATAAAAATTAACGTCTTAAATGATGCTTATTTCCA
>JAQVKF010000197.1 GCA_028694795.1 Thermoguttaceae bacterium | reverse complement strand
AGCGGTGATCATGAACACATCGGAGCCGTCAATGCCGAACATCTGGCGAGCGTTTTCCCAATTCAGGTACACGACCAGGCCACTGTTCATAAATTCAGAAGCAATCGCTGCGATCCGAACATCGCGATGTCCATGACGCGTTTCCAATGGAATCGTGTCGCCCATACGCAGACCGAGTTTCGTGGCGACCGGTTCACCGATCACCGCCTCGCCAGCCAACAAAGCCTCGTGTACTCTGGCCTTGTCGTATCCCTTTTTGAGCAGCATGGCGAAGCCCGTTTCCGAGTCAGGTTGTTGGGCGATAATCATCACTTTGAGATGACGAACGGGCACACCCTGTAAAAACGAGACCGCTCGCACCGATTTAATCCCCGGCAGCGCGCGCATTTGATCGCCGATTTCGTCTGGCATGGCGACCGTTTTGCCTGTCGCGTCTGGAAACGCGGCTCGTACGAAAAAGTCGCCCGCCACCGTGATTTTCTGCCAATTCCGAATTTCGTCCACATTGTTCATGATCGTCATACCCAGCCCGATACCGGTCGAAACCGCGATATACAATACGCCAATCGTGAGCGTGGTACGTGTGCGACGTCGTAAGACCTGACGTTGAGCGAATTTGACTTCCACACCAATGAATGGTCGGGTCAGCCATGTCACCAGCGAGGTGACCGGTTCCAAAATCAACGGAATCAGGAAGACGAGACCCGCAACGAACAGCGTTCCGAGGGGAATGGTCAGTCCGGACGGCAAAAGTCCCATACCGCAACCGGCCAATCCCGCACCGCTGAGCGAAAGCGTAACGACCCCCGCGAGCGTCGCTTTGCGGGAAATCGGGGTACCATCCTCCTGGACGACAGGACGCATGCCTTCGAGGGGTGTCACTTTCGCGGCAAGCCTGGCGGGAATCCATGCCGAGGCGACCGACAGACCTGGACCGAGAATCGCGGCCAATAGGAACGGTTCCCACGAAAAGATCACCTTGGGAGCCACCGCGCTTTGCGCATCAACAGACAGGTAAACAAGGATTTCCGCACCCACGATGCCCAACACCATCCCCAAAAGCGTACCCACGACGCCAAAAATCAGTCCCTCACGTAGCAGCATCGTCATCACTTGCCCACGCGTCGTTCCCAACGCTCGAAGTACTGCCAGCTGGCGTCGACGTTCGCTCACATTGATCATGAACGTGTTGAGAATCAGAACCACTGCCAGCAACAGCGATAGTGCGTAGGAATAATTGAGTCCCTGCTCCGCACCAGCGATCGTATCTCGACCGAGCTGAGCCCGCGTCGATGGAATCCGTACCATTAGATCCGATGGCACAACCCCCGCAATCGCGGTCATCGTCGCCAACTCGTCCACCCCAGATTTCAAAACGATATCTAAACGACTGACCTTTTGCGGCATATTGAAATAATACTGAACCGCTTCGATTGGCAATAGAATTAAACCGCTCGCCTGGACCAAACCTTCCGAATCACGAAATTGGAATGTACCACCGACCTCGATTTCCTGCCGAAATCGACGCGTGAGAATCGTGATTCGATCCCCTTTTTTGACACCTAATCCTTCCGCGAAACTTTTTTCGAACATCGCACCGCTGAGCGTTTCGAACGATTCGCCTTTTTCGAAAATATAGTTTCGAACGTGAACATCTTTTTCTGGATTAATTCCCAGAATTTGAGCGGTGAGTCGCTTTTTACCAAATTGGAGCACGGTATACCGCGAACAGACGGGAGCGACCGCCTCAACCCCTTCGACTGCCTCAATCGACGCGGCGAGCGTTTCTGGCACGCTGCTCTGACCTTCGGCAACCACTTCGAAATCGCTACGGCCGGCCAAGCTACGGAAAATCTCATCGTAAGCGCGCCGTGTGGTAATCGTTGAAAGGTTGACCGCGACCACCGAGGCGACGCCGATGACGATTCCAATGAGCGTCAACGCCGCGCGACCGGGCCGTGTCATCATCTCACGAAAGGTGAATTTCCAAAGTACCATTGCCTATGATCTTTCTTTAGCATCCATGCTTTTGACTTTTTTTCCATTCCAAACGCGGCAAGCGAGGCGAGAGCATCGTTGTGCTGCGCTAGGTGGGCAGACGGCGGAAGAGCGGATCGCGCTGGATCGTGCGACTTTTGATCTGCTGCTGCACATCTTTTTCGATCAGTCCGTCACGCACACGAATCAGGCGATCAGCCTGATCAGCGACCGACGCGTCGTGTGTCACCATGACGATGGTCTGCTGCTGCTCATCGACCAATTTGCGTAACAGTGCCGTCACCTGCCGACCGTTGGCCGAATCAAGGTTACCGGTCGGTTCGTCGGCCAAAAGCAACGACGGCTGTGTTACCAGTGCGCGCGCGATTGCTACACGCTGCTGTTCACCACCGGACATGCGGCTGGGAATATGGTCTTTTCGATGTGCCATACCGACCAAAGCCAGCGAGTCGAGGGCACGTTTGCGGGACTCTATGGCCGAAACCCCCGAAAGATCAAGTGGAAATGCGACGTTTTCAATGGACGTAAAAGTTGGAAGCAGATTGAACGATTGGAAAATGAATCCCAATCGATTGCGGCGAATCAACGTGCGTTCATCATCGCTCAATTTGCTCAAATCGGTGCCATCCAATAGCACCTGGCCACCGGATGCAACTTCGACGCCGCCCAGAATATGCAAAAGCGTACTCTTGCCAGAACCACTTGGCCCCATAATCGCAAGAAATTCACCCTTTTGTACCTGAAAGCTCACTCCTCGAAGTGCTTGAACGCCGACATCCACGTCGCCGTAAGTCTTTTTTACATCTTTGGCTTCAATGACAATCATGGGTTTACCTGTTCGGTTGAACTTTGGACTTTTGGAAAAAAACAGGATCCATCCAGCGTATTTTCTCCAAGTCTCTGATGTATCTATCAAATGAATTCGTTATGGTTATACGATTCCTTACAACTGTGTTATTGCAAAAAACCGGAATCCTTTCTTATATCGTCACATTCGGAACTTTGTTACGGATTCAAACACACTAAGCGTATTTTCTGTCCATTTTGTCTATTTTGTCACATTCCTAGGCCACACAATGCGGCTTCAATACGCACCCTGCTTGCATAACAAGCGGTGAGGTGGAGTGAAATATTTGGCGGTATGTTCGATGAGTGAACGTCATGGAGCGCAAGCGTCTGCCTTCTCACGTTATATTCGCTAGGGTGTGTTTACATCATTCCTATATAGGGCATGTTCACATGCAATTACATGGTAAAAAACCGATGGCCAAGAATGAAATAACTGCAATTGGGGGGCTGTGTTGGTTGATATTGAAGTTTGTGCGTCTAGTAAAAAGTTTTGGAAAGGGAGTTCGAGGAAAAACTTTTTGCCTTTTTAACTTCCCGACTCATTTGCTTTTCGCTAGAATTATATCGTGTGCAACGACTTTGCGGGATGCCTGTACGACGTATCCCGAAAAATGCGTTATGATAGATAATCTACACAGAAAGGGTAAGCAAAATGAGCGGTGCTTCTTTGACCGATGCGTGGGGTGTCTATCACGGTTTTTATGATATTGACGGCCAATATCACGAAGTTTCTCCGGAAACGCTTACCCATCTCCACCAATCAATCCAGAAGGGGGATGTGAGCGAGGTTGAGGGGCTAATTGACGGGATGTTGCCTGTGTGGGTGGTCACGGTGAGCGAATCGGTTCATTTTCCGAAGCCGGGACTGTTACGCCTAGAGACCGGAGTCACGTGGCCTGACGGTTCGACCGAGCGGCAGACGCCGGGCGATTTTGCCGATTTGCCACTCGGTTATCACACTTATTTTCTCGAAAATCAAACGCACGAATTGATTTCGGCGGTGGACCATGATTATTCGGAAGAAGCTCGGCTGTCCACTTGCTCGAAGATACATCCGAAGGCGTCCGCGATTCAGGTGATCGTCGTTCCGAGTCAATGCCGCACCCCGGAGCGTTCCTGGGGCGTGTCATTGCAGTTGTACGCTTGTCGTTCGCAAGAAAGTTGGGGCATTGGCGATTATCGGGATCTTCGCAAGGTGTTAGAGTGGGCGAAATCTGCGGGTGCGGACTTAGCGATGATCAATCCGCAGGGAACCGCCGCTCCGATTCTGCCGCAGAATCCGAGTCCGTATTACAGTACGAGTCGGCGATTCCGGAATCCGCTCGCGATCTGCGTCGAGGAAATCCCTGGTTACGAAACGTTACCACCATCGCAACGGCAGGAAATCGAAGCCATTGCGACCAAAACGCGACTGCTGAATGAGCAACGGATCATCGATAGAAATGCGATTTTTCCCGCGAAAATGCGTGCGTTGGAAATTCTGTTTGAACATTTTGTGACGCAACAGGCGAACGATTCTGTAAACCTCGCGAAATTCGACGCTTTTTGCAAGGAATTGGAAAAATCGTTGAACGAATTGGCCGCTTGGAACATTTTGGCGAGACGCTATGGTGCCGTTTGGATGAGTTGGCCGGAAATTTATCGGCATCCCGAATCGCCCGACATTCAGGCCTTGCTCCAAGAACAGACCCGAATGGTCCAATTCGAAAAATGGATTCAGTGGGTAGCCGATGGGCAGTTTGCGCGAGCTGCGCAAACATTACCAGTGGTACAAGATTTGCCGATCGGAGTGTGTCCCGATGGTGTGGATGCGTGGGCGTGGCAGAATTGTTTTGCGTTTGATTGTGAAGCGGGTGCGCCGCCGGATGCGTTCAATCCGCTCGGACAGCGGTGGGGATTGCCACCGACGATTCCGCATCAGATGCGTTTAGCAGGGTATCGGCCATTTGTGGAGACGGTGCGAGCGTCGTTACGATATTCGGAAGGATTGAGAATTGACCATGTGATGGGATGTTTTCGTCTGTTCTGGATTCCCTCGCGAGCGGAACCGAAAGACGGTATGTATGTTCAGTATCCCTATCATGATATGCTCGGAATTTTGAAATTGGAGGCCGCGCGAACACCCCGTGCCGCGAATCAATCGTCACCGTTTATTATCGGTGAAGACCTCGGAACCGTAGAGCCATATGTGCGTGAGACGCTCGAAAAGAATGGAATTTTCCAATTCCGGTTGCAAATTTTTGAAGATCATCCGGAGCGTTTCCCGGAACATTCGATGGCGATGGTTACGACGCACGATCTGCCAACACTTGCGGGATTGTGGAGCGGTGCGGACGAAAAAGCGATGCTGCAGGCGATTCCCGAATTGAAACCGGGGGTCAATTTGCCCAGTTTGAAACGTGTTCAACAGGCAACCGGACTCGCAGCGGACACTCCAGTGGAAGGTGTGGTCGAGCAGGAATATCGTGTGTTGGGTGAATCACCCGCGGAAATAGTACTGGTCACGCTGGAAGATTTGCTCGCGATTGAAGAGCGGCCCAATATGCCAGGTACGGTCGATCAGTGGCCCAACTGGCGGCTCGCGATTCCGGGAGGCATCGAACGGCTCGAACAGGACGATCTGCCGTGGATTGTGACCGAGATTCTGGCCAACGCGCGGCAATAGAATATTTCACCCATTCGAATGAATCGTTACCGAGGCTGCGGTGGCGGCATATTGTCGCCCGATGCTGAGAACGAAGTGGATTCATCGACGGTGATATCTTATCAAATCTGCGCAATCACCGTATAGCAAAAATTTTACGAAAAAACATTTCCGTAGAAAATACACGAACCTTTTGCCTGCCGCTTGTGGTACTAAGATCGAATAAAAAACACTCCCGGCTCGTTTCGCAGGCGGTCGGATTGAAGTGGCACGTATGCCGCGATTTCGATGAACCGCCTACTTTGCTAAGCGTTCGCGTAACCAGAGGCCAAACTTTTCTCCGTAGAGCGGATCGGCCAACGCGAACTCGGTGAAAGCGCGATAATAGCTCTCGAAGTTACCAATATCGTACCGTGTGTCCGCATCGGTTAATTTCAGCCCCCACACTTTGCCGCCATCGCGGATCATCGCGCGAATCGCATCGGTCAATTGGATTTCACCATTCTTACCCGGCTTCGTTTGACGTAGATATTCGAAAATCTTTGGCTGAAACACATAACGAGCGGCAACCGCTAAGCGACTGGGCGATTCTTCCATCGAGGGCTTTTCAACGATGTCTTCGAGTAGAAACGCATTTTCTGTGAGCGTGGTGGCATGGCCTACAGCCTCGACGGGTTTTGCAATTCCGTAACGCACGACCTGTTCGATGGGCACTTCTCGAAAACAGATGGCGGCGTCTGCGGCGTTCTGCTCGAAAATATCGATCATTCGCCGCACCGCCAGCGACTGAGCGTTTTTTCCAAGAATCGAATCGCCCAAAGCAACGACGAATGGTTCGTTCACGAGTGATTCTGCACACAACACCGCGTGTCCAAGACCGAGCTGACGGCGTTGTCGTGTGTAAAAATACTGGATCTCTTCACGCTCAAACGCCAACTCAGCCAATTCGTTCTCTTTGCCCGCCGTGCGCAGATAATCGACCAACTCGGTATCGATATCAAAATGGTTTTCGATCGCCGTTTTACCCGGCCCGGTAATGAGTACCATCCGTTGAACGCCACAGTGTGAGAGCTCTTCGACCACGAATTGAACGACGGGCTTACGACCGAGTGGCAGCATTTCTTTCGGCTGACTTTTCGTTAGTGGTAAAAGTCGCGTACCACGTCCAGCCACTGGAATCACGGCAATATTCACACTCATGCTACTCTCGATTGTTATAGTTTTCCAAACATGTTGGTTTTTCCCCGCAGTGCGCATTATACACCGCAACGTCCCGATCGGCAATGTAATAAGGATACAACATCACCAACGCATAACCAAAAGATTTGCCCGAAAATATGGTAAATCATTGTCTACGGAACAGATTCTAGTGTCGACATTAGGTACACATAGGGATACCTTTTTCTTCGGCATATTTTGCGGCATAGGCTATCGAAGGTGTATCGATGGTCATATTTTCGCAACCAGAAAACGCCCATCCACTGAGGCCTGTCACCGGCAGATGATGGAACTTCGATGGAATAACG
>JAQVKF010000196.1 GCA_028694795.1 Thermoguttaceae bacterium | reverse complement strand
ATTTCGCTTTTAAAGCAAAACACCTACAAAGAAAGCATCGCCATGAAACGTCGCATGGCCGGCTGGAATGTCGGCTTCCTCGCGCAAGTCATTGGCTTGACAACAAGTTAGTGTGCGATTGCCCTGAAGTTTCCCCTCAGACTCCCCTTTCAAAACTTTTTACTAGACGTGCAAACTGCAACGCGGGTCAACATGGTACGACGTGTACGTGCACACATCCTAGCCGCCCATGATGAGAGTGCCAATTTGGTAGGTCAGCACGGCCCCCGTGTAGGCGAGGATGGTTTGCCAGCAAAACGCGAGCGTCGGCCATTTCCACGATTTGGTTTCGCGATACAGGACTGCGAGCGTCGCCGCGCATTGCAGGCAGAGCGACGTAAAAACGAGAATGCCCAAAACCGACGGCAGTGTGAACAATGGTCGATCCGTACCCTCCCAACGTGCCGCGTGCAGCCGTTCGCTCCAAAGCCGATGGGTCGGATCACTGGTTGCGGCCTGTTGTTCGGGTGAAGTCGCCGTATTTTCGGCTTTTCCACTTTTCGCCGCATTTTCTACCGTTGAGGTGTTCTCCGTCGTGTTTTTTTCCATCTTTCCATTCGTATCTTTCGGCTCCGCATAGAGCAAAATCCCTAAATTTGACACGACACGTTCTCGCGAGGTGATCGAAGCGAGGATTGCTGTACCGATCCGTCCATCCCAACCGGCTGGGCGAAAAACAGGTTCGATCGTCGTGGCGAAACGTCCGAGATAACTGTGTTGCCAATGTTCCGATTCGGTTGCTCCCCCACGAGGAAAATAGGTCGCCGCCCAAAGTAAAATCGACATCACGAGGATCGTCGTTCCCGCGACCGTTAAAAAATCAATCGCTCGTTCATACACCCTTTGGAATGCGACTTTGAGCGACGGCACCCGTAGACGCGGTATCTCCATGAACAGCGGCTGAACGGGCGACGGCAAGAGGGTACGACGCAGCAAAAGTGCCGACAAAATCGCCGTTACGGTACCCAGAAAATACATGGCTAGTAAAACTAACCCCTGTAAATGGAATAATCCACCCCAAAATGCCGTTGCGGGAATGAATGCCGCGATAAACAGCGTAAAGGAGGGGAGACGTGCCGAACAGGTAATCAACGGGGAGACGAGCACCGTGCGCAACCGTTCATTCGGATCTTCGATTGATCGCGCGGCCAATATCCCAGGGATGGTACAGGCACAGGACGAAAGTAGCGGAATGAGCGAGCGGCCTCGCAGACCGAAACGAATCATCAAACGATCCATCAGCAGCGCCACTCGAACCATGTAACGGCTCTCTTCAAGAATCGCGATGAGAAAGTAAAGAATTAAAATCTGCGGTAAAAAAGTGACAATTCCACCGACGCCAGCAATGACGCCCCCGATGAGCATATCTTGGAACACACCAGGCGTAACATGTTGGCGTGTAAACGTTTCCAACCACGCCACAGACGCTTCAAGCCATGCGGATGCCGGGGCCGCCAGCACAAAAACCGATTGAAACATCGTTAAAAGAACGAAACTCAATACGAGTATTCCGTACACTCGATGGGTCAAAAAACGATCCACACGGTCGCCCCACGCTTGCCAGCGATCGGCGTTGGAAAACATGTTTCGGTTGGAATGTGAGTTCCGTTTTTGGGAAGCGTTCGATGGAGAGACAGACACGCTGGAAGTGGTTGGCTCAAAATCGGTGGATGCTTCCGCGACGACCCACTCGACCCACTGATAACGTGTGCGTGCTTCGTATGCCGCGATCTGCTTCCAATCGCCCAAATGGGTTCGCAACTCCGTAAAATGCGCGATTGCGTCGGGTGGAAGCCCTAATTCGCGGATCAAAAGACCGTTCATATCGACAAGCAATCGCTCGATCACCCAGATCGGAAGCTCCAGTCCCTCCGATTTGAATGATAGCGCGTCACACTTCTCCGCAATGTGCGGAATCAAATGCCCGCTGGCGTCATGTAAATCTCCATGCAAACTACGATGGCAAACGTTTCCACCGCTGCAGCCGCTGCAACCGACGCATCGAATGCCATTACTGGCGAGTTGCACGACGAGCTGTTCCGCCGCGCGGCGAATGATGTCTGGAAGAGCCGCCGATTGTTGTGAACGTATCGAAATAAGCATTTCGCCCGTGTGTTGCGATTCTACTTGATGGAGTGTCTGAAAGAGAAAATGACGTAGTTCTTCACCGTTTAACGTCGAAGATTTCGCCGATTCCGTCGGGCCGTCCATTGCGTAAGCCGCTTCAATGACCGGCACTTCCAATAATTTGGAAAGTTGCTCCGGTTCCAATCGAATGCCGCGTTCGCGTGCTCGGTCCTGCATCGTCAATACCACGACGACCGGAAATCCTAATTCGCGAATTTGGTGAAATAGATAAAGTGTGCGCCGTAAATTGTCCGCATCGAGTATGTATAAAAAAAGATCTGGCGGCACTACCTCCGGCACACGTCCAGCCAAGGCGCGAATCGTTTCGACCTCGTGCAGACTTCCCGGCGATAAACTCGTGAGTCCGGGAAGATCAATCAGCTCCAAACGATCCTCAATCATATGTTGCGATTGCGCATCTGGAATAACTTGGTGAACCGTGGCCACACGCGGCTCGGTCGTAGAGGCCGGTGAACAAAGACGACATGGTCCTCCATCCAACAGTGCCTCAAAGACGGTCGTTTTACCCGTGTTCGGATTGCCAATGAGTGCGACTCTGCCAGAAAATCGTGAACGCATTTTTATCTGTTTATTTCGTTTAATCTGAAGTCCATTCGGTTGAAAATGAGACGGAGTGGAACTGATTCAAAAGCGAGCTCTCCACGAAAAATCACGAATCGAAACACCAAATCAAATGGAACAGGTTTTCCATTCAGATTCGCCATATCCTCTCGTTATTTCATGGATATGCCGTCATCACGTGGATATCGCAACCTCGATATCATCGCGTATCCCTGTGCATCTGTCTAGTTTTTGGTTGCACAGGCCGGACGTTTTCAGATGCGATTGACACATGCCATTGGACTATCGATTTTGGATCTATCGACACAAGACCCGCTGCTACCGATAAAAAAAGGATTCCCGTTGGAATCCCTTCGATATCATTTTAGGAAAGCGGCATTACCAGCACATCGAATCGTCCGCAACTCCGGAATCCAAAGACAGTTCCCTCAATGCGCAACAGGCACGGATCGCCCGGCTCGACCATCTCCAGCTCCATTCCCGGACGCAGACCCGTTTCCTCGAATCGCTGACGGATCGCCGAGGGACCCGCGACACTCTGCACCTTGGCTCGATGTCCACGTGGCAACAAATCTAACGGAATGACCGACGATGTCATCATGGATGAATCCTCTGAAATGGGGGGCTTCAAAAAAAACTTCTTTAGAATTTTATTGAGAATCATTCTCATTACATATCTAAGTATAGCTGTTTTGGACAAAAAAGCAAGAGTGGAATTTGAATTCTATGCGGAGAAGGATAAAGTCGAGAAGTTTTTCGAACAGCACTGGCGAAATTTTATGAAGTGACGATAATATGAGGTGTTCGGTTGGAGTGGTTGGTCGAATGGGGCGAAACATTCGGGTGTTGTTGTCATGATCGCATCGAGGAAGATTGCCCATCCGTCGCGTTTTCAACTGGAATGGGTACAAAAAATTGGGCGAGCGGTAGGTGGACCGATCGCTGGTGTGGCTGTCAGGATTCCTTTTGCTTAATGAGAATGGGTCGATGAAAATTTTTAGTGGTCGTGCGAATCCAGATTTGGCGTTGCGTATTAGTCACTATCTGGATCTTCCTTTGGGTAAAATTTCTCTTTACGATTTCGCGGATGGCGAAACCTGCTGCAAAATCGAGGAAGATGTGCGTGGGCGGGATATTTTCATCGTTCAGCCGACTTGTCCGCCGGTCAACGAATCGCTGGTGGAACTGCTCATTATGATCGACAGTTTCAAGCGTGCGAGTGCCAAACGTATCACAGCGGTTGTTCCGTATTATGGTTACGCGAGACAGGACCGTAAGGATGAGGGTCGTGTACCGATTACGGCGAAGCTCGTGGCGAATCTGATTACACGCAGCGGTGCGGATCGTGTCGTGGCGATGGATTTACACACGCATCAATTGCAGGGCTTTTTCGATATTCCGGTCGATCATCTCAATGCGACTCCCGTGATTGACGGTTATTTTCTTCAACAGGGATTTGCTCCGGACGATTTTGTTGTGGTTAGCCCAGATGAAGGTTCGATCAAGCGTATTCTGAAACATCAAGAACGATTGGGTGGTAAGCTTGCGATTGTGGATAAGCGTCGGAATGGAGCCAAAACGGCTCAGGAAAATCTGATTGGTGCGCCGGTCGAGGGCAAGATTGCCCTGATTTTCGACGATATGATTGCGACGGCTGGGTCGATTGCCGGAGCGGCCAGAATGGTGTACGAGGCCGGTGCGCGGGAGGTGTATCTCGCCGCGACGCACGGTATTTTCTGTGGGAATGCTTTTGAAAATCTGAACAATGCGCCGGTGAAGGAAGTGGTCGTGACCGATACGATTCCACTCAAACGGGGTGAGGCGACCCAAAAGGTGAAAGTGCTTAGTGTCGCGCCGCTCATTGGCGAGGCGATTAAGCGAATCCACCTTGACGAATCCATTAGCAGTCTATTCGCCATTCAACAATCGCAGATCATGATCGTTTAATGTGTCTGTGCCGGATGGCCGCAAGTAAGAAAAACAAAGAGCCGGGAATCGCGATGATGCAGTTCCCGGCTCTTTTACGGTTCAGACGTTTTATCGGTCACGTTGGCAATGACGATTCGGTTAGTTGTTATTCCAGTCGATCGTTTGGAGCCAGGTGCCTTCTTCGCTCCAGATTTTGAGCATGACTTTTTTCTTCTCGCTTTTCTTAACGATTTCGGAAAATTCCTCCGCTGTTTTCACGGGTTGACGGTTTGCTTCGAGAATAATGGATCCCGTTTGGATCCCGGCTAACTCGGCGGTGCTACCAGGTTGTACAGCACTGACGACCACCCCCGCCTCGACGTCTGCCCCCAATTGTTTGGCCAATTCCGGCGTAAGCGTTTGAACAGAAATGCCCAAATCGCCGAAATCGGCGCCCTCCGATTTGGGGGAATTGCTCAGATTTTCCGGATGTCGCGTAAAGCTCTCCGGTCGTTCGAGAGGCTCGACATTGAGCGTGAGTCGATCCTGATCTCGCAACACTTCCATCGGATACGATTTTCCCGCTTCTGCGCGTTCGACAATTGCTTGGAGTTGGTCGGGCGAATCAATTTTCTTCCCATCGAACGACAGGATGATATCATCCGGTTCCACACCCGCCTTAGCAGCCGGACTATCCGCACTTATACGTCCGACCAGTACACCGTCGTGTGGTTTAAGACCATGTTCACTCGCAATCGCAGAGGGAAGTTGGCGAATTTCGACGCCCAAATACGCACGCTTGACCGAGCCGGTCGATTTAAGCTGTTCGACCACCCATTTGGCACTATTGCTTGGAATTGCCAATCCGACCCCCGCAAAGTTACCCGTCGTCGAGCTGATGGCCGTATTGATTCCGATCACCTCACCAGCAAGATTGACGAGCGGTCCGCCAGAATTGCCAGGATTGATTGCCGCGTCGGTTTGAATAAAGCTCTCGCGATCCGCCACGCCAATACTTCGGTCTTTCGCGCTCACGATTCCCGCCGTGACCGAGCCGCTTAGACGACCGAATGGATTGCCCAATGCCAATACCCAGTCACCGACTTCCACCTGATCACTGTCGCCCAACGGAGCCGCGACCAAATCTTTCGCTCCCTCGATTCGCACAATCGCCAGGTCGGTCTGTGGATCGCATTTGATATCGGTCGCGGTATACTCTGTACCGTCATCAAATGTCACAATCAATTTATCCGCGTCGCTGACCACGTGATTGTTGGTCAAAATAATCCCGCTCTCATCAATGACCACGCCGGAACCGACGGAATAACCCTGACGTCCACCACGCGGCATATTGGGAATTTGATTGCCGAAATCACCCATGCCCGGATTCCGGAAAAATGGACGAAATTCCGGTGGAATCATCTCTTCGATGGACGGTTGACGGCGATTCGGAACTTGTGAATCAGAGCCATCCACAGAACCATCCGCACTCGATGGACTTTCCAAACCAAACTCGCCACGAATCGTCACCACCGACGGAAGTACTCGACCGGCCGTTTCACGAAACGCTCGTGACAAATCTTTCGCATAGGCTATTGCCTGTTGTGTTTCCGGAGAAAGCTCCGACTTCGTATCCGCCGCCATGGTGTGGACCGCATAGATCCCTGTAAAAGTCAGGGCCGCACCTAGTCCGACCGCGGCCAGAAACTGTTTCCATGTCAAACGCATGTGCAAAACTCCTTCATTGTTCAACCAAAGGTATATGTCCATTTTTACGCGGCCGCTTTTCACGCATCAAAACTCGACCAACTACCGACTTCTTCGCAATCGCGAATGATTCTCGTGGAAAGCGGTAACTATCAAATGCAACTAATCAGAAATACGACTTGCTAAAGAAAAGAGTTCATTTTTAAAAATTATGACGGAAGAACAACCTCGACTCGCGGTATGTGAGAAATTTGACAAAAAAAGGAATCCGATGCACGGATTCCTTCTGCGACATTCCCGGCGGTCTCTCCTAACTAACAGCTACCCGTTTCACGCTACGCGGATTACAGATGCCTTAGGGGGAACGATGCCATCTTATGAATCGTTCCATCAAACGACGACCGCCTGTTAAAGCCTCAATCACCGCGCAACCGCAGGTTGGCGGCCGTCAGCTTTTCTTTGACCTCGTTTAAACTTGTGATGCCGAAGTTTTTGCATTCCAAAAGTTGGTCGCCAGTCAAGCGGACCAAATCGCCAATCGTATTGATTCCCAATCGTGCCATGCACTTACGCGCTCGAACTGACAACGCCAACTCCGCAATCGGACTGTCGAGCTTTGCCTGTTCATCTGGACTGAGCGTATCGGCCTGTTCGTAAGA
>JAQVKF010000195.1 GCA_028694795.1 Thermoguttaceae bacterium | reverse complement strand
CGCGGATTCTGTTCATAGGGAGTAATTTGGGATAAATCGGTTATTTCGATAGCAAAATCCTGCATTTCACGTTTTCCCCTATTAGCAACCAACTGTGGTGTGGGCGGTGGCTCCTTCCCGCGGCATGACCAATTTCGGCTCCGGGAAGGACCCGTGCCGATTCCTTCAAATTTCGCTCGTGCTCGACGTTCGTCACCTATCGCGACCCGCTGACCGTCCGCGCCGCACATCGCGTCACAACGCAAATTTGAGCCTTTTGCGCGATGCGAAAAGTATTACCGTAAGTAAACTTCTTGGCCCACGTGGACCAAAGTCACGCGGATTATACGCGGTGAGTGGTTGTTTTTTGATGGTTGCGTTGAGGTGCTCGAGGCCAGCTGTCACATTGTCACCGTCACAACGCGCGTACGTACACAAACGGGGGTAAAACACGCGTTTTTAACGTGCATAAAATAGATGCGTGTGACAACGTGACAGTATAGTAATATTGTATTTATTTTTATTTTTTTTTTTTTTTTTTTGTAATATATATCCATACTTCCCATCAATTTCCAACTGTCACAAAACCGTGTGACAAAAGGTGTGACAAACATGACAGTTGAGGGCAAAAAAACGTCCTACTGTCTCAAATGACACAACTTTGTCACAAGATCTGTCACAACGATTTTAGTGAAACTAGATAAGATGGGTTGTTTCCAGTGCTAACATTTATGAGTGGTTCAATCAATTCGGATTCCTGCATCGTTTGAATCAACGTATCCATGTCCCTGGTTGAAATGTGCATTCGACGATACAGATCGCGTTTCGTCAACTTCCCGCCGCTGTCACGCAGGAGGTTGGATGCTTTCAGGATGAGTGCGTGAAATGGCGATTCCGCGACATTTTGGCTGATCATGTGCACGAGATGTCCCGCGGCCCAGATGACGAAATTGGACGCCCAGCTGACGGCGTCGGTATCGATGACGGGGGCTGCGTGATTTTTGGAACAGGCGTAAACCAGCATGAGCCGCCCAGCGGTCTCGTAGGTACGCGTCCACATGGCGGAAGCGATATGGTTGGTTTTCGATAGTTCGATATTCTGGTCATCGCAATAGGTACGAAATCGAGCGAGCTGTTCACGAGCGGCCAGCGTCACCGGGATCGGGTAAAGCGTCGGCGGATATCCCGCGTCCGCGAGTACGTTTTGTGCAGCGGGTGGATAGGTGTACTCGTGCCAATATTTGGCGATATCGATAATACCATCCGGCATGGTGGAGAGTTCTTTTCGGTCTTGTCCACGTCCACGCGGCTCACCCGTGACGATAATGCACCGCGATGCCAAACCACCCTCGATCATATCGAGCGTCAGCGAGCGGAAAAACCGTTGTGGTGTGGAGGTGCCAAAGAGCACAAGAGCGGGTTCATACACGACAGGTGATTGAATGGGAGCACCCCTCTGGACCGCCCTGATGCGTCGCCGGTGAGCGGTGTACGCTTCCGAGTAGAGTTTCAACAGGAGCGATTCGAGCGATTTATACCGCGATTCCGTGCCCGACATGTTGGCGAGCGTAAAATTGATTTCGTCGGCGTTGAACATAATGCGGTTTTTATCCAAGATCAGATCCTCCAACGCCTCGCCGGAGGAACATTCTTCGGCAACCTGCTCGTTCTCTCCGATCATGTTCAACACGTATTGATTGACCGCTCTGGGATAATCCTTCCCCGCACCCGTATCGGCTAACCCCAACAAGTATAAAGAAGGTCGGAACGCTCCGATTTCCGAGGTGACTTTCCGCGAAATGAGATAAGACTGCAACGCAATCGCTCCGAGTAGAGCGAGCTGCCGATGCGTCGCTTCGCTTTCGGCATCGGCTTGCAAGTGATGGCCGGGAGCTGTCGGTAACCGTCCGAACGCATCATTCATGCCATTTTACCGAGTTGGCAGCACCAATGTCGGGTAAAAAGTTTTCGTAGACGGTTCTGACGCCTCGTCGCATTTTTACCCGTGATGATAAATTGGATATGGTATATTTTGTGTTCGCCTCCTTGCCATTACCCGCGAATGGCTACGCCGAATGATGTAAACACGCCCTAGTACCCCGGCAATTGCGAAAACGTTGACCATCTCGCTGTCCCAACTAAGCGTTTTTTGTCCACGTACTGTGGGTGGTACCTACATTGATGGAAAGAGGGCGTACCGACGCACCGCCCGTCACATGACAAGAAGTTTTGCCATGTGACTTTTATTCACTATGTATTCGCGGCGTCAGTCGGCAGTTTTTGCCGATTCTGCCATAGGTTTCTATTTTTCCAACTCCGGTTTCACCACCTCGGTTGCTTTCGAATCCTCCGATTCCGCCTTGGATTCCTCCGGTGTTTCATTTGTTTCCGCCGTTGATTTCTCTTTTTCCGCTTCGAGTGCCGCGCGGATTGCATCCGGCAAGGCGATCCCTTTCATCACCCCATGTTTATAGTTCCACGTCTGCTTGATCTGCTCCAATGTCAGTGTATGATTATTCATCATATTTTCAAAATCCCATGAAAAGCAGTCATAGTAAAAGTTAGCTCGTGTAATCACGGCATCCGTAAAATTAGCATCTGTAAGGTTACAGTAGCCAAACTCAACTCCACTCAAATCCATTCCAGAAAAATTGGCTCCGGTAAAATTGAAATACTTGAAAGTAACATTGGTAAAATCCCGGTCTTTGCCGTTTTTTGTCTTCATGAGCATGTCTATATTACCTGTTGAGCAACTTTCCTGGTGCTGCTCGCTAAGCGGTACTCCGAATCGTAGCGGTGGATGATAAAAACCTCCGTACAGCGTGGCTCCCTGAACATTCGCGTCTGTCAGATCAACTTCCTCGCGAACCATCACGTGGGAGTCTCGTAGGTCGAATCCCGCGAATGAAATAGGATCTATCTTTCCAAGTTTTAGCTGACTATAAATTTCGACCCGCCGCAAATCCTTTGTCTTCCATGAACGAGACGATTGAATCTGCTCCAGTGTTAGAGGATGAAATCTATATGGCTGATCTCGGATTTCGTTAATAATCGCATCTGTAAAGTCGCAATCTTTTACCGAATACCATTCAGGCGAAATATTGATTCCGGTCAGGATTGCCCCACGAAAGGAACAGTGGTTAAAAATCGTTTCTCGTAAATCTGCATTGGTCAAATCTGAATTGGAAAAATCGACGTCACGAAGGGTTTGACCTTTCCGGTGGATACAAAGTCCTGGTAATCGCCGATTCGAAAGATCCAAACCATCCTGTATAACGGGTTGATCAGCAAGGATCGTCACTTTTTCTGTCAGGCGAAACTCCTGAGACATTGCGGAATGACCGTAACCTAAGGTGAGTACCGCAACGAAAGCTATCAATGCAAATCGCATGATTTTTCTCCTTGTAAATGGAAATTTTCCCTGAAGAACGTATACCGATATGTCACTGCATCAGTATGACGTGATGTCCACATTGCTAATGGTCACGCCGCTACCCCAATGCGTTTGGAGAAAAACTTTGTTATTTCTCAAGGTTCCGTCATCTTTCCAAAGACTCGTACCAGACGCACCGCCCGTACCGCTCGTCACATGACAAGAGGTTTTGCCATGTGACTTTTATTCACTCTGTATTCGCGGCGTCAGTCGGCAGTTTTTGCCGATTCTGCCAGAGGTTTCTCTTTTTCCAACTCCGACGATTCCACCACCTCGGTTGCCTTCGAATCTCCCGATTCCGCCTTGGATTCCTCCGGCGTTTCATTTGTTTCCGCTGCTGGTTTCTCTTTTTCGGCGTTGAGTGCCGCTTTCACCTCGTCCGAGACGGTCACACTTTCCATGTGGCCATATTTGTAGTTCCACGTCTGCTTGATCTGCTCCAGCGTCAGCCCGCTACAATTCGCGCCGGAAATCACCGCGTCCGTGAAATCTATCCCTTGAAGAATACAGTTTTTGAACCGCACGTTGGTTAGATTCCAACCGGAAAAATTGGTTCCTGAAAAATCCCAGTCTGTGAATGTGACGTCGGTAAAATCACGTTTTTTACCGCCGCGTGTTTTTTGAATCATCTCGAACGTTCCAGTGTGGTGTAGAACCAACTTATTTTGATCTGGCTTTTCCTGAACGGTATATCCGCCAAAAAGATTACACTTTCGAATATCTGCGTTGGTTAAGTCGCAACCGGAACGTACCACCAGCGAAGAACCACGCAGATCCATTCCTGTTAGTGGATATCCCTCTTTCATCTCAGCCAATCGTGTTCTGCCAAAACCAATGTTACGCAAATCACCGATTTTCCAAGAACGTGTGGAACGTAGCTGTTCCATCGTCAGGTAAGCCCACGAGGACATATCGTTGATGTAAGCGTCCGTAAAATCGCATTGTTCGATGGCGGCACACGAATCGAACCAAACGCCTCGTAAGTTTGTATTTTGAAAGGAACATTTCCGAAAAATAGCACCGCTTAACCCATACCCCACATTTTCCAGTGATGCTCCACGAAAGGAACAATCCACAAAAACTGTTTCATCAAGGGAAATCTTATCCGAAAAAATGGAACCGGAAAAGTTTATATGGTGTAACTCTCCATATTCTCGGTGGATTTCAATATGTGAGAGATCCTGTCCCGAAAGATCGACGCCATCTCGCAGTTCTATTTTCGTGCCATCTCGAAGCGTCACGAAATCCGTCTTCGCAAAATTCGGAAAACTCTGGGCTCTGGTTCGTCCTGCCATCAGCAGCGTTATCAGCATTAGCACGATGGGAAACCAAATATTTCTCATATCAGAACCTCCTCCAACAATTTTAAGCTATTGGTTACAACCTTTTTTAACTGCCATTTTTGTACACCTATCGCTACTGAAGATTGGACGTGATGTCCACATTGCTAATGGTCACGCCGCTGCCCCAATGCGTTTGGACATAGATATAACCATCGCCCATGCTAACCCAATCTTATGTATACACCAACGCGTCATTGATATAAATGGTCAGCAAATGGTGTAGGCTCAAGTCTTCCTCGTTCTCTTTTGTTGCTATTCCTCGAATTTCTCCTTTTCTGCCGCTTTTTCCGCTTCGAGGGCGTCGCGGATTTCGTTCGGCAAGGTGATCCCCTGCATCACCCCATGCTTATAGTTCCACGTCTGCTTGATCTGCTCCAATGTCAGCGTATGACTCTTCGTATCACCGTCAAAGCCAAACCGATTCGGAATATCATCACGGAGAAAATTAGCCTGTGTAATTACGGCGTCCGTGAAATTTGCGTCTGTAAGTTTACAGTAACTGAAATGGACTCCGCTTAGATCCATTCCAGAAAAATCGGCTCCGGTGAAATCGAAATACGTGAATCGGATGTTGAGGAACATTTTGTCTTTGCCGTTTTTCGTCTTCATGAGCATTTCCATGTTACCGGTTGCGTAAAAATCCTGATGCTGTTCGTCGAATGGTGTTCCGAATCGTAGTGGTGGATCATAAAAACCACCATATAGACGAGCATCTTGAATATCCGCATCCGTCAGATCGACCTCCTCACGAACCATCACATGAGCCTCCCGCAGGTAAAATCCCGTGAGCGAGAGAGGTGGTATCTCACCTGTAAGTTCAAGCTGACTACAAATCTCGACTTGCCGCAAGTACTTCGTCTTCCATGAACGAGACGATTGAATCTGCTCAAGTGTTAAAGGATGCCACTGAAAATTGTGAATACCGTTAATAAGGGCATCCGTGAAATCGCAATCTTTGACTCGTTCCCAGTCGTCATCCAGCTGAACTCCGGTCAAGATTGTCCCGCGAAAGGAACAGTGATTGAAAATCGTTTCTCGCAAATCCGCACCGGTCAGATCGGAATTGGAAAAATTAACGTCACGAAGAACATCATATCCTCGATGGATTGCAATATTCGAGAGATTCCGCCCTGAAAGATTGACACCATCTCGCAGTTCTATTTTCGTACCATCTCGAAGCATGATCGAATCGGTCTTCGCAAATTCTGGATAACTCTGGGCATTTGCCTGTCCCACCGTCACCGGCGTTATCAGAATCAACACGACAGGAAACCAAATATTTCTCATATCAGAACCTCCTCCAACAATTTTAAGCTATTGGTTACAACCTTTTTTAACTGCCATTTTTGTACACCTATCGCTACTGAAGATTGGACGTGATGTCCACATTGCTAATGGTCACGCCGCTGCCCCAATGCGTTTGGACATAAATGTAACCGTCACCCATACTAACACCACCTTGTGTATACACCTGCGTGTCATTGATGTAAACGGTCAGCAAATTGCGCAGACTCTGGTCTTCCTCGTCCTGGTTCGGATTCCAAACAATCTTCATATGACCACTTCCACCTTCATCACGATTGATCGCTGCACGAAGAAGTGCCACATAACTATTGTTAAAATTCGTCATGTTCACATAATCGCCACCATACCGAACTCCATTCAAAAGAGTATTCAATGGCTCATTATTGAAAGTACCATTTCCATTGACAGTACCTCCGATCTGACCATTCAGAGATAGAAGATTTGCTAATTGATCATCCGTCGGACCGTTTTCTCCGACAGACACCTCAAGAAAAGAAAACGCCTTCATAACCATCGAATATGTATCAATGATTGCCACTTCAGGAATTCCAGCAGACGCACCGCCAATGCCGCCCAGTTTGATACCGCTGTTTGCTACGAAACTTACTTTGCGAGTGTCACTGCTATCGCCAGCACCACTATTATTCGTATCCACCTGTACGTATCCATACTGATCGCCTCGTGTACGATCGAATGCATAGTCAAAAGTCATTTCAAAACCATTTTCATACTTGTTGACCGATTTCAGGTAAGGGCCTCCATTGTCCGTAACCGCCAGATTTTGCGTCTCACCCGGAAACGCTGCGGTAAACGCGGTCGGATACTGCAAACCTCCCGTATTTGCCGTCTCAAAAACGCCGGTATTCAGATCACACGACCACATCAAATTCTGCTGGCTTTGAGTATAACTTCGGTACGTGGGATTAAAATTCGTCGTCTGGTGATCCATCATAAACAGTGAATTGGTCACGAGCACCTGATCGCTGTATGATGTGGAACCATTGGACACGGTGAGCGTGA
>JAQVKF010000024.1 GCA_028694795.1 Thermoguttaceae bacterium | reverse complement strand
CCTGAATCTCTTTCATTCTTTCAAGCTCCCGCCAGGTTTCGGTATAAACCACGGAAGCTTAAAAACTATCACAAACTTCTTTGCCGCGCTACCCCAAACCGCCTAAAGTGCGCGATAGCCCTGCCATGGGTGCGGACAAACTTCTTGCGCGTAATCTCTTGATTTACGGACTCGGGGGAGTGATTGCTCCATTTATCGGTATTAAAATGATTGACCTGGCCCTCCTGATGCTTGGTCTTGCGTAAGAAAAAGGAAAAACATCATGAATATGTTCTTTGCGGCCATTCGACTTGCGTTGGCAACCATGATTGGATGTTGCGTCGTATACACCTCGATGATTTGGGGGGTGGCACAGTTCTGCTTTCCTGCATCGGCGAATGGACATTTACTCTCCGATACGTCTGGAAAACTGATTGGCGGTTGGCAGATTGCCCAAAAATTCACTTTGGACAAATATTTTCACGGTCGTCCTTCCGCTGTCGATTATGACGGCATGGAGGCGGGGGGAAGTAATCTTTCTTCAACATCGCTGAAATTGAGAAAACGTGCAGAAGCGATTATTACGAAGTATGGCGTCGGAAAGGAGCATCCTATTCCGGTTGATCTGGTAACCGCTTCGGGAAGTGGACTTGATCCACATATTTCTCTTGCCGCCGCGTGTTTCCAAATTCCAAGAATAGCCCGAACACGTAACGTATCCGAAGAGTCGATTGGTATGCTTGTTAGGAAATCTCTCTCGTATCCCGGTGGTTTTATAACGTCGGAACCACTCGTTAATGTCCTTGAACTTAACATCAAATTGGATCAAATGCATTGAAAAACGCCCCCGACAAATTCCTTTCCATGATACGCAGTGCCCGACGCGGTCGCCATAAAATTTATCTTGGCTACTGTGCCGGCGTCGGTAAAACGTATCAAATGCTCATGGAAGCACACCGTCTTCGAGATGAAGAAAACCTCGATGTCGTTATCGGTATTCTGGAGACACATGGCCGTGACGAAACAGAGGCTTGTCGTGGATCGCTGGAAGAAATTCCACGGAAAAAATTCTCGTATCGCAATATTGAAATTACCGAAATGGATGTTCCGTCGATTTTGAAACGACGGCCCCAAGTGGTTTTGGTCGACGAGCTGGCCCACACAAACGCGCCGGGTTCAAAAAATCAAAAAAGATATCAAGATGTCGAAGAAATACTCGAAGCAGGAATTCATGTCATTTCCACGCTGAATGTCCAGCACCTGGAAAGTCTTTACGAAATTGTTGAGAAAAACACCGGAGTCAAAGTGAGAGAACGCATTCCGGACTGGGTTATTACTCATGCAGACGAGGTGGTCAATGTTGATATATCCGTACCTGATCTTCTGACTCGAGTACGAACGGGACGTGTCTATCCAGCCGAACGAATTGAAACAGCATTAACCCATTTTTTCAAAGATAGCAATCTTCAGCAGTTGCGAGAACTTACCTTAAGAGAGCTTGCCGCTCAGTTGGATATCAAATTTCGTGAAAATGCGGAAAATTCGGCTGCCGAAGAATCGACCAATCCCGATCAGGTTTTGGTCTGTTTGAGTTCACGCAGTCCCAACGCCAATGCTCTGTTGAGGTACGGATCTCGGCTCGCTGGCCGTCTGAATCGCAACTGGTATGCCCTTTACGTGCAAACATTCCGGGAAGATACCACAAAAATCGACGCGGAAACACAGCGATATCTCTCAAATACTCTGAGCCTCGCTCGTCAAGTTGGCGCAACAGTCTTCATCTTTAAGAGTGATCAAGTGGTGGAGACGATACTTCAATTCGCAAAAGAACATCGTGTTGGGCATATTGTGATTGGGCCGTCCGCACGAAAACTTTCCTGGTGGGATCGACTTTTTGGGAAAACAACCCTTTTGGAAAAACTAACGATGGACAATCATCATTTTAAAATTGTTGTTACAGAAAACGATGTAGAATAAAACATGGTTCAAGACAACGCTGGTAACATCATCGTCTGAAAATCGGGAACATCTGCCATAGAATTGGGTCCAATCCCCTTACCAAGGGGCGGCTGATCTGGTCATCATACCCAGTAACAGAAAAGAGGACCATTGACACCTGACCGGTTTTACAATACGTTTTGGACCTACCGTTGGTAAAAAATAAAAGCCCCGCAAAATACGGAGCTTCTTGGAGCGGAGAGGACAGGATTTGAACCTGCGGACCCGTTACCAGGTCACGGGTTTAGCAAACCCGCGCATTCGACCGCTCTGCCACCTCTCCGACACATTCTGGCCACACTTTGCACTCGCCACGCCCCCCCAATGCTCACCCCCGTTATCCGACCAAAAATGATCACACAACGGCAAGCCACCGCGGGAAAACATGACAGCACTCCCAAAGAACACCAAAAGTACTCACATCATACACATTTTTTTCATTTCGGCAAGCCCTCTTCCCCATTTTCTTCATGGGAAGAAGAGGACTCGTCATCAAACACTTGCCAACGCTGCCTATCACGGCTGCATGCCGCCTGGTCCACCCATCATTCCTGGACCACCCATTCCGCCCATCCCAGGACCGCCGCGTCCGGTCTGCTGCTTTTGTTTATCCGGTTCAGGAATAACCGTTCGACCTTTCGGGAAGTGTCGCAAGTATTCTGCTTCGTCATCATCTTCTCGTAGACAGACAAGACGGCCATCGGGATCCATGAGGAGCACTTTGGCTGGACCGTAATGCTCGCCCTTATTTGTCGAGAGTTTTGGTCCCATGTTGGCTCCCACAAACAAACGTTCGGAAACGAAATCCGTGGTTTTTGGCTTTTCCTTTTTGGCCGTTTTGGCATTCCGGCCACCAGGTCCGCCCGACATGCCTGGCCCCATCATTCCTGGACCACTCCCCATCATTGAGGCGTAACGACCCTGCTGCTGCGTTTCGACAATCTCCGCATCTTTCAGATTCAACACCTGACCGACACGCGGTTGAACTCGATGCAGTTGTGGTGTACCCGTATCCGCATCCATTTTGACGAGCACGAGGGTTGGAACTTTCGGATTTTCTTTCGCTTCCGAATCGGTCATACCCAACAACACTTGCGAATCGCCGACCACCTTGGTACCACCGGTGTCGTTGCTCCATGCCGACAACAGATATTCGTCCTGACCCGACTTCTCGTCTTCCAGATAATCGACTGGAATTTTGTAGTTCGGATTTTCCAGCTCAATACGTACACGGTAGGTATAATTGGTACCCGGTTTCACTTGGAAATCGAAGAATCGGAACAGCTGGTACTCGGCGTTCGCGTACATGCCGCGAGCACCGCCCATCATACCACTCCCCATCATTCCGCCGCCCATACCGCTACCCATTCCGCCGGACATCATTCCGCCGCCACCATAACCACCTGACATGCCGCCGCGTCCCGCATTGCGTCCCATTGACGTGAGATTACGAATACCGCTAACCAGCGGATTGTTAGCGCTACCACCACTCATGCCACCTGACATGCCGCCATAACCACCGCTCATATCACCTGACATGCCGCCATAACCACCGCTCATATCACCTGACATGCCGCCATAACCACCGCTCATACCACCTGACATGCCGCCATAACCACCGCCCATACCACCCATACCGCCGGTACGACCGGACTTGCGGAGTAGATCCTGATTCTGCATGAGCTTGTTGTAGATCGCTTTTGGATCGAAAACGGCTTTCGTTTCTTCTGTCTTTTTCCCCTTAGCATTTCGGACGGTTGTCGTTTGCTGCTGCATACCGAAACCACCCATGGTATATTGACGGCTTGTGAAATCCATCAATGGAATTTCCGGTAAGTGGGCCACTTCTTCACCCCATTTGCCACCGCTTAGCATCGGTAACGGATAAACGAACGGCAAGCCAAGCGTCGTCATTGACGCATCGGCGGCTTCCATGCTGAAACCCGCCCATTCGAGGAACAACGGCTCGAACGCTTTAGCCAAGTCAATGGCTTCCCATTTTGGTTCCGCTGTCGGATTCGAAGCATCGACTTCCGCTCGCTCAATGGTAAAGTACGAATAGACCGGATACATATCGCGTTCTGGATAACGCTGAATCGCTTCCTCAAAACATCGATTATATTCATCCATTTGTTTCTGGAAATCAATGACACCTGTCACACAAATCCAGTTCACAATCTTGGGTTCGGACATGCCGCCCATACCCCCCATGCCTATACCAGACATTCCACCAGGACCGCCAGACATCCCGCCGCCCATCATATCCGAGCCGCCAGGACCGCCAGACATACCACCCATACCGGACATGCCGCCGGACATGCCGCCGGACATCCCGCCACGTTGGTTGTTATTTGCCACTTGCATCGTCGAGGTCGTAGCGTTGGGGTCGAATTCCTCTTCCGCACGCTGAACGAGAATCGCTCCGTTACCTGGTGTCGTCTGCAAATCGCGTACCGCAAATACTTGCGGTGCCCCACGTTTTTGCAAATTGCCTGTGGACTGACCAGGAACAGGTGTACGCTGAAGTTCGTAAGGAATGAAATCGACCGCGACGTCCGCCTTGGCGACTTCGGTAATAATCTCTTGTGCAGCGGGCGGTTCATAATTCTGATGTGCATTTTTAACCGCAGTATCCGCAGTTTTGGCTGCTTGTGATATCTGTTCAGGGGTCGCGTCCACCGTTTGATGGGATATCGCTTTGACGACTGACCACAAAAAGATGACAATCACAATCGCGAATATCGCCTTCTCCATATGACGAAGCATCAGACCCTTGAATCCGCCTTCGATGCCTTTTTTCTTACTCATGGTTCGATTCCGTATCTCAGGTTCTTGATCCTTGTTTTTATTCCGTCACCACGGTTGCCGCCGCCGTGTTATCCGTCGCTGTCTCATCCACTGGCGTAGTTGTGGCTGTCGCCCCCGTGTCTGCCGCTGATGTGTCTGTGGCAGATGTACCCACCACCGAGGTATCTGCCGCAGATGTAGCGGACGTGCCCGCGGCAGATGTATCTACTACGGATGTATCCGGGGGCGTTGCGGAGGTGTCATTTGTGTTTTCCACGGTTCCATTGGGTTGAGTGGTTGCGTTGCCCGTGTTATCCACGGTACCTGTCGCTCCACTATCCACTGCTCCACCTGTACCCGTTGCATTGGTGGTGGTCGCATCGGTCGCCCCCTCCGTCGTCATGCCGCCGTCCATAGTTTCGCCTGTTGTTTCGCCCGTTTCTTCAGCCAGTTCCGCAATCGGACGATTAAAGATGACCACAACACCGAGGACTTCAATTTCCACCGTTTGCGGACCGGGGTCTTCCATCATGGTACTGGTCGCACCACCGCTGCCCCCCATACCGCCAGACATGCCACCACTCATACCGCCCGCACCCATGCCACCCATTCCGCCGAGACTTCCGCCCGAAGCCCCGCCTAGCAGTGCAGAACTCGCTCCGCTGCCACCGCCCATACCACCGCCACCCATGCTACTGCCCATGGAATCCATTCCACCACTGGCACCGCTCATGCCGCCTGCGCCGCTGGTGGAACTTTTGGGCATCAACTTCATTGAGGTACGCTGATGCAGAAGATCCATAAATCGTACAGTGACCGGCATGGACGAATTACTGCACATGGCCATAAATTTCGGAATACGTCGCTGGTCAATATGCAAACGCATACGGACGGGCATAAATTTGTACTCTTTAATGCCCCCACTAGACCCGGAATCGGAGGTCGAACTTGCTGAACTTGCCGAATCCGAGGTAGACGCTGCCGCTTCGGTTGAAATCTCGACGAGTGGTTCACCCTCGCCGTCAAGTGGAATACCTTGCGCGGTCACATAACGACCGTCGCGATACCACTTAAGCATCTCCTCACGCGTTGGGGCCGCGGCTGTCGCTCCACCTAAACTACCATCGCTACTGCCGCCTGGACCACCGCTACTGCCGCCTGGGCCACCAGACATGCCACCCATGCCACCACTTCCCATGCTGCCTGGACCACTCATTCCCATGCCGCCCATGCTACCACCACTGCCGGACAACACACGACTCGTCGCGGTCGTACCGCCGCCCATACCGCTACCACCGCCGCTCATGCCGTCGCTACTACCGGGCCCTGGGCTGCCCATGCCGCTACCCACGTTGGATGTCTGCTGCTTCCATACCTTCTGCATAAAGGCCTGAGAAGCGACTAAACCGACATTTAGTTCGGTTATGTTCTTAATCGCCGCTGTTTCAAAACCTTTGGCTGTATCGTTCGTATTTTTAACAATATTCAACAACGATTGGATGACCCATAGATCTTCCTGATTGAAAAAAATCTCATCTGTCGTTGGGGCCGTATCCCGTGCGAATTGTGACCAAAGTGCCTGAATGTTGCTGCTACTCCAATACACTTTACCTTCCATATTGAGCGCAACACGATTCGTACGATTCGCCGAGTTACCGCCCATACCGCCGGACATGCCACCACCCATACCCATTCCGCCGCTCATTCCGCCGGACATGCCACCACCCATCATATCCGCTCCGCCAGGCATCCCGCCGGACATGCCACCACCCATCATATCCGCTCCGCCACCCATTCCGCCGGACATGCCACCACCCATCATATCCATTCCGCCGGACATCCCGCCGCTCATACCTCCTGGACCACTCATCCCACCCATCCCTCCCATCGTGCTGGCCGTGCTGATGCCCATGCGGCGGCAGTAGGAGGTGAAGTTGACGCTTTTGTTTGCGTCCAATTTGGCAATATAGTCCTGAAGGATCTCTTTGCGAGTTTTCGGAAGACGAATATCAATGATCTCCTGCATACGCGGCAACGAGTCTCGAATCGTTCGCTGATAATCCTCACGATTCCGCACGGAAATCTCTCGTAGCTTATCGACCTCGCCGCCCTCCTGTTCAATTTTGGCGTTTTCTTCCGCAACCGATTCCGCTTCCAATACAAAATCTTCCGGCAGCTCTTTAGGCCATTGATTCTCCGCCGTTTGGATGGCGTAGAGATTCTCCCATACCGCACGAACCTGCTGCTTTACTTCCACGCTGCTTTGATTTAGAAGTTTGATCGTCTCATCATTGTGAAGCGTGCCCGTACTCGCGTCTTTCACCTTTTTGAAGCCTTCATCAATCTTCGTCTTCTTTTCCGTAAATTGCGTGGAGAGTGCACGGCTCGCCAGCATCCATGAGATACCGCCCATGAGAACCGCGGTACCGCACAGAATCCAAAAATGGTGCTTTTTAAGACCTGCGATCAAAACTTTCGTATTCGCCATCGTCACGTTTCCTTCGAAAAAACTTCGCTCGCATCATTTTCGAGGTTCGGAATCGAACGCCGAAATTTCTTCGATGATCTGCTGAAGATTTATTCTTATTTCAAAATCAAAACGAGTATTTGGACTCCAACGGGAACTATACGCGAATCGGCGATTGTGAGTCAAAACTCCCACTCTCCTGATTCGCTATCAATTCATCACGTGCCTGTCGTATTACCTGTCGCGGCATTATCATCTGTTGCGGCACCGGTGTTCCCGGTGGTTATTTCGCCATTGGTACCGCTGGCATCACTTCCAGAGGTGTCGGTATTCGATGCGTCGGTGGAACCGGTTTCGCTTGGTATTTCTGTACCGTTAGTATTGGATTCGCCTGCGGTCGTACTTGTATCATCGGTTGCCCCCGTTTCGCTGGTCGTTTCATCGGTGGCTGTTCCATCCACTCCATCCGCCGTGCCCGCCTCCGCAGATTCCGCTGCCTTGATGCGAAGGCGCTCATTATGCGATGCTGGAACCCATAAGAATTGTACCTCAAAATCAAACTGCGAGACGATGACCATCAGATTATCTTCACTGAAATCGTCGTCGCTGATTCCTTCTGGCAACGCATTGTTCTCGTCTAACAAAATCTGGCGTAATGAATCACCTCGTGACATTGCCGTACCGGTTGTGCCACGCCCGCCTCCCATTCCCGGCATCCCGCCCGACATACCACCCATTCCCGGCATCCCGCCGGACATACCTCCCATCCCCGGCATCCCGCCCGACATACCACCCGACATACCGCCCATCCCCGGCATCCCGCCCGACATACCACCCATTCCCGGCATACCACCCGACATACCGCCCATCCCACCCATGGGATCCATTCCGCCCATACCACCCGACATACCCATTGCGCCGGTACCCATCGAAGCGATTCGTTTGTCAAGTGCTGCCTGAATTTTTGGATTCAATATCTCGCGGTCTTGAGGCATACGCGGGTCAACCAACGCTGGATAGACAATTTGCACATCTTTGTAAGCGACCTCTTCATAGGGGGTGTTTGGATCGCCTGTGGGCAATTGGACCGAACCGGACAAAAGTTTGTCTAAGAAAACACGGCGAAGATATTCCGCACCGGAGAGTTCCTTCGGCATACGAATCGGGTTGTGATAGTGGAAACCCTTGAGCGTAATCAGATAAGGCGTACCTGCTGGTGCTGGAGGCGTTTCCTCTCCATCTGTAGACGAACTCTCGGAATCGGATGAGCTACCAGAACTTGTGCTGTCCGCCGTTTTCGCTACAGTGTCTTTTGCTGCAGTGTCTTTTGCTGCAGTGTCAGTTTTTTGAGTAGTCTCCAATTTATGCAGCCATTTCGAATTCGTCTCAAGCCATGCCGTTACATCGTCCGTGCTGGTGAATATCTGCGAGCCGATCGACGCGATATGCAACTCATTGCGGAGTGCCATATTATCGACTGGAATCTGATCTGACGGCAATGCCTGCGTCAGTGCGTACATTAGCTCCATCCACGCGGTACGTCCCTCGATATTTTTCACGAGGTTACCGCCCACGGTTTCCGCATCTTTCATTTCCGTTTCGATCGTACTGGCCTTACTCTTATAGCCATCGACTTTCGTGACAGCCGCAGCCGCTTCCTGAAGCGATGGTCCAAATTTCGAATCGGCCACCTGATTGAGCGACATTTTCCAACCCGCAAGGCTAATCGCACAACCGAGCATCAATACGGAGGCCGCTGCTACCGCCCACGGTTTCTTCGAACGAATCAAACGATCTTGAATAATTTGCTTCGGAATAAAGTTTGTCCGAATCTGCGACTCGCCAAGTCCCTGAACCGCGAGACCATACGCGATCGAAAAACAAGAAAGATTGTCACGAAAGACCGGCGCATCAGTCACTTCCGGACCAAACAGCCGCTTGAACGATTCTAGACGTTCGACTTCCATACCCAAATTTTGCGACAGGAATCGCTGTAAACCTGGCAGCTTTGACGTATTACCCGTGATTAAAATACGTTCGATCTTCGCCGTTCGATTCAAACCATTGAAATAACTGAGTGAACGATGGATTTCATCCACCAAATTCTGGAACACTGGCCGCATTGCCTGGAACACGGCTTTGGGATTGGGATCTTCCGTCTGTTGCGCATTGCGTTTAAGATGTTCCGCCTTCGCGAACGTCAGCTTCAGTTCTTTGGTCAACGCCTTCGTAAAATGATTTCCTCCCACCAGCAGACTACGCTGCCAAGTGCGGAAACCATCCGTGATGATCAGGTCGCTCGAATCCGTACCAATCGAAAGCACAACGACCGAAGGCGGCGGATCTTCCGGATCGTAATCGTCCGGCGCGGGACGATCGGTCAGTTGATCGTACACCATTAAATTGAACAATACAAGCGGCGCAAGCTGGATATAATCGACTTCAATAGCCGCCGCGTCAAATGGTTCGAGTGTCTGGAAAACTTGGTCTTTCTTCATCGCGAAAAGACCTACTTCCGCCTCAAGCGCGAAACCATCTTCTTCGACCGCTCCACCCATCCGCTGATAATCCCAGATCACGTCGTTCAAATCGAACGGAATCTGTTGCTTGACTTCGTAAGAAACCACGTCCGGAATCTTTTTGACTTCCACGGGCGGCAACTTAATAAAACGGGCGAGACCGTTCTGCCCTGAAACGGAGATGGCCACTTTATCGCCACGAAGACTATTACGCGAAAGAAATTGCGTCAACGCTTCTGATACAAGTTCTGTCTGATCCGCGCCTGGCTGCGTCAATATCTTTGGATACTCGATATAATCAAACGCCGAGGCGACGATCTGATCCGGCTCTTCTCCCGGAACACAACGAATCGCTTTGAGCGAACAGTTTCCAATATCAATACCCCAGACGGCTTCCGTTTTCGCCATCGTGCCACCCTTATATCTGTTCCATTTTGATTGAACACCGACCTCGAAAAGAAATCGGCATGGAATTTATACTCGTTCCGCTTGATTTTTTGTGTTTGCGCCCGCGATGATTGAGTCCAAAAATGAAACCTCGGCCTTCAAATGAAATCTCGTCGCAAAAATGGAGCGTCGTCTTCTAAAAATGAGCACCGTCGCAAAAAACGAAACCGTGCGATTCGTATTCCCCCATCGCGATGATTTTACCATACGATTTGCGGCACCGCGTCGCTCACTCACCCCAAAGGGAACGACCCTATACAATGTATGACTTCCGAGATCGTAATGCAACCGTTCCAACACAAAAAACAAAGTTTTTATGACGATATGAAATCATTTCAAGCAGACGCCCAAAAATGACAGGATTGAGCCGATCGCCATTCCTCCTGATCCCAAGCAATACGAAGCGACTTTCAACGAAAAAAAGAAAATCTTCCGAAAAGCCATACCAGCACGTTCTCCATTCTATACGCTATGAACATCCTTTCCAACAGGAATTTGAAACTTTTTTTTGAGTTCCTTACTTGGCATACGTCAAATATTCCGCATATTCCGTTTTTTACGCAAAATAGCAATCTTGCGTGTCATGTGCATTCGTATTATTTTACGTATCTTGTTGCATCCGGAACGATTCCAAGTGATACTGGTAGATGGTATGATTGCGTTTGGTTGCGATCGTTTTGCCATGGTCGCATTTTACGCCGCGTGGAATCAAAATAGATAGGTGTACAAATGATAACTTCATCCACCGTGTTCTGCGACCAGAATCCTAGGCGGTACACGCTGAAGAGAATGGTGAATAAATAGAAACTTTTTTATGGTTGCCTTATCCGCTCACGGCATGATAATATTGGGTCGGAGAAGATATTTTGGTCGTGGAAAACGTTTTGTAAAAGATGACGAACGCGGTTCCTTCGAATATGGATGGGCCGCAACAGAACGATGAATCTGAATTCAAAAGTCGCACCATCGTTTTGAATCGGGAACGTATGTCGTGATGGAGTCAAACACGGTCATGGAGCTATGCGTGTTGAAGTCGTTGGGATCATTGATGATTGGAATGTCGAGATGAAAAATTTACCGCGTCAATTAACTGTGTTTTTGCCATGTGCATCGCTCGAGAATTTTTCGATACGCCGTTCGACAAGCGAGGCGGAGGAAATATTCGCAGGATGGGCGGCGGCGTTCCATCCGACTTTTCTAACGACGTTCGACTTGCTTCCCACCTGGAACTCGGCTGATTATCCGCCCAATCTCAAAAATCCAGGGATCGCGTATTTGCCGCCTTCTGCGGAACACGCGATTCCGACACAATGGCAAAATCAACAGGCGGATCCGGACGCACCGTTCCAGATTGTGCGCGGAGTGAGTGAACGGCGAGAGATTGCGCGGCGGATTGCCGCTTTGGCCGAAGTCGAACTGCCCGTCGAAACACTTCCATCTTTAACTGCGTTTGAAGCGTTGGGCATCGGTTTTTTTTTGGTCGAACTGCTCGGACGACAATATCGTTATATGAGTAGCATCAACACCGATCGACTTCGCGCGGCGGTTCAATCGGCGGCGACTGCGTCGTTGAATGGCGAGTTGGATGAGTTAGAGAATCAATTGCAGAATGCGTTCGATCGACTGCTCGAAGCGCGTGAAACATTTTTCCCATCCGGTGTCCATTTCATTGATCTGTTGTTGACCGATCCCAAGCATGTCGGACGTGCATTTCGTGAAGAAATGGAACGTATGGAACGTGAGATGACTCTTGCCAAACAAGCGGATCATCGGGACACGGTCAACCGACCGAATGCGGAATGGACGATGGAACCGGAGGCCGCGGAGGTCCTGTTAACACCCGCTTCGGAAAGCGGATCGTCCGAAAACCAATCGACCGATGAATCTACCTCGGTGGATGGAACTGACGTAAATACCATCAATACCATCACCAATACCGCTGGTACAGCCACAGACAAAACCACCGACGCAGCCGATACGAGTGGTCAAGTGAATGCGGTGGACGAGGCCGTTGTGGGCGATACGACGGGTGATTCGGAGGAAGCGGTACTGCGTTTGCCGACGCCGCAAAATTTGTGGATTACAGGACGAACACTCGAACGGCTTGCCGAGACGGATTCTACGACCGTGGAAACGATTCGTCGCCTTGTGGTGTGCAAGGAATTGGCGGTGATAGGCGGACTGTACGAGGAACTCGAAACGCCACTTTTGGCTCCTGAAGATATAGTGACGAATCTTGCGAAAGGACTAATGACCGCGGAGCGAATCCTCGGAAAACGTCCGGAAGTTTTCGGAAGTCGGCGGTTCGGTTTGACGGCGACGCTGCCGCAAATCTTAAAACAGTTCGGTTTTATGGGCGCGATGCATATGGCGTTCGATGAGGGGGTTTATCCTGATTATCGTCAAAGCCGAATGCGTTGGCGCGGCGTCGGTATGGGAGCGGTCGAATCGCTCTGCACGTTACCAAGTACGCCACGAGAATCGGAACGATGGTTGCGGATACCGGAGATGATCGGAACGCCATATGGTCCGGACAGTATGCCCACTTTTGCCGTCGCGCGTTGGGCGAATCAGTCCGGATGGTTACCCGATATTTTTCGGACGATCAGCCGATACGCTCCCGTTTTCGGTGAGTATCGAACGCTTACAAGTTACTTTACCAAAACATTCTCGTCCAGTCGATTAAAACAGTACGACGCCACGCACTACCGTTCTCCTTATTTATTACAGATGATCGAGGCAGAGGAACCGGATCCAATCTCGCGTTGGGTGCGATACCATCGACGACGGGCGTTGGTGACGGCGATTCGGTCGCTTGAATCGCTTTATCGGACGCTCGCGGCCGTCGTGAAACCGATTGCTCAAGTGACCGATTTCCATCATGTGAAAGAAAATATGACCCATGTTACCATGCCCTCGAAAGATCAGCCTATTTATGAGTCCTCCGGTAAAACGGTGAATGGCTCTGCCGATGGAGTGGTAAATGGAAATGAATCCATCCATCAAAACGAGCTGTCCATCCACGCAATGGTGAAAAAAGCCCAACTGAATCGGTTGCCAAGTACGACCTGTCGTGAGTTGGAACTCATCGCGACCGAATTAGATTCACTCTCCGCGACGCTGCCGCCGATGCCGGGCGTGTATCAAACTGCGGAACAGACGACCGTTACACGGCAAACGGAAACGGCCCAATTCGAACAGATGCGTCGATTGCTCGCCAAAATGCTGACGCTAATCGCTCAAAAATTGACGAATTCAACGACGAATACCGCTACGGTTTCCTCCGAATCTTCGGCGAAAATTTTGGCGGACGTAACGGCAGTTCCTACGTCCAATGCCGAAAGCGATTCCGCGACCGAATTTTTCGAATCGCGTGGAATTCTCTGTATCAATCCGTGGAATCGTGCGACTTACCGAGCGTACGAGATGGAGCCTGCGAAGAAAAATTTTCCGCGTATCCAAAACGTTCCGGTCGATGGTTGGGGCTTTCGCTGGTTTCCGACTACCGAACGAGCGTCCAACGCCCTCCTGGATACGGAGCCGAAATCGGATGGAACCACGATGGAAGCGGTTTCCAAAGTGTCGGAAACGTCCAAAATTTCGTCAAACACCTTTTCCGCAGAGAGTGCGACGAGCAAAACGGCCAAAATGTCGGCACCTGTTCAGCTCCAATATGATGAATCAGGAAAGCTGTATACGCTGCAGAACGGTTGGATGCAGGTGACGTTAGATCGGACGACCGGAACCATTCGTTCGATTCAAAATCACGGTTTTCGGCGGAACCGTCTCGCGTTACAGTGGGCAATGCATCAATACAACGAAGCGATTGGATTGAATTCGCAAGACACTCCCGGGTGCGCGAAAGAATATTCGCTTTGTGCCGCCGATTCGGTGACCGTTGAGGAACAGACGGCGGAATGTGTCGTGTTGCGTGTTCGTGGACGGCTCGTTCATCGGAATGGGACGCAACTAGCCGATTACATGATGACACTTCGATTACGTCGAGGTAGTCAGCTCTTGGAGTGCGAACTTTCGCTGAATCCACACGTTTTGCCGGAGGGATCGGAACGGAATCCGTGGAAATCGGCCTATGTGCTACGGTTGGCTTGGGCCGACGAGGCGGCAACGGTTTCGTATAGCGTGAATCTGTTTCACGTGGAATCGCCCACCTGTTCAGCGGGTTCGGTACGTTCAATCGAGTCGCCTTACTTCGTGAATGTTCAGAATTTGAATACGCAATATACGCTGTTGTGCGGTGGATTGCCGTTCCATCGGCGTTACGGTCCGCGACGACTCGACACGCTGCTGATTACGGCGGGTGAAACCGAACGATCTTTCCGGTTCGCCATTGGTGTCGATCTCGTGCAGCCGGCACCAGCGGCGATTGATTTCCTGACCTCCTCCGAATCGTTCGCGGTATATGGCCAGCCGTCGCCCGCCATGACGGACGCTTGGTGGTATCATCTCGATGCCAAAAACCTGATTGTCACCTTGTTTGAGCCGATTTACGTTGATTCGGAAGACCAAACGATTCCTGAGACCTGGGGTGGGTTGCGACCCGATTTGTCTGGAGCGTCAGGTAAGGCGATGGGGGGTGCGGAGTATTTCACGGGAAATGCGGATGGAACGGTGGAACGAAATGTGGTTGGTGTGCGAATGCGAATCATGGAAACTGAAGGACATGAGGTACGAACAACGCTTACGACCTACCGACGTGTTGCCGAGGCGATGGCGACCGATTTTCTCGGCGAAAATCGTCGGACGCTGAGCGTGGATGGAGATGAGGTGACGATTGACTTCGATCCCCACCAATGGCGACAGGTCGAAATCCGTTGGACGAAATAGATAGAGGAATGTGAAAATGATTGTGACCATGGATGGACCGGCGGGTGCTGGTAAAAGTACGGTGGCAAGATGCTTGGCCGATGCACTGGGATTTGAATACCTAAACACAGGGGCCATGTATCGGGGATTGGCGTGGTTCGGTTTGCAGCAAGGTGTCGATTGGCAAGACGCGGATGCGATTGGTCGATTGGGCGACGCGATGGAGCTTCGAATCGTTGGTTTACGAACGTTTTGGGGCGAAACTGACATCACCGATGCGGTCCGAACGCCGGAAGTGACGGCGGTGACTCATTTTACGGCGGATCATCCGCGACTTCGGGAGATTTTAGCCGATTTCCAACGGAGGTGTGCGGCGGGCAAAAATATCGTAACCGAAGGTCGCGATCAGGGGTCATTTGTGTTTCCAGAAGCGGAGTGCAAAATTTATTTGACGGCTACGCCGAAAGAACGCGCGTGGCGCCGTATCGAAGATATGGTTCAGCGTGGAATGATTCTTGCGGGTGAGGCGAATGGTCTGTTCGATTCCGTCTTTCATCAAATGGTGGAACGTGATCGTCGAGATGAACAGCGGGAGATCGCACCGTTATGCAAAGCGGCTGATGCGATCGAAGTGGTGACTGACGGCTTATTGATTGAACAGGTCGTGCAAAAATTGGTACAAATCGTGTCTGACAAAAAACAGGGGTTGCGTGGATGAAACGTTCTCTTTTTCGAAGATTTTGGTATGTGGGAACGCGACGGTTTTTTCTGATGTTAATGCAATATCGTTATGGTGTGCGTTTTCACTATAGCGGTTTGGAAAATTTGGACGGTACGGAAGCGATGCTTTTGGCCGCGAATCATGAAAGTTTTATGGATCCACCTGCGATCGGTGCCGGGATACCGGAAATGATTAACTATTTGGCGAGAGAATCCCTCTTTCGTAATCCGCTTTTCGGAGCACATCTGCGAGCGATTAATGTGATTCCGCTCGATCTCGACAGCAGCTCTGGAGCCGTGATCGGAATGAAGGAGTCGATTAAACGTCTGAACGCTGGTGAAAAATTACTCGTTTTCCCAGAGGGAACACGAACGGAAGATGGTGAGATTCATGAATTTAAGCCGGGTTTTGTGATTTTGGCCAAACGTGCGAAATGTCCGATTCTTCCAATCGCGATTGCTGGAGCGTATGAACGATTGCCGAAAGGTACGAAGAATATCCGCTCGGGCGATGTTTATGTGCGACTTGGTCAACCGGTTTCAGCAGAGGACGTACAACAACTTAAACGTGAGGAAGTTGCACAGGAAGTTCGACGGCGGGTGACAGAACTTCAAATGGAAATGCGTAGGGAATTTTCAATCAAACAGTCATCGTAGAACGATATGGCACGGGTGCTTCGATGCTGCATTTCGGATGCTTTCCGCATGGATCGTGTTCTCGTGCCTCGGAATATTCTAAATCGAGGAAGATATTCGATCAGACACTCGTTACCATATTCAAAAATGGATGAACCGCTCCGCTTTTTTTGCGGCTGGATAACTGCTATTTTGTAAAAAACGACATTCTGCTATACTGGCTTCGGTTGAAAAATGACCGATGGGAACTTGACCAAAAGCGATATTCACCATGAAAATCGTGAACGTCGATGGATGACGGCACGGATCGCCCATCGCACGGATCAATATCTGTGGCGTTCATCCCGAATGGTACAGGTTACCGGGTGCGGTGATGAGCAACTCCGACGCAACTTGGGTGACAGGAGGTCGCCGTGGTTCGTGTGATCTGTATTGTGAATCAAAAAGGCGGTGTGGGCAAAACGACGACGGCGGTCAATCTTGCGGTTGGACTCGCGCGAAGTGGTGCGCAAACGCTGCTTGTCGATCTCGATCCACAGTGCAATGCGACGAGTGGATTGGGGGGGCGTGCGATTGCCGAGCATCCTATTTTAGGTTCGATTCCGTTACGAACCGGTGTGGTGGCGACGTCCATCCGAAATTTGGCCATTTTGCCAGGCTCTCATCGGATTCGTGAAATTGATTCTCAAGCGGAACTCACCTCCCCGGCATTTGCACTGTTATGTACGCGGTTGCTTGCGGTGAGTGCGGGGTATGATTTCGTTTTGTATGACTGTCCACCCTCCGCAGGTGGGCTTTCGCGGCTCGCACTTGCGACGGCAACGGAGGTCCTCATCCCAATTGAATGTGAATATTATGCTATGGAGGGACTGACGCAGTTGATCGCGTTAGTGCGTGAGGTAGTCGGTACATTGGAATCGCCCACGCTCGAAAGTAGTGAGATTTTACTGACCAAATATGATCTTTCGGTCGATTTGACCCGCGAGGTCGAAGAGGAGATCGCGTCACATTTCGGACCGATCCTCTCGGGTACGATTATTCCACGTGATGTCGCACTGGCCGAAGCTCCATCGCATGGATTGTCCGTTTTGGATTACGCGCCACGATCACGTGGTGCTAGAGCATACGTCGAACTTTGCATGGAGGTATTGGACCGTGAGTAAAGACAGAAGACTCGGACGAGGGATTGATTTTTTGCTGCGTGAACTGCCGACTGCGGCACCGACCGCAACACCCACGACCGTACCCACAGTCCCTAGTACGGTCCGCACTCCGAATTCGCGATCAATCGCCTCCGACGCTGTACCCGCAAATCCGAATTCAATCGACACATCATCTTCCTCCGGATCGTTCTCTTTAGATTCTATCAATTATCCAGATTCCGCAAATTTTACCAATTCGGACTCTTTGAGTGACACGGCGTTGCTATATCGTCCGATGGCGGCCACGATTCCGGCAGAGCCGACAATTCCAGATCGGTTACCGGTTGGGGCGATTCGTTCGAATCCATTTCAGCCGCGTACCGATTTTGATCCGATTGAGTTGGAGCAATTAGCCCAAAGTTTGAAAGATTACGGACTTTTGCAACCGCTAGTTGTGCGCCAAAATGGGGATGAGTGGCAGCTTGTGGCGGGTGAGCGTCGATTGCGTGCGGCGCAGTTGGCCGGATGGCAAGAGGTACCGGTACGTGTGGTCGAGGCGGATGATCGCAAACTGGCTGAGTTGGCGATTGTCGAAAATTTGCAGCGAAAAGATCTTTCGGCATTGGAAAAGGCCTCCTCGTTCGAGCGATATATGGCGACTTATCATTGCCGTATGGAGGAGTTGGCCTCGCGATTGGGACTCGATCGTTCGACGGTGGCCAATCTGATTCGGCTGCTCGAACTTCCTGATTCGATCAAACAGGCGATGCGTGACGGTGATTTGACCGCCGGACATGCGCGTGCGATGCTGCCGCTCGGCAATGAAAATGAAATGCTCGAATTGCTCGAAAAAATTCGGAACGAAGTGTTGAGTGTTCGTGCCGTGGAGATGATCGTTCAGCAGATGATCACGAAAACGGACGATCTGCTTGCTCCTGAAATCGAAAAGCCGGTGAAGAAGAAAGAGAAAACGCCGGAATCAATTTTGCGGCATTTGGCGGAGCTCGAGCAGCAGTTTCACGCCGCGCTTGGCACGAAAGTCAAGCTGACTCAAACGGCTAAGGGCAAAGGTCGTCTCGTTATTTCATTCGCGTCGAACGAAGAATTTGAACGCGTACGAGAACTTTTGTGTCATGGTGTTTGACGTTAGATAAGGATTTTTGATGGGAGAGAAGAACATCATACGGAAAATTGCGGTTCGATAGGATGAGGCACAAGGCGGGGTCACGGGCAAAATTGTTCGTAGGGTTCAATTCTACAGGACTTGCGGGACGGAATTTCTGCCCTTGCCGCAATGGGGCGATCGGTGTACGATTGCCCCGATTAAATCATGAACGGAAAGATATTGTTATAAGAGATTATAGTAAAGGGCGGGGATATGGCGACGGTGGGAGAATTAGCGGCACTTGTAGGCGGTCAAGTTGTAGGAGATTCTCAAACGATCATCACACAAGCAGCACCGTTAGGCGATGCGGGACCTGGTTCCATCACACTCATTGACCGAGCGGGAGCTGATCGTATGGACGCATGGGAGGCTTGTACGGCATCGGCTGTCGTTGTTCCACGTGGAATGACGATTCCGCATCATACCTGCGTGCAAGTCGACAACGCCCATCGTGCGTTTATCCAAATTGCGTACTTTTTTCGGCCTCTGCACCAACGTACGCTACGTGAAATCTCACCACAAGCGGCCATTCATCCAACGGCGAAGATTGGGCGGAATGTGGCGATTGATCCTTTCACGCAGATCGGAAGCGATGTCGAGATTGGTGATGATTGTACGATTTTCGGCAGTGTACATATCTTGAGCGGTGCGAAAATCGGCGCCGGGACGACGATTTTTCCGAATGTGACCATCTACGAATATGTTCAAGTCGGTTGCCGTTGTATCTTGCATTCGGGTGTCGTACTTGGTGCATATGGCTTCGGTTACATCATGCAGGACGGACTGCACACGCTTGCGGGGCAGGCGGGTAGCGTGGTGATTGGCGATGATGTTGATCTTGGTGCGAACACGACGATTGACCGTGGCACTTATGGACCGACGACCGTTGGTGATGGAACGAAAATCGATGATCAGGTCATGATTGGGCACAATTGCCATATTGGAAAACATAATCTGCTTTGCTCGCAGGTTGGGATCGCGGGCAGTACCGAGACGGGCGATTACGTGGTCATGGGCGGTCAGGTCGGCGTTCGTGATCACGTCAAAGTGGGCGATCGTACGATGATCGGGGCACAAAGCGGCGTGATGAGCAATCTCGAAAGTGGCTCGAAAGTGCTAGGGACCCCGGCTATTCCTGAGCGTGAACAGCTCGTTCTTTTTGCCGCCATGCACAAATTGCCCGAAATCCGGAAACAGTCTAAGAAAATGGAAAAGACAATCGTGACACTCGAAAATCGGCTCGGTGAGCTTGAAAAGAGATAGGGTTCGAGTCGTCCATGAGTGGAAAGCGTTTTCCGAAGGCACACCACAGTATGACGATATGTTACTCCGCCTCGACCGCTTCAACACAAGCTAGGATGGAGGAAAAGCCGTACCTTGGGACGCCCGTTTGTAGAGTCGGCAACCCAACGTCAGGCAAAATGGCTACCGCTTGGCGCGCAAAGCAGTTGCTGCGATTCGGAACATCTAGGACTTGTTCACACATAATCACATGATAAAAACCGATGGACAAGAATGAAATGACTGCAATCGGGGTGGTTTATGCCGGTTGATATTGAAGTTTGTACGTCTGGTAAAAAGTTTTGAAAAGGGGTGTTTGAGTGGAAACTTTTTGCAAAAAGTTTCCCCCAAAAAAAAGCCCCTTCAGAGATTTTCACAGTATGCGTGCTGTAGCATCGACGAATAAAGTCGGCCGATTACAGTCACATTGTTCTTCGCAATCGGCGACAATCAGCGACTTACGAATGTGCCACCTCCATCAAACCGGTCGCGTTTTCAATCGTTACCTCGTAATCTTTCGGAGCGTCGAGCGTGTACACCAATTTGCCGTCCTTCTTCTCCCAACGCAACGAAACTTGCTCGTCGCCGGGTAACGGTTTTTTACCCTCCGCCCAATCAAGTGCATCGAATTTCTGAAATCGAATTTTTAGCTCTTTACCAATCGGATCGACCGCCGCAATGCCGACCACGTCACGGTACAGAACGTGGCAAATGTGCGAGGCAAAACCGTGGTTACAACTCGCGTATGCGCCATCGTTTTCCCACAATGTGCCTGTTCGATCGGCCATATATTCGTTATACGCGACCGATTCGTCAAGTAACTGTTGCGACCGATCAGCCCACGACAGCAGTTCCAAACGTATCACATTACCGACGAAAGAATTTGCCTTATGAATTTCTGGCCAACCACCATCCTTCACGCGATTCGGACCAAATTCGTCGAGCAATCGCTTCCAAAGTTCCGGATGAGATTCAGGCGTTGCCGTCTTGAAAAAGAACGCAAAGTATTGGCACACTTCGGTTCGATCTCGTAAGATTTCCAGCGCACCATTTTCCTTTCGAACCGCGTGATCCACGAAAAATTCGCCATCATACGACTGTTCGATCACTTTCGCCCGGATTTTTACCGCCTTGTCGATCCACGCCGGTTTTGCGTAAATTCGGCCTGCCGCATCGAGAATCGACGCATAAACCATATTGCTCGGATAGTTCACGTCCTGAACGAAACTGTTGGCCGCAGACCACTCAATAAAAACCCAACTCGGAAGTTTTTCCAGCAAACCATCACTGTTTTCATAACCTTCGAAAAATTTCATCAGTTTTTCGATTCTTAGACGCAGGCCGTCAATCGTCGAACGATCGGGACTACGTGTCGAATATTCAGCCAACTCGGCAACGAACCACATCGCCCAGTTCGGGATGTAAACGCCGTCGTTATGATCCGCCGGATAACACATCGGCAACATGCCGTCTGGCAGAAATTCAAACTTTTCCGGCAGCATATAGTTTTCGTAGAACACCTGTTCGACATCGGTTTTGCCAGTCAGATCGAACGCCGTGCGAGCGGTGAAGAAACTGTCACATAGCCAGCCCGCACGTTCACGGTGCGGACAATCGGTAAACGCATCGACTGAATTCTCTCGGAACGTCAGCACACCAGCTCGGTACAGTTTTTCCAATCGCGCATCACTGCACGCAAAAGTCGCACCTGTCGTATGCGGATACGCATATTCGCGAAGATAAAATTTTCGGAGTTTGAATGAACCTTCTAAACAGTGAATCTTCGCATATCGTCCGACCTGTGGCTCAAACGCCTCGAGTTGGAGTGTTTCCGGTTTTTTCTGTCCGTTCTTCGCCGCTTGTTTGGAAGCCTTGAACGTCCACTGAATCGCATTACATGTGCCTAGTCGTAGAAAATCAACATCGCCGCTATCGGTCGCCACTTCGTCAAATGTCAGAACGAGTTTCGCCGTTTCGTCGCATTCCAATTCGAATCCGAAGAAACCGCACAGATTCACGCCAAAATCGACCATCTGTACGTCGCCCGCCGAAAAAACGGAATTCGCTTCCGGAGTCTTGGCGGCCGCGTTCGGATGGAGTTTCGTTTCGAGCCGCTGGATCTCGTCCGAAAGAATCAAGTCCAGCTCTTCCATTTTATACCCTTTGAGCTGCGGTCCGATATTGACTAGCGAACGATCTCGCCACGGATTTTCCAACGTCTCTTTACGCGTACACGTTCCTGATTGGAGATATTTCTGAGGCTCGATCACGGTCAACTCTGGATACGGCACTCGTCGTGGAAGATAGTTGACCTCTGGTTGTTCCGCGAGTGTGACGATTTCAAGAACTCTTACATCCGGAATCGGTCGTTCATAGACCTCGATAAACGGTCGCTGAAAACTGTATCGCTGAACTTTTTGGATTCGGTCATTATCCCTATGGGCACTGAACGTAGATGCGTTCGGGGTGGTTGCGGCGATGACTTTGCCCGCTCCGTCGACCACCTCCGCTTGCAGGAATGATGGCTGATCAATCAGATAATAACTGTTCGAATTGTATCCCGCGACGATCACCCCGATAGTATTGCCGCCCGTTTTGAGATATTTGCCAATCTTCCATTCGTCAATCCGATACCAACCATGCGGCCCACGTGCTGGACCGTAGCCGACAGTTTCGCCGTTGACGGTTACTTTGGCAATCGTAGAACCGGTCATGCGAAGTATATAATCCTCCGCCTTCTGATTCGGCTGTAATTCAACCATCGCGCTGAATTTAAGCGTGAGATTCATTTCTCGCTCACGTCCCTCGGCCCAAACCGGCTTTGCCGCGACGAACTTGGGGGCCGAGATTTTTCCCGACTCTACCGCCGCGACCTCTGCCGCTTCGCTGAGCGATGGTCCCAGTATGTCATCGCGCATACTCGACAAACCAATCCCCATTCCCAAAAGTCCTGCCGCGCCAAGCAGCGAACGACGATTCATCTTTATCGAATCCTTGCCTTCCATCGCATTTCTCGCTTTCATGTAAATATGATCAGTTATAGTGCCATCACGTGATTTTCAAGCAGTATTACGAGCTCCACACGAACCCACCCAAATGGTTAGGTGTACAAAAAATCTGCCATACGTTCCAAAAAACGCGACCGGTATTACGTTGGAGAATCCAACGAATCGAGATCAAACAGGTCGATATGGACAACCGGAACGGTGATTTGTCGGCAAATCGCACACAAACCCTAGGGGGATTGGACAACTGTCACCAAAGATTCTACAATAGAAACTCGCGAATAGCTAGTTTTTTCGTAAAATTCGTTTCCATTTGACTCTTTTTTAGGAGCTGTAGCATGGCGAATTATCCTCAAACACCCAATCAACCACCATTACCACCACAGTCATCTTACGGAATGATGCCGCCACCGTATGGATATCTACCACCTCCACCGCATGGGGGTGGAAGTTTTTTGTCCTCGTTTTGCAGTGGGTGTCTGGGGGCAATGCTCTGCCTCATCGTCCTATTCTTCGGCTCCCTTTGGGCGGTTGGTTGGATGATCAGTACTTCGGTTTCGAGCTTGAGTAACCTTGCCGTTGACGATTCGAGCTGGAAGGAAGACTCCGATTGGAACGAACAACACGTTAGCGGAAATAGATTGGCGTCCAATAAAATTGTCGTACTCGAATTGAGTGATACGATCATCAGCGGTGAATCGTTCGTTAAACGCATTCGGCAGGTTCAACGTGATCCGGGTGTTCGCGCGGTGGTGTTGCGTATTGATTCGCCCGGAGGAACGGTTTCCGGTTCCGATCTGATTTACCATCATCTCACGAATCTGCGCGATGGCATCAATGAAAATGGTGGAGAGTGTCGAAAGATTCCAATCGTCGTAAGTATGGGAAGCGTCGCCGCCAGCGGTGGATATTACGCCGCCATGTGCGTCGGTCATACCGAAAATACGATCTTTGCCGAGCCGATGACCCTCACTGGTTCGATTGGCGTGCTGATCCCCCACTATAATCTTTCTTCGCTTATGGATAAAATCGGGGCGGAAAATGATTCCATCGTGAGTCATTCACTCAAAAATGCCGGGAGCATGACCAAACCGATGACCGAGGAAGAACGCGCCATTTTCCAAGCGTTGGTGGACGATAATTTTGCCCGATTCAAAGAAGTGGTATGTTCCGGTCGCAAAAAATTTAGCGACGACCCTAAGCTGCTCGATCCGATTGCGACGGGACAAATCTTCACCGCACGACAGGCGGTCGAAAATGGACTCGTCGATCAGATTGGATTCCAAGAGGATGCCGTCGCTCGTGCTGCGGAACTGGCTGAAATTCCACTGCGAGACACTCAGGTCGTCAAATATCGCCAAGATTTTTGGGTGCAGCTTTTCTCGTCTGAAGCGGAAGGATCGATGGGAAATCTCCTGACTGGACGTAGAAACGCGGAACTCGAAACGCTCGACAACCTTGCTACGCCAAGAGCCTATATGCTCTGGACCGCGTGGCCGACCGCCCAAAAATCCAATGACTAACCTTTTTACCTGACGTTGGTACCGCAACTTCGCGTGGCGTACCCGCGGGTATAACCGACCTTTTTACCTGACGTTGGTGCCGCAACTTTGCGTGGCGTACCCGCGGGTATAACCGACCTTTTTACCTGACGTTGGTGCCGCAACTTTGCTGGTTTGGCCTTTCCAGCTTGCTGCGCAAGTGGTCGGGTTGGAGTGGAATATAGCGGAGAAGAGCAAGATAAGCGGATTACCGAGAGCGAAGCGACCGTAATCCGCGGCCTATTCATGCTGGCTTATCGAGTTGGAAGCTTTAACGTACAGCAAAAAGGTTCCAACATATAGCAAAAAATCCTGATGGAGAGACTATGACGAAAAAATATGATCCGTTCAGCACAGCGGCGACGCTCGAAACCTCACTCGGAACGACACGATATTACCGATTGGCTGCTCTCGAAGAGGCCAATCTTACGCAAATTGCTTGCTTACCCTATTCGATTCGTGTCTTACTCGAATCGGCGGTACGCACGGCGGACGGTTTCGAGATTACGGAAAAAGATATTCGTAACATCGCGGCTTGGGGACCCGATACGGCTGGGATGATTGAAATTCCATTCCGACCGGCGCGTGTTGTTTTGCAAGATTTTACCGGAGTGCCTGCCGTGGTTGATCTGGCTGCGATGCGTTCCGCCATGCAGCGACTCGGTGGCGACCCCAAAAAAATCAATCCGCTCTGTCCTGTTGATCTCGTGATTGATCACTCGGTGCAGGTTGATTGTTTTGGCACACCGGATGCGCTCGAACAGAATGTCGATATTGAATTCCATCGAAATCGTGAACGTTATGAATTCCTGCGTTGGGGGCAGAAAGCATTCGATAATTTCCGCGTCATTCCACCCTCGATCGGAATTATCCACCAGGTCAATCTCGAATATCTGGCACAATGTGTGTGGCGTAAAGCCGTGAGCGAAGAAGGTGAAAACGCCGCGGTGATGGTGGCGATTCCTGACTCGTTGATTGGGACCGATTCGCACACCACGCAGATCAACGGTTTGGGCGTAGTCGGTTGGGGGGTCGGCGGCATCGAGGCGGAGGCCGTCATGCTCGGTCAGGCGATGTCGATGCTGTTGCCAGAGGTGATTGGTGTCGAACTCAAAGGTAAATTGCCCGTCGGAACGACCGCGACTGATTTGGTACTCACGCTCACGCAGATGTTACGCAAAGAGGGCGTCGTCGGTAAATTTGTCGAATATTTTGGTGAGGGCGTCTTACAGATGAGCGTGCCAGATCGTGCGACGCTCTCGAATATGGCTCCGGAATATGGTGCTACGATGGGATATTTTCCCATTGATTGCAAAACGCTCGAATTTTTACGTCTAACCGGACGTGACGAGGGGCAGATCGCGTTTGTCGAAGAGTATACGAAAGTTCAGAAAATGTTCCGTACGGAGGACTCGCCCGTACCGGAATATACGAAAGTGTTGACACTCGATCTTTCGACCGTTGTACCGTCGGTTGCCGGCCCAAAGCGTCCTCACGACCGTATTTCGCTTACTGATATTAAACAAGCGTTCGTTACCTCGCTCACCGCTCCGACGGCGGAACGTGGCTTCGGACTCGAAGAACAGGAGCTGGCCAAATCGGTCCGCTGCGAAACGACTCGCGGCGATGTCCAACTTGGCCATGGAATGCTGGCCATTGCGGCGATCACCAGTTGTACCAACACGTCTAATCCGAGTGTCATGCTCGCGGCGGGATTGTTGGCGAAAAAAGCGGCCGACCGCGGAATGCGTGTGCCCGCTTTTGTCAAAACGAGTCTGTCGCCTGGTTCGCGGGTCGTCTCCGATTACCTTGATCGTGCGGGGTTGACCGAGCCGCTTGCTAAATTAGGATTCACGAACGCCGGATATGGCTGCATGACCTGCATTGGCAATAGTGGGCCGATTCCCGAAAATGTCGCGAAAGCGATTCAGGACGGTAATCTGGTGGCCGCGGCTGTACTTTCAGGAAATCGCAACTTTGAGGGACGTATCCATGCGTTGGTCAAAGCGAATTACCTTGCCTCGCCACCGCTTGTCGTCGCGTTCGCGTTGGCTGGTACGGTGCTGGTCGATTTTAGTGCGGAACCGGTCGGAATGGATATTAACGGCAAAGCGGTTTGGTTGGACGAGATTTGGCCAACTCCCGCCGAATTGGATGCCGCGATGCGACAGGCGGTACTGCCGGAAATGTATCGTAAACGCTATGCCGACCCGTTCTCCGCCAATCCACGCTGGAATACGCTGCCCGTGAAAGAGGGTGATCTCTATCAATGGGATGAAAAAAGTACCTATGTGCAGGAGCCGCCATTTTTGGTCGATTTGGCTGCGCAACCTAGTCCGATCGCGCCAATCAGTGGTGCGCGATGCCTTGTTGCGATTGGCGATTCAGTGACGACAGACCACATCAGTCCCGCGGGTGCGATCCCGGCCAAAGGTCCTGCCGGAATCTATCTGCAAGCACATGGCGTCGAACCGAAAGATTTTAACAGTTTTGGTTCGCGTCGTGGAAACGATCGCGTCATGGCTCGTGGAACGTTTGCCAATATTCGTATTCGTAACCAACTCGCTCCAGGTACTGAGGGCGGTGTTACACGCCATTTTCCCGATGGGAAGACGATGCCGATCTACGATGCCTCGGTTCAATATCGCGAGGAAAATGTGCCGCTGATCGTCTTGGCGGGACGTGAATACGGCAGCGGTTCGAGCCGTGACTGGGCAGCCAAAGGGCCTTATCTGCTGGGCGTGAAAGTTGTGCTGGCACAGAGTTACGAACGGATTCATCGAAGTAACTTGATCGGAATGGGAATTTTGCCGCTTGAATTGCCCGCTGGTTACCATTGGCAGGCGTTGGGTATCACGGGTGACGAAACGTTCGATTTCCCAAGTTTGGATGATTCGCTTCAACCGGGTAGTGAACTCGAAGTGGTGGTTCATCATCGTACGGGACAGCTCTCGCGTTTCACCACCAAAGTGCGTATCGATACCCCGGTCGAGTTGGTTTACTATCGCAATGGCGGAATTTTGCAAACCGTGTTGCGGAAACTGAATGGTTAGCAAACTATGCGTAGACCGTTTGGCAAAGTGGCTAAAATGGCCATAACACACTCTAATGGTTTACGCATTTTGCGAAATTGCGTATTTTCGATGGAATCCGATTCGGACGCGTAGAGCATGATCGTGAGAGGAAACTTTTTGTAAAAAGTGTTCTCTCCATTGCGCTTATGGATTGCATGAAATCGAAGAATGGGTATACTATGCATATCTTCTTCGATACTCGATTTTCGCAGCGTCCGTGGGTTATCCTGTTTTTGGGGCCGCGTTGAGTGGTGTGGTGTCGTCGGTTACGTGAATCGTGCGTTCCGGGTTGGCGAATGAGGGGTGTGTGTTGGTGAGTTGTCGGTGAAGCGAATAGAACGGGGTGTGGCGCAGCCTGGCTAGCGCAATTGCTTTGGGAGCAATGGGTCGCAGGTTCAAATCCTGTCACCCCGATTTATTTCCCGATCGGTGGCTGGTTTATTCGGCGGCTTATTTTGGAAATTTTGTTCTGAGGTGCGGTTTTTGGATATTATTTCTGAAATATTGGTTTTGTTGATAGAGGCCTACCTTTTGGGGTAGGCCTTTTTTGATGCTCTGTTCAGATCTTTCGTGAAAGTTGCCGTGCTTCGTTAGTGTCAGTTCTTCATGAAATGCGATTTCTCATCGTATCTTGCGGCTTTCCGTTTGTTCGATTTTTTTGTTGGAACCATTCGTTTCGGCGATGCAAGCCTCTCTGACGATAAAATTTAATCGAATGCGTGAAAAAGTCTTTCCCGTTCTGCGCAATCGTTACAATCAGCAAAATCTGCGATGTAATAATCGGCAGATTCTGCTAAATCGGTATAGACATCAAAACCATGATCTGCCAAAATAATCGTTATAAAAGGATTTTGATAATAATCGGATTAACTGGTTTAATCGATTCAATCGGATGTTCGATCAAAACGAATGGGTGGTACGATGGATCAATTGGTTCCACTGAGCTTCGCACATCAGAATGGTTTCCGTAGCCGCAAATCCATGGAATTCCGTGGAATGAGTGGCGGTGTTGCGATTCGATTCGTTTTGTCGCGTCATGGAGGGCGTGACTATGCCATCACTTAAATCATTATTGGTGTTACTCGCACTTGCAACGATTGGCTATGGGGTGTATACGAAACTTGGTCAACCCGGTCGCGAGGTGGTCTGGAATACGGGGATATCGCTCAAAAATTCGTTTTTTGGTGAAAACGTTCCTCCTCCGGCCGCACAGGCGATTCAGGAAACGGTTCCCGCGATTTCGACCGATTCTGTCGCATCGAATACAGCGGGTTCGTCAGGTTTAGCGGCTTCCACAAACGCCGCGATTCCGGCTAACACGGCAAGTTCCGCGGATACTGTGATGACACGTCCATTTAATGGCGGTTTGGATCTTCCCAATGGCTCGGCACCGAATCCGGGTGATTTTCTGACAGAACATGCTCCGATGGTACCACGTCCGAAAGATGCGGTTGATTCTGGTACTGTTTCTGATCGAGCTTTCGATTCGGCGGTGTCGCCAGCGGTGATGGCCGTGGATGCAGTCTCCACACGCAACGCCATACCAAGTGGAAATCCCATCGAAAACGCCTCAACGGCAGGTCCCGCTGAGTTTCGTACCGCACCATTAGTTATGGGTGGCGGGTCGCCAACGGGGGTAGCCGATTCGGCAAGTCCGATTGACACGGTAATGTCCGGTGGGGCGGTTGTGTCGAATGGAGCCGCGGAAACGATGGTACGTCCCGCGTCGGCGTCGTTGTCGATGGACTCCCAGTCGAACGGTTTGGGATCGCTCAATCCGCTGCGAACTCCACAAGAGCAGGAATTGACACAACAATTGCAGGCCGAGGCTCAGCGTGATATCGAGTTTCGTCGTCGTATGGCCGAGGCTCACCAGCGCGTCGATAGCGGTAACACGGCGGAATACGAACGAACACTGCGTGAATTGACCGATTTATACCGCCACACGTCGTTGAATGTGGTCCAACGCGACGAGTTGGTTCAGATGTTGGACGATTTGGCGTATGGTACAATCTGGTCGCAAAATTATTACTTAATGCCGCCTGTAAAGGCGACCGGTACGGAAACGATTCTCCAGATTGCGTCCCAGTGCGGCATTAGTGCTCGTCTGTTGATTCGCATCAATCAGTTGGAAGGTGTCGTGACCGATCCTCGACAACCGTTGCCCGTCGGAACGGTGGTCAAGACGCTTCGAGGTCCGTTTGAAGCGGAAATTAGCCTCGAACGACGTGAGATGACCGTTTATGTTGATCAGATGTATGCGGGGCGTTTTTCCGTCGGCTTTGGGACCGATTTTCAGCCCAAAACCGGTACTTGGCCCGTTGTCGAAAAGTTGAAGGCGTCGGACGAGGCCAAAAGTTCGGTCGTCGTGGGTGTGATTCAATTGGATCCCGCGAGTGGGTTGTGTCTGCATGGTACGCCGAATGCTGTTGCGATGGCGCAAGGTGCTGCGGCTGGTTCGATTTTGTTCAGCCGTGAGGATATGGCTGATCTGCTCGACATTTTGACACGCGACCCCACCCAACGCTTTACGTCGCATGTGATCATCACGATGTAACTGTCCAGCGAAATGATGGAAATGTCCAGGGGATGGCGGCAGAATATTCCGCTCGCCATTTTCCTTTTTTAGACGTACCGATTTTTCGTTGTAAAGCGTGGGTTTAACCATCTTTCAACCAGTAATTTTTTTCATTGGAATCGGAATATTGAGTAAAAATTTAGACCTTTTTTTTGAATAATTCGTTTTTTCTGGAAATAAGACCTTGACGAGAAATGCCTTTTTTTATAGCTTGTGTCATGTTGTGCTGCGACGCATGAAATGGTTTTTTTGGGACTGTCAGCTCGTGGACAACAGTTTTCATATGTTTCCCGAATGCATCCGAACGACCCGAGGCAACCCCCGGTGATCGACGGCCGTCCCGTCGACAAGCCCCTTCGGAATTGAGATAGGGAACGATTGTATATCGGTTTCATGCGGAGCGGAACTCCCGAGCGTACGAACAATCGGTGAGTATGGTGGAGAAAAATAGGGTTAGAGGACGCAGTCCGCCTGTTTCTCCC
>JAQVKF010000023.1 GCA_028694795.1 Thermoguttaceae bacterium | reverse complement strand
GGTTGGACTCGAACCCACGACACGCGGATTATGATTCCGCTGCTCTAACCAACTGAGCTACGCCGCCTTACCTATGGACCCACCCATTTCACGAAAAACATACGCCCCAGAAAAAACCGTCCTAAAACAGCCCTTCTCCGAACCAACGCCTCGCAAAACATGCCAGCCCACTGCTGTGGTGCGAATTGCTGACGGAAGCACCGCCAGGCATTACGTACGGTATTATATTTGAATTTTTTCATCCGACAAGCCCCCCTTTTTTCTTTTTTTCGATTCTTTCACTCTTGTAATTTCATGTTGGGCATTGCATGATATAAGAACCATGGTGGTGAGGCCGAAAATTTACGGGTATCCATGGTCCATATGATCTTATGATCCTATAGAAAGGCGTTTTGATGAGTAATGATTCGAAAAATCTGAATGCAACGGAATCACCTTTGCAGCATTCGGCGGATGCACAACCGTCTTTTGATCCGAATCAGCCGCTTTGGGAAGGAACGTTTTCCGCTCGTGGTATGGTCCATTGGTTTCTATCGCTGCTGATCCTCACGGTACTCATTTTGCTCGCAGTTGCCGTGCCAGAGCAATTCCGACGTGACACCTCGGCGTGGTTAATCGGTATCATTGCCATTGTCGTTCTGTGGCTTGCCTACTTTGTCGTGTTAAAATTACGACAGTGGAGCCAACATTATCGACTGTGTGAAACGACGCTCGAAATCGAAACTGGCATTCTGAGCCGTCAAATCAGCCCGATTAGTTTGCTCTTTGTGACCGATGTCAAAATGCAGCAAACCATCTTAGAACGCATCTTCAACGTCGGTAAAATCGAAATTTATTCCACCGATCGTACCGATCCGACCAGAAAAATGATCGGTATTTCCGATCCGCGTCGAGTTTATGGCTTGATCCGAAATCAATGGAATTTGATGGTGCGTCGCCGTGGTATTATGACGAGTGCAGCCGCTGGGATGGGGGGAACTGGCGACGATCTCGGTTTGGATACAGGACACGGTGTGGATGACAGCGGTTTGGGAAGCGGCGGATTGGGCGGTTAACGCACCCTTCCGTCCGCGGTCTGTTCGCCTCTCACTGGTGATATCGCCTTGATCATTTTGTGGTACGTTCCGCCCCATGGGGCGTGTGACGGTTCTGTTGGCCACTGTTTTCGGATATTTTGCGTATTTTTCGCAGATCGGGAAGCAGTGGTGCTTTTTTTATGGTATATTATGCGTTGCGCGGGTGTACGGGCTTAGGTTGAGATATCGCGGACGGTTCTGAAAAACATCGCAGGCCGCAAAACCACCCGTAAGCTGGCCCTTTCCCCGTTAGAATCAGCAAAATTAAGCTCCATGTCGAGGATTTTTCATGAGCGAACAAGAAGAGCAAGATGTTTCGGAAGAACAGTTTTTGGAACTGAAATCGCAATTGGAAGCGGCGGTCGAGTCGGCGGAGCAATCGGGCGAAAGCGACCATTCCGAAATCGCGGAATGCTACCAACAGCTCGGCATTATCGAAAATATGTTGGATGGTGACCCGCTTGTGGCTCGAAAGCATTTTCGTCGTGCGGTCGAAATTTTCGAACGGGTACTGCCCGCTGTCGATCCCGCCCTCGTTCGTTCGTACTGCGATCTCGCGATGTCCGAAATCTCGCTCGAAAAAACGGATGCGGCAAAAACGTGGCTTGCCAAGGCGGAACGCATCGTTCAAAAAAATCGGATCCAAAACGACCCTTCACTGATCACGTTTTATACGGCGAGTGGTTTTATCGAACGCTCAAATGACCATCTGGAAGCGGCCAATACATGTTTTGAAAAAGCGTACGCCTTGGCCCAACAATTTTTGGAACCGAACGATCCGGAATGGATCCAACATTGGTCCAATTTGGCAATGATTCGTCAAGATTTAGGCGATCACACCGGCGCAAAAGAGATGTTGTGCCAAGCCATTACCGCGTTAAAACAGGAGTTTGGCGACGATCATCCCGATTTACCCTCTTTCTACGCAGGCCTAGCGACTTCCGAACATATGCTCGGAAACTATACGGAGGCGAAACAGCTTTTCGAAAACGTGCTGGCCCGTGAACTGGAAATGTATGGCGAAAACGATCCGAATCCCGGTCTGACCTACCACAATTTAGCAGAAACGGAGAAGGAACTCGGGCATTTGGAAGCCGCGGTCTCAAATTCACGCCACGCATTCGAGATTTTTTTCAATCTCGATCACGAACTGGCCGAAGATGAACTAACTTGGCTTTCGGAAAATGATCCGCATTTCGACCAATTTATGAAAACGCTCAAAGAACGCCTCGCTCGTCAGGACGCGACGCTGGATGCCGCAAATGATAGCTCGTTCCCTACGGACTCGCATTCGGAGGGAATCTCCCATGACTAAATCGGACCAGCCTAATCGGTTGCCCATGGATTCGACAACCGATCCCACGGTGGAAATATCCAAACTTTTTGCCCAAGCGCATCAAAAATTGGCCCAGCATGACGAAATGGAGGCCTACTTACTTTTCGATCGAGCGGTCGCTTTTGCCGAACGGTTTCTTCCCAACGATCATCCGAAACGTGCCAGTGCGTACGCTAATTTGGCGATGATGGAAGAGAATCCCGGACGTGCTAAATCGCTGCTCGAATCGGCTATTCAGATTGAACGCCAAGTTCCGAACACGACGCGGCTCACCACGCTGCTTTCGAATTTGGCGGTCATTCAACAGGATCTTGAGGAGCCGGAGTCCGCATTGCAGTCGTTTGAAGAGGCGATTTCGCTTCTTGAATCGCAAACGCCCACCTCGGTACGGCAAACGCAACTCGCGTCACTCTATTTTCAGATGGCAATTTTGCTGCAGGAAATGGAAGAAACTGGACGCGCTGTCGACATTCTGTGGTCGGCGATTTTCATTGCCGGACGAGATACGGTCCGATGCGAAGCGGTCGCGTTACACCTCTACTATATGGCGACGTTCGAGTTGAGTCAGAATCATTTAACTCCGGCGGTGTTGTACGCTCGTGTGTCACTGTATATATTGTTACTACTGGAAGAAAATACAGGGCATCGTTTTTTTGAAACACTTGCACAACGCATTCAAGAGTTGGAAAAGGGTGCCCCCTGTACGGAGCATAGCTCGCTGATTGCCGCTTGGATTGTGGAACATGATCCGGAGGCCAAAGCCTTCCTGCCGTCACTGCGGCAAATGATCCAAAATCCCGATCAGGAATCGGCTGAGCGAGCGCAATTGGAGAGATTTTTAGCCAAATTGTCGCAAAAGATTGCGGAATGCGGCGAATAACATCGCAAGACGCGGTCGGCAAAACCTTACACATTCTTCGTTTGCCATTTTTACGATGCTTGATCCCCATCGTTCGATAGGCAAGCGTTTTTTGGTTTCAGGAGGTTGGAGAGTTTCCAGCCAATAGCTGTCCATTTGGATTCCATCAAAATAGAAATCAGACACGAGGATGATGAACATGACAGATCGGACGAACTCAGTATCAGCATCAACCGATCAGGAGGTTTTCAATCCAGAAGAAACCGAGTCGTTGCTATGGGGAATTCCCGAGTCGTTGGTGGAAAATCGTCAACTTTTAGAAACGTTGGTCCGTGCGCCAAAACTTCTAAAACGTCCGGCGCAATGTGAACGATTGGTCACGTTAGGTGAGGCGTGGCTGCGCAATCCAGGTGGTTTTTTGAACAGCAGTGCTTATTTTTACACCTTTTCCGCGATTGCGAAAGATATCTATAGCCGAGAAATGAATTGGGTCGATTTTCACCATTCGGAATTGGATATGAAAGCGACTCTGGGCACTCCAGAGCGAGCGGTGACCGAGGCGATTCCGGTGGCGTTGGAGACGATCGCGTGGGCAAAAATTGTCCACTTAACTCTTGCGGTTTATCCCGAAGTACACGATTTTTGCGAACGCATGTTGGATACACTTTTAGGTATCTCGGAGGACGCGACCTCGCTTTCCGCGACAGAACATGGATTATTACATCTTTTACTGTCTGGTGAACTTCCACTCACCTGTGCCACTTTGTTCACTGATCATGCGGAACGAACGGCTCTATGGGAATCGGCGAAGCATTCTTTGAACGAAGCGGTCGCGGAGATTTTCGACGGGGAAGGTGCGCCAATGTCCGAGATATTCGACACGCATCGGCTTCTCGCGGCCTCGCTGCTTCGTTGTCGTCAGATGGTACGATGGATGGGCCAAAAGCCAGGTTTTCGGCGTAAATCGGCAAATTTCTGGACCGAAAACGCCGACATTAACTACGAATGGCTCGTTCGGCATACACTTCGTTGGAGTCGATTAGATGGTGGTCAAATATTCACTGGTGAAACGTTGGGCACGAGTCGTCGATTTTGGGATCTATTGCTTGCGGATGGTGGTGATGACGATGATCACGACATTGCGAAATTGTATCTTCCATGCTATCGTTCACGTGGTGAAGAGGCCTTGAATCTTGCGTTTCCACCGGCACAATTTCATTCCGAGTGGGCGGGAGTTTCCACGTTACGTCCCAACTGGTTTGCAGAATATCCGCGTCTAACGGTACTTTCCGGAAGCGAACCGTACCTCGAGATGGCTCAGGCCTCACCCACAGAGCGTGGCGTGACCACACTGGAGCCTGATGCCGATGTACCGTCTACGCAACAATTGCGGCAAAAATTAGGAATCGAATCGTCGGAGGATGATGAGGATGATGCGTTTTTCGGCGAATTATGCTCCCGTGATTGGACACGCGATACAGCAACACGACTGGAATTAGAATCGCAGGTGGTATTATTCTCCGGTTTTCATAGTTGTGAGTTAACGTGTGGAGAAGAATCGGAACCGCGTCCGGCAATCGCTGATTGGAAAGAAAATATCCATGTTTCAGATGAGAATGGCGATTATCTGGAGCTATCGCGCAGCTTCGAGGGCGCACGGGTGGACCGCCATTATTTTCTCGGACGCGAGGACCGATTGATGTTTACCGCGGATGTGGTTTTTACCGACGAACCGGACCAGACGTGGAATTATCGTACGGTTTTATCGATGCCGAAAGAAGTCGATTGGTATCCACAGACGGAGACGTTTGACGGTTACCTGATTGCGTCACGACGCGGTTCCGCGCCACGTCCACGTGCGTTGCTCATGCCGTTGGCGTTCCCGGAATGGAAACAAGAGCTGGACGACACGACGGAACCGTTTTGTTCGATTCATCGCATCGCTTCCGGTTTGGAATTGACGCGACGGATGCGTGGTTCCGCTTTTTGTGTGCCCCTCTGGGCATATCTCGATCCACGAGACATGTCCGAACTCCATACGTGGCGAAGGCTTACGGTGGCGGAAAATCGTAAAAAAGTGCCCGAAAACATCGCCGTGGGTTACCGTGTTCAGGTGGGAGATCGACAATGGTTGATCTATCGCGCGACCGGGCAGCGTGGGAATCGCTCGCTTTTGGGACACAATTTGACGTCCGAATTCTTGCTAGCTCGTTTTTCCGCAGAACATGGCGTTCAGCCACTCGTGGAAATCGAGTAGTGTTTTACCATCCATTGACGGCCATCCATCCGAAACATATATCATCTGTGTATATCGTTACAGCATGTGCAAATATTTACACTTGATCCTTTTATCCGTACCCCGTTTGGGCTTTATGGCGTGGAAATCCATTCTACAGATATTCGCACCATCGGAATGCGTCGTATGTGGACATTTGCTATATGATGATCATGGGTATATCTGTGAAGATAATACTACGCGAGATCATTTGTCCATTTGTTGTCTTTTTCGCCGATGGTTTTCGTCGATATTCCTGCCCATTGAACGTGAGGTTCCGCAGAACTTGACTCAACACCATTTAGCCACCGAAAAGCGGCGCGCTGGCGAAATCCAGGGGCATAGATATCAGCCGCTTCCGCTTTGTGAAACATGCCTGACCGCAATGCTTCCGAAAGATTTTCTGTACTGTAGGACATGTGGTTTTCCACTCCGAACACAATCGAACCGTGGATTGGATACGCCACGAAATGCTTCCAAAGAAGGGCTGTGTCTCGCCTGTGTCCAGCATCAACGTTTTTTATCGAAAGAAAAATCCACTTATCCAGAAGGGTTACTCCGCTTGGAGGATGACACGGAGCCGTTCGCGCGTGAATTTTTTTTCGATTCGGTGACACCGTTAGGAATTTACACCGAGGCATTGAGCGACACGATTCTACAAACGAAAAATCGGTCTGGAAACGCAATTACGGCCACACTTGCCGAACTATTGGCGACACTGCGTCGAGAAGAGATTCTGTCGTTCCGTCCGGACATCATCTGTTCCATTCCAGCGGCCTCTCGTACACGACGCGAACGTGGTACCAATAATGCGGAGCAAATCGCTCGAACGTTATCTCGTTGCCTGAAAATCACTTACCAGCCGCTGCTTTACAAAAAGAAAAGAACGGTACCGCAAAAATCTTTGCCGACGATTCAACGCCGTTTTCAAAATGTACAAAGCGTATACACATTATCATCGCTGTACAGAAGACCAAAGCATTTAACTTGGCGACAACGTTTCCGAAATGCTGTCATACGCCGGATTAAAACGGACCGTTGGATACCGATACTTCCGAAGAAATGGCAAAATGGGATTCGCGGTATTCGTGAACAGAGCAACAGCATCGCCGGAAAGCGAATCTTGCTAATCGACGATATTTTGACGACGGGAGCGACATGCAGCGAAGCCGCCCGCATTCTCAAAGAAAAAGGGAACGCCAGCGAGGTGCACGTGGCGGTGCTCGCCCGTGCGGGAGTCACGCTTTCCACGTTACTCTCGGCATCAGACGGCAAATATTCCATTTCAACGCGGTGAGTGGTTGCGTCCCTTTGCCAACGACTTTCAAAAAAGTTTGCGTATTTTCTATCAGAAATCTTTTTTCGCCGAACTTTTACCTGACGTCGGTACCGCAAACTCGGTGAGTGAGCGGCACCATCGTCCGGTAGAATGTCAACCGCCCTCGCGGTCCGCTAAAAGTTCAGCGGTTTCTGCCAGCTAGCTTTCAACGCATCAAGCGAATCTCGCACGAGTTCGTTCGCTCCGTCACGCAAAATGACCATTCGATCGGCGGTCACCACACCCAATCGAGCATAAGGCAACTCCGCAAAACCCTGCTCGAACACCTCGGCGTTTTCCGGTTCCACTTCAACGAGGAATCGCGTGTTCGATTCGCTGAACAAACGTACCGCAGGGTTCCGAACGGGACATTCGATCATCTTACCAACATCGAGATTCACGCCCAAGCCGCCCGCAAAGCTCATCTCCGCCGCAGCCACCGCCAAACCACCTTCCGAAAGATCGTGGACCGAACGGCACAAATTATCCTGAATCGCTTGATGAACGGCCTCGAAAATTTCACACGCTAAAACCGGATTCTGTCGCGGAACCTCGCCGCAACCAAATGCCGACGTCGTACCATCCGCCGCTCGTTCCACCTTCGTAAAGTGGGAACCGCCCATTTCGTCCAGCGTTCGACCAATCACATAAATGTAATTTCCCGCTTCTTTCAGGTCCATCGTCACGCAATGACTTACGTCGGCTACTTCGCCCATCGCCGAAATCAACAACGACGGCGGAATCGAAATCAACTCGCCGGACGGTGTTCGCATCTCGTTATTGAGTGAGTCTTTTCCACTGATAAACGGTGTACCGAGGGCGACGGCCACATCGTAACACGCTAAGGCGGAACGCACGAGTGAGCCAAGCGTTTCCGGTCGATCAGTATTGCCCCAACAGAAATTGTCTAAAATCGCAATCCGTGACGGATCGGCACCCACCGCGACGCAATTACGTACCGCTTCATCAATCGCCGACGCCGTCATCCAATACGGATCAAAATCGCCAAAACAGGGATTCATACCGCAACCAATCACGATTCCTTTTTGCGAACAGTGACGCGGTCGCAACACCGCCGCATCGCTCGGACCGTCGTTTTCCACGCCAACGAGCGGCTTTACCACACTGCCCGCCTGCACCTCATGGTCATATTGGCGAATAATCCACTCTTTACTCGCCACGTTGAGAGAACCGAGAATTTTGTGAAGCGTCTCGGTCCAATCGGTCTTTTGCGGCGGTACAAAGGGCTTGATCGGCGGCGGCGTATATGTTGCTTCACGCACAACCGGCGGACGACCATCGTGCATAAAACTCATCGGAAGATCGGCCACTACCGCTTCCTTATATTTCAAAACCAACTTAGGATTCCCCGACTCATCGGTGCAACCATAACGCCCAATCACGACCGCTTCGACGTCTTCCGAATCGCATAACGCCTTAAATTCAGGCCATTTCACCTCCGGTACCGAAAAAACCATACGCTCCTGTGCCTCGGAAATCCAAATCTCAGTGTACGAAAGCCCATCGTACTTCAGCGGAGCGCGGTCTAAAAAGACCTCCGCACCGACGTCCTCGCCCATCTCGCCAACCGCGCTGGAAAAACCTCCCGCGCCACAGTCGGTGACCGCCGAGTACAACCCACGATCGCGTGCTTCGAGCAGAATATCGAGCACCATCTTTTCGGTAATCGCGTTACCGATTTGCACCGCACCGCTGGAAACGGTTTCGCTCTCATGGGTCAATTCCGCCGAGCTGAACGTCGCACCGTGGATTCCGTCGCGTCCCGTTCGACCGCCAATCGCCACGGCTAAATCGCCTGCATGGACCTCTTTGAACGATTGATCTTTCGGAATCAGCCCAATATTGCCGCAATATACAAGCGGATTGCCCAGATATCGCGGATCGAAGAAAACGGCTCCGTTGACCGTCGGAATCCCCATGCGATTGCCGTAATCACGAACGCCGGAGACCACGCCGCGCATAATACGCCGCGGATGCAGCACGCCTTGTGGCACGTCTTGCGGATCGGTATCCGGCGGAGCAAAACAGAAAACGTCCGTATTCGCGATCGGTTTCGCACCCATGCCCGTGCCCATCGGATCACGAATCACACCACCCAGACCGGTGTTCGCCCCACCGTATGGGTCAAGAGCCGAGGGATGGTTATGCGTTTCCACCTTGAATACAACGTTGTATTCGCTGTCAAAAGTCACAATACCCGCGTTGTCTTTGAAGACGCTCACACAGAAATCGTCGTCGGCCGCCGCCTCACGAATTTTGACAGTCGCCGCGAAAACCGTTTCTTTCAACATATTTTTGAATTCACGTTTGCCGTTTTCGTCTTGATACGTCATGCGACCGGCAAGTGTTTTGTGTGAACAGTGTTCGCTCCACGTTTGAGCAACTGTTTCCAATTCAATGTCGGTCGGATCCCGATCTTGTTCCGCAAACCAATCCCGAATCGTCCGCATCTCGGTGAGCGACAGATACAGCTGGCCATGCTTGCTCAACTCGATCAGCTGTTCGTCATTCATCCCACGAATCGCGACTATCCGTTTGTTGAACTCGTAACCGACACCCACGTCGAGCCGTTCGATTTTCAATCCACCAATGACCGCCTGTTCGATAACGTCGTTAGCTAATGCTTTCGTCGCCAAAATCTTCAGCTGTTCGTCGTCCATGCCGCGGAACCAGTATTTTTTGAATGTGCGGATTTTTTGCACCGATTCACCAAACGGAAAATCGCGAGCCGCACGCAACGCGCTGTCGGCCACCGGATCCATTACGCCGGGTTTCGGCAGAACATAAACACATTGGGTAAAATCGACCGGCGGTTGAACGAGTTGCGAGTCGCCCACCACGGCAACCTGCGTCACCTCGACCACGGCGTCCGCGAACAGTTTGGAGGCAAGCTGTTGCACCTGTTCCAACGTCAGGTTACCTTGGACGAGATATCCGAATCCCGCTTTGACGGTAAAATCATTCGTCGTATCCAAACCAGCGATCTGGAGGTCGCGTATCTCGGAAATCACACGTCCCGCCACGAAATCCGGTTGCCCCGGACGCGGAAATATATCGACTTCCCATAGCGATAATGGGGGGTTGGAACATTGGCAATTGCAATTAGACGGCATTGCGATTCCTCTCTGCCTGGGTTAAAAACTGTTCTATCTGCTCCGGCTCGGCGGACTCTAACGCCGCACGGAACAGGGTGAGTTTAATCTGAAAACTGGTGAGCGCATCGAGTAGCGGCTCGCGGTTCGCCATAAAAATTGGAGTCCAGAGTGACGGAAGTCCAGCGGCAATCCGCGTCGTATCCCGAAATCCGGTCCCCGTGAGTGGAAAATCTTTTTCGGAAACACACAAACTGAGCGTCGCCGCGATCAAATGCGGCAAATGGCTCGTGCGTGCGAGAATGCGGTCATGTTCGGACGGCGAAAGCGTGATAGTCTGCGCCCCTATGCTTCGCCAAAACATTTGCAATCGCTGAACGTCTTCCGCCGTACTGCGTTCGGTCGGCGTGATGGCAACCATTTTCGACTCAAAAAGTGTCGCGTCAGCCGCTTCCGGTCCGCTCTTTTCACTTCCAGCAATCGGATGAGAGCCAACAAATCGAACGCCATTCGCCAAAACGCCTTCGGATTCAATCGACGTAATGATCTCTCGCTTCGTACTGCCGACATCGGTGATCAACGTCTGCGTGTTTCCATACTTCGCGATCTGCCGCACTATCTCCGCAATCGTCTGAACTGGCGTACACACGATCACCAACGTCGGTTCCACCGGAATATCGACCGAAATATCCGCTCCACCAATACAAACGGTTTGGTCGATTTGGGAGGGTGAAGCACTTGTATCGGATTTGGCGTTGGTGTTGGTTTTGATGTCGGTCTGCGGAAAATCTTTCGGATAAAGCGAAGCAAGCGGATAACGTTGGAAGCCGGTTTGGGAACGATACCGAAGGGCGGAGAGCGAGATCTGAGGAAAACGACGTCGAACGGCGAGCGCGACAGAACCACCGAGCAGTCCGACCCCAACCAGCACCACGTGACGGAACGGCAACGATGGCAATAACGATGGTGACGATATTTCCACGTTTTTTTCCATTGAATTCGCATTCTCCGTCGGTCTTCGCCCGATTTTCATCCGTTGCGCAGCGTTGCTAGGTCGAATATTCATTTCGCGTTCCACTCGCGACGCCCTATTATACCGCGAAATCCCAGATAACGAAAGATTCCCCGGAAATCGTGGTTTTCCGCGGAATTGGCCTTGAACGGATTATCTCTTTTTTCTATGATCCGCCGACCATGTTTCGTAGGAACCATTAAAACACCCTATGAAAAGAGTCCAGTTTCTGAAAAAATCCATTGCGAATGCGTTTTCAGAAACTGCCTTCCATCGGTGAGATAAGGCATTTCCTGTTGATATTAGTGTAAGGAAGACGTTCCATGACGCTTCGAAAGCTCCTTTTGATTCTGGGAATCGGAATCCTGCTGTTGACGAGTGAAGTCGGTTTTGCTCAGGAAACAGTACGTGTATTACAAGCGAAAAAAACTCAGGCCAGTGTGCTTGCCAGCGCACTGAAACCGCAACTTCAAGCGAGTCGCCTCGCGGTAGAGCTGACGTGCAATTCAGAACAGAATACCCTGACTTTTCAAGGTAATCGAGCGGATGTGGACGCTGTGATGGGAATGGCACGTGAGCTGGATCAAACAGGCGGCACGGTTGCCGCGAATTCCAACTCCTCACACGATGCCGTGTCACGTGGCGCTGTGGTCCCCGCGAGCGCAAGCGTGCCGGTCAGTGCAGGCCAAGCGGCCAGTACGAATCGGCAAAACGACGGCGGACTTCAACCGTTTACGGCTCAGCCGCAACGGGTGAGCCATGTGGTACCGACCTCTGCGGATTTACCTGCCGTGAACGCTGGAACACTTCAATCGCCGATGCGGAACGTGGGGTCCGTCGCGAAAAGTACCGCAAAACAACCACTGGTGCTGCAAAGTTCCAGTTCAGTAACAGAACCCGCGGCTCCAGCTAAGCCGGCAACGGGCGCGACGGGTGCGACGGTACCGAATGCGGATCAGACAGCAAACGCGGCCAACGTAGAATTTCGCAAGCAGGAGATGCCTGGAACGAAAATCACGCTACAGCATTTGAACGGAAACACTCTTGCCGATCAGCTGCAATCGATTTTTGGAAGTCGATTTGTTTCAGCGGATCTCAATATTTACGAATTACGCTCGTTGTCACAACAGGAGAGCCTGTTCCTCGACCTCAATTCCAACCAACCAGAAGTGGTGGTATACGGTTCAGGACGCAAAGTAGCACAATTCCGTCAATTGCTCGACGTGCTGGAAAATCGTAACAATGGAAGTGCCAACGTGCAGACGTTGATCGTACGTACCGATTGCGCCAGTCAACCGGAATTCCAAAATCAACCCAATGCCCAACTCGGTTCGCAAGTACGCGTGGTTTACACAAGCAAAGCGAATCCTCAGAAAATACGCCAAGCAATTGACGCTTATCGATTGGGCGAGGTGCCTTCCTCGACCGACGCGCATGTTCAAAACGTACTCAATGCCACCGCGAGACTGCAGCGAGTCGATTCCTTCGCCGCCTCCCAGTTAACCCATTTGAGTGATTCACAGGGAGTGCGTCCGGTTGCTTATCAGACAACAGAGGGTGCCGGGTTGACCACGCTTCCTCCCGCAAGCGACGATTTCGACGCGACGAACGGCGATTATCAGGTTGGTTACCAAGATGGAACGTATGAGGCGACCGTACCAGTGAATCCGCCAGCGAGCGGGACCGCACCGCGTTTGGCCAACACGCCTGACACCCTTCAAGCCTCACGTTTGCCGCAGGGTTTGAACCAGAGTGAATTGAGCCAGAAACTCAGTCAGCTGGGCGTGAACGTCGATATTCAGGAAAGCGAAGATATGGGCGTGCTCATTATTCGTGGACCGCAAGAAGATGTGAATTCCGTCCTTCAGATTATCGACGCGATTGAACAGCTCAGTGCCGAGGCCGATCCGCAAATCCAAATTTATCGTTTACAATACGTCAGTGCGGAAGCGATTTACGCTCTGTTAAACAATAACAGTGTTCGTGAATCGGTCATCGATAATCGACCTGGCAAAGTGGCGGTGGTTTCGCTCATTCGTCCGAACGGTTTCTTGCTACTCGGATGGGGCGAGGCATTAGAGCGAACGATCGCGTTCATCGAGAAAATGGACCAGCCTGAACAGGCTGATCTCGATCAAAAACTCTTCCAGCTCGAATTCGTACCCGCCCAGACGATGTTTCAGATCATTAACACCTATTTTAACACTGAAAATGGTGGAATGGGTGCTCAGATACGAATCGTCTCCGATGCACGAACAAACTCGCTGGTCGTGCATGCCTCGCCGCGTGACATGGAAGTGGTCGAATCGCTGATTAAACGACTCGACATTAATACAACAGCTTCCGTGTTGAAGACCAAAATTTTCAAGCTGAAAAACGTGCTGGCGAGCGATTTGTATAGTACACTCCAACAGATGATCACCAATTCGCGCGGCAGTACGACTGGAAACAGCAGTTCGCGTCCGGCGTCCGCCGATTTCGTCAAAGATGACGGAACAACCGTGCGTTCGGGACTGTTGAGCGATGTGAAAATCACGGCGGATACACGACTGAATATCGTGATCGTTTCCGCTCCGGAGGACGCGATGCCGCTCATCGAAGAGATGATCAAAACACTTGATTCGTCCGACGCGATGTCGATCGCTCAGATTAAAATTTTCCCCATTGTCAACGCCGATTGCACGCAGATTGTGACGACGCTTAAGACGCTACTGCCAAGTGACTTGACGTCGTCAGGCGTAAAGCTGGCAATTGCGTCAGAAGGCGAGCCGTCGCTGATCGGTTTGCGATTCGCGGTCGATACGCGAACGAACAGTGTCATCGCGGTTGGTTCGGAAACCGATTTACAAGTGGTCGACGCTCTCATTTCACGACTCGACACAGAAGATGTGATCGAACGCAAGACGATGGTGTATCCACTACGTAACGCGACAGCCTCGACGGTATCCGCGGCGATTAACAATTTCCTCGACGCGCAGCGGACTTTGCGTGAGAGCGAGAGCGACGCGGCGGGTGGCACGAATCGTTACGCTCAGTTGGAAGAAGAAGTCATCGTGATTGAAGAAACGACTCGCGATCAGCTGATCGTTTCGGCCACGCCTCGTTACCTCGATATGATCGAACAGCTGATTGACCGACTTGACGCCGATATTCCGGAGGTAATGGTTCAGGTGTTGATCGCCGAAGTGATGCTTAACAACGTGGACGAATTCGGAGTTGAACTTGGTTTGCAGGATTCACTTCTGTTCAATCGAAGTGTGGCTTCGGATGGTTCGTTGGTTCCAGGTTTGAACTTCAATTCGAGTGAACCGCTTGGAAATAGTTCCACGGCGTCGAATTACAAAGACGTCGGCGGACAGGGGTTAAGTGCTTTCAATTTGGGACGTTCCAATTCGGAACTCGGTTTTGGCGGATTAGTCCTTTCAGCAAGCAGTGAATCGGTGAGCATGTTGTTGCGAGCACTAGCGATGCAGCAGCGTATCGAGGTCCACGCTAGACCGCAGATCACGACTCGAAACAATCAACAAGCGTACATTATGATCGGTCAACGAGTCGCGCGAATCGAAGGTCAAACGGTCTCGATGAGTGTGGTTCAGCCAATCGTAAACGATGTACCCGTCGGTATTATCATCGTGGTCAAACCGCGTGTGGATGATACGAATCGGATTGTGATCGGTATCGAGGCGGAAAAATCAAAGCTCGGTGCGACAGCGGATGGTACGGTCGTCGGTTATGCGGACAATGGTGAACCGATTCGTTCGCCAGCCATTGAGACGATCCAAGCGGTGACAGAGGTGTCGGCTTACGATGGTCAGACGACGATGCTCGGCGGATTGATCACGCGTGATACCCAGAAATTGACCCGTAAGGTTCCGTGGCTTGGCGATGTTCCGTTGCTCGGCAATTTGTTCAAATACGATTACGATTACTCGAAGCGTACCGAATTGATGATCATTTTGACACCGCATATCGTAAAATCAATCGACGACATGAATCGTCTGAAGCGGATTGAATCGTCGCGTATGCACTGGTGTTTGGAAGATGTGCGTGAGATTCATGGCAACCCGTCTGGCGTGACACAGTACGGTGGCAGCCCGGAAGCCGTTTATCCATTGGGATCCGAAACGGTCAGTACGGAAAGCACGACCGATACCGCGGCCAGCGCGACGGCGAGCAGCACTGAACGCGTGACCCTGCCTCCCGTGACGGCGACGACCAGTGATGCCGCCGCCTCAACCTCCTCCTCCGCCCCGAAAACGCCGATCAACGTGGAGTCGAAGAGTGACGCGGAGGCGAAACGCGTTCCGGTGACCGTGACGAAAGATGATGCCACGGGAACGGAATCGGTCGAATCCGTCGGCGAGAGTGGTGCGGTCGTTCGCGTCGAAGTGGTTGATACGCCGAAGAAATAACGGAAAAATCGAAGAAATTACGATTGCTCTCGAAGACTCGAAAACGGTGGCTCACGGTCACCGTTTTTTGATGTGGTTCGCCTGGCTGACCCTCTCAACTCACCACATTGATGACGTATTCCAAGATGTTGGAGTTTATACATATTGTAAGAAGAGCCGATGCGGGAAACCGATGGCGGGAACGAAGCGACTGCATCAGATCGGCGGACCATGAGCAACTGGGCGGCAGCACAAACTCGCAGCCGGGTGTTCCCGGCCGCCCTCGCATTGCCGTCAAAACTTTACATTTTTGTAATCATCGAGAGCCACGGACAGCCGCCCATAGTTACAAAGTTGGAGATTCCGCGTCGGTGAACGGTGAAAAATCCGAAATGTCACCTCGTTTTCTTTCCATTTTTCTTTGGCCGATCTCCGTGGAATAATGATGTATATGTGGCTTTCAGCAGGCTAAATGTAGGCAACCAAACGAACATTTCTATTGAATAGAAAAGAGGCGGGAATATTGAGAACATTGGAATCTCATCGAAAGGATTCTTTTTGAAAAATATTTTAATTTGGCATACTTTTTGCATATAGAAGTACTGTTTGAACAGAATCTGGTAATTTCAGTGATTGGACACCCAAGGCGATAAAGGAGTTTTTCTCATGCCTCTGACCATTCCTACCGGTTATCAACCCAAACTTCCGTCCGCGATGATGGAGCAGGCAATCGCCTTTCTGAAAGACGATTTTCAGGTGGCTCTTTCGGATGCGTTGAATCTGCGTCGAGTGACCGCACCGTTGTTCGTGCTGTCTGGAACGGGGATCAACGATGACCTCAACGGTGTCGAACGTGCGGTCTCCTTTCCGATCCAAGCAATGGGCGAACGACGCGCGGAGGTAGTCCATTCACTGGCTAAATGGAAACGAATGAAACTGGGCGATTATGAAATTCCGGCAGGTTACGGACTTTATACCGACATGAACGCGATTCGTGCGGATGAGGAACTCGACAACTTGCATTCGTTGTATGTGGATCAGTGGGATTGGGAACGAACGATCACCGCGACTGATCGCACGATTGGATTTTTACGGCAAATCGTGCGGTCGATTTACGATTGTTTGAAGACGATTGAACAGGATGTGTATGAGCAGTATCCGCATATTTTGCCGACCCTGCCAGATGAGATCACTTTTTTACGTACGGAAGATCTCCAAAAAGAGTTCCCGTCGCTCACGCCGAAACAGCGTGAAGATCAAGTGGTCAAGAAGCACGGTGCTGTCTTCCTGATGGGTATCGGCGGTAAATTGCCCGATGGCAAAAAACATGACGGACGCGCTCCGGATTACGACGACTGGACGACCGAGACCGCTCCGGGATACCATGGTTTGAACGGTGATATTATCGTTTGGAACTCCGTTTTGCAACAAGCGTTCGAACTTTCGTCGATGGGCATCCGTGTCGATAAGACCGCTCTGCTTCGCCAACTTGATTTAGAGGGATGTCCAGAACGCAAAACGTTGAAATTCCATAAAGCATTGCTGGAAGATCGGATTCCTTTGTCGATCGGCGGTGGTATTGGTCAATCGCGTTTGTGTATGTATTTCTTACGCTGTGCCCATATCGGTGAGGTTCAAGCCTCGATCTGGCCGGAAGAAATGATCCAACAATGCGCCGCCGGCGGAATCACGCTGCGCTAGCGGCAAGCGGAATTCCATACCATACGGTTTCTATATCGTGTATGATTTCACCAAGGTCGGGAATGCGCGGCGCCCGACCTATACTCTTGAATTACGTTTCGATATAGCGCAAACGCACATCTATTCTACCGTTGCGAACCTGTTTGCAGAATGGACACGAAGAAAATTCTTGTCAAAATTTGCTATCCCCCTTGCAAGTCTATTTCATGAATCAGTACAATGAGGGCTTTTTATACTCTTGGGAAAATGGGACTTTCGTGCGCTGAGCCAAACTTGCCCCGATGGCTCTGTTCGCCCTTTTGGGCTATCCTTCGGCCACGTGCTGTAGGTAGTGCAAAACAGAGATTTGCAGATAAAGAAACATTGATGATGAATTCCACACCATTAGTCCACTCGCTATCCTCGTTTGTCGCTTTGGTTCATCGTTATCCCGGTCGCGTTTTTGGGATATTGTTGGCGATCAATGCGCTGGCTTATTCGCTCACGATGCACTATTGGATTCCGGTCGATGCCGTGGTTCTGCAAGATCAGGGTGCCGCGTTTCTTGATTGGCGAACGACCGGTGAAAGCATGCTGTATCAAAACAATCACTACTTTCTCAAAACGGGAATTCTGTACCTCGTGCCCGTTCTGTTGGAAAGTAGTTACCGTTTTTTCGATAGTATGGCCGGTCCACGGTTGCTCAACATTCTCGGACTCACGCTCACGGGGCTAATGGTGTGGCGTTGGTCGCTGTTGCGTTTTCGCAAAGTGTGGATTTCCTGCATTGCGGCGTGTGCCGTGCTGTTCGAACCGATTCTGACCGTCTGTTTACGTGGTGGCGAACGAGTCGATTATATTGCTTTTGCTCTGCTTTTCACTTCGTTTTGGATGCTCGAAAAATGTCGGCAGGCGTCATGTGAAAAGTGTCGAAACCGATGGCTCGCGGGGTGTGGTTTTTTCTTCGTGATGGCAGGATTCACATGGACGACGGCTTATACATCCGGACCATTTTTGGCGGTTTACGCTCTGGATATGGCGATAGAACAGCGTTGGACGTGGCGTATCTATGTACGACGCATTCTGTCGGGATTATCGGGCGTGTTGGCGGCCTATATTCTGTTTACCATACCGCTTTGGTCGCATTTTTCACAATCCATTGATGACTCCGTGGCCAGTTGCAAATTCGCGGCTAATCCCATTCATGACGAAATAGATCTACTTGTCGAGACGGGTTTCCCGGCGATGATCACACTAGCAAAACGTTCACCGGTGATTTTTTTGATACCGCTGTTCGCTTTTCTCTTTCCATGGAAACGTACCGCCAACGCGGTAACGATGCCGCCCCAAATGGAGAGCGGATCGACCATCTCGGTAAAAAGTCGCCCCGCATTACCGGCGAACGATTCCGTGTTGGTAAAAGACGATTCGGCGACGGTGTCTCGAGAAAATCGGCCGCATTCGGTTTGGAGTATAGGTATATCCTGGATAGCGGAGCGAAAAAAAACATCTCTTTACGCCGCGGCATTGCTGCTCATTCTCGCCGTCATGTCACGCACCCTGTTTTACGAGAGTCGGATTCTCTATCTACTTCCAATGATGATTTTCCTGCTTTGCCAATTACTGGTGGAAATAGCCCATATACGGTACAAATGGATTGTGTGGGTATGTTTGCTGATCGTTATCGTTCCGACACTCTACAACGGATTCCGCGTTTTAGGATATACAATTAGCACGCTTGCGGATCATTCGAATTGCGATATGGATCGACTTTGTCGTGAGTTTGAGCCGACGATTCCGCGAGGCAGTTGTGTGGCGACACACGTCTGGCATCTCTATCCGCCAGCCCGTGCAAGTGGTTGGCATTTGTATAGTTCGACCTATTTTGATTCAACGGCAATTCTTCGGAATCCGGATGTGGAATATGCCATCTGGATGCCAGGCTATCAAAACAAATCGGAACAATTTTACAGTGGTTTGAAAACCAACGGTTTCCAGTACGTCACGACGATCGAATATCCTTACCATAAACCACACGGTTTGGCGAAACTCTATCGAACGGGCGCGAGATATTGCGGTTATTATGAAATCTGGCGACGTCCCAAGGGGGAAGACCCGTCAAGTGGAAACGCCGCAATCGGTCGATGATCCGGTAACGAATATATCTCCAAGAATCGGATGACGGGGTAGCCCACGCGACTACTGGGATTGGCTCAGGCGACGGCGAATCGCCGTTTGTTTCGCTATGCGGCTGTGGGGAGTGAATTAGCCACATAAGTATACCTATCTGGTGTTTTTGCTGGTGTTTTTCCGCTGTGCACGGCCCGGATAAATTTCCATCGTCTTATTCTTCATCAAAATGTGGTCCGTTCTGGAATTGCAGATGCTGGACGGTTATACTGGAACTTGCGAGGGACCATCCATCGCGCCAAGTGATTACCAAATCGCTTTCTTTCTATCCCATTCATTCTTTATAAAACAGGAACCAGGATATGATACGTACCATTGTCGCCTGTATGATGGGGCTGGGACTTTTTTGTGGGTCTCCCTCTCTTTACGGGCAGGAGGACACGCCGATTGGATCGCGGCCTTATGAAATGGATTGGGCTGGCCGAACGCAGAACTCGGTCACGCCGCTCGTTGACTTCGAAGGAACTCGTGACGCCGATGGAAACACGACCGGTCAAATGGACGGTTGGACCGTAGAAACCACGAACGCGGTCGGAGCCTTCCAAACGACCCGGGAACAACAACTTTGGGGAAAATACGTCGGCAAAATCACCTATCGTGTGGAAACGAAGGGAAATCCGACCAGCGTCAAACTCGTTCCCCCTGCTCCGATCGCGCTGCCGGACAACGCCGATTCCGTACAGATTTGGTGTTATGGCAACAATTGGGCATGGGCTCCGGACGCCGAAACGCCATGTACCACCATCCAGGTCAACATTCGCTCCAGCGATGGAAATGTCCATCCAATCACGATGGGGTATGTCAATTGGCAGGAATGGTTTGTCCTGATTAAGCGATTTACGCCCGAACAGAAAAAACTTTTTGCGACCGGAGCAACGTTCATTGGACTCGAAGTGCTCGGTGGACAAAATACACAAGACCGGAACCTTTTCTTCGACGATTTGGCGTTTTACAACGAACCGCTCGCGCCGCTTACGTTTGAACCACGGGCGCGACGAAATCTGCTTCCGGACGCGAATCAGGTGGTTGGTACACGGACCGATGCGCAAAAAACGCTGCCGTTTCCGACACGCGAGGCAACCATTCTGCCGACTAACGCGGACCGCGCGGCACAGCTCGAATGGTTCGGTCCACAGGCAACCGTTGGCACATCAGAAGCAAACGCGGATGGTGCTGCTTCGGCTGTGGAATCCACAGAAAAAACTGCAAAATCGGCAGAACCCGCAAACGAATGGAATACGAATGAGCCGTGGGGCTGGCGATATACATCCGGCGATCAGAAATTACAGATGGAATGGAAGATGATGCCGAGTGATTCGCCACTATCTATCGTCTGCGAATATCGTGACTCCAGGGAGGATCGCCCCCTAGTTCGGACGTTCGAACCGATGTACGAAGGCGGAATCTTCATCGACGGCAAAACGCCTGATACGATGGAGTTTGTGACGGCGCAACGGATCAATAATCCGCCGGAATTGACCGAAAATAGTTCAGATCGCAGCGATACAGCGGTACGCACCCATTGGAAAGCCTCGGCGAGCGGCAAAACCTACGACGTTTTCTACACGATGACCGTGCTTGGCAAATCGCTCGTGGTCGATATCGTTTCGCCCACCCCTGGAATTAGTGAAATTCGATTCGGAAAACTCGTAGAAATCGGTGCCTCGTCTTCTGCGGATGCGAACTCGGCAGAATCTGCGGCTGTGTATCCGAAACCTCGTGTGATCACGGTGCCGTATTTAGTGGGTGATTACGGTGCGCGTCCGGGGATCGCGGTTTTGGGTGATGGGCAACATCCGCTTTTCTTATCCGGGCTGGGCGACCACTGCCGTTCGAATGCCTCGGCGTTTTTCTTCGAGAACAGTGTGACGGAAAAAGATGGGAAAACACTCGTCGTTTATAATGGCGGCGCAAAATACATTCCGAAAACAAATGACGAGATGAACCCCTGCTGCGAACGATTTTTTGTGACGCTTTCGGACGATTTTGACGAAGTGCTGCCGAATATTCCCAATCCCAAATCACCCTGGATGCAGGCGACCGCGGAACGTGTCTGGATCGCGCACGGAGCGAGTACGAATCGTGAAAACGATTACCAAATGTGGAAACGATTCCATCGCTACGGCATGGAAAAAATTTTGATCACAGACCACGAAGTCGGTTGGCGTGATGGGGGTGAAAGTTTCACCTTCCGGACTCGCTCGGCACCAGGCAAAGGCGGTGATGAGAATCAAGCGTGGTACGCTCGGGCTGTTCAGGAACTCGGTTATCGTTATGGGATTTATAACAATTATACCGATTTCGGACCGGTCAACGAATTTTGGAGCGAGGATATGATTACGCGGCTTCCGGATGGCAATCTGCGTGGCGCGTGGGCTCGCTGTTACAATCCGAAACCGTCGCAATCGGTCGAATACGAAGCGCGGCTCGCCCCGCAAATTCAGGAGAAATTCCATCTGAGCACCGCTTACTGTGACGTACATACGGCGGTTCGACCGTGGGAATATGTTGATTTTGACGCACGTGTACCGGAAGCGGCGACTTTCGCCTCAACGTTCTATAACTATGGCGAAATCATGCTCCATCAGAAACAGACGTGGGGCCCTGGCTTGCGTGGCGAACCTGGCGTGGACGGGTTGTATGTAGGCCGCGATGATGGGGCAACCGACGTGGCGGGCGGACCGGTTTACAGTGAAGGCAATAACCACTGGTATTACGTCGGTTTGACTGATGGTAATTATGGACAAGACCAGGCGTATGAAAAACGGATTCCCAACAATGCATGGCTGGTGAACTTCGATCTGCTCAAAATGCACCCGCTAGGTACGAGCTTCGGCATGGGCAATCCGGGAATGTTTTATGGAGATGGCGTTTGGGGCGGTTTCAAAGGCGACGAACGAACGGTCGCTCTCGATCGTTTCATTGCCGCTACACTCGCTTTCGGACACACAGGGTTCTTCGTGACCGACTCACTTCCGTTCGCCGCGCGTAGTTATTTCCTTCTCCAACAGATTCAAAAACGATACGCGACTCAAACCGCGAAATCAATTCAATATGTCGGAGAAGATGGAAATCTATACAGTACATCGCAAGCTGTTTCGAATGGTGCCTACCAGCGGAATCAGATGATCGTTCAGTATGAAGACCTCTCTGTGGTGGTTAATGGAAATCCGACGGAAACGCTCATCTGGGACTGTCCATCGAATCAGCCGTGCAAGCCGACCGCGGAAACGTCATCGGCGTCTGACTCGATCATCCTTCCGCCCAATGGCTGGTTTGTTTTGGATCCTGCAAAGCAAGTGACCGCGTGGAGTCGGACGTGCGATGGGCATCGCGCCGATTATGTTGAGTCGTCCGCTTATCTTTACGCCGACGGTCGCGGCAACTTGACGCAGTTCCCAAAGGCGATTTGCGACGGTCAGCTGATCGCAATGCCACGCAGCGAGGCGTGGAAAAATGCGGCGGATAAGGCACCGCGTGTCGAATCACAAAAAGTGGAATGGTCGAAAGCGAATCTGATGGAAGTGATTCCGATTAGTTGTCAGATTTTTGCGATGGCTACCAATGGCAAAGGAGTGGCTTCGGTCGAAGCGTTGAATGAGGCGGGCGAATCCATCGGGATGGCTGAATTTAAGGTGAGTGCGCGCGGTTTCGTGTACATCACACCTAAAGCGGAAGCCGCCAGCTATCTGGTGACCTGGGCAACATCCATGACTGAATCTTTGCCGAACTGTTATCGTGCGACGCAAAAGGCCGTCGCGGGACAGACCGTCACTATTAAAAAATATGAAGAAGCCCGATCACCAGAAGTCATTTACCGAAACATTCCCGCGGATGCTCCAGTGGGTAAGTTGTGTTGGATTGATTGTGAAGAAGGTGCGGAAGCGGGAAAACACCTCCTCGAATTTTTGATCGTGCCCTATGTGGAGTTCGAAACACATCTTTCAAATTCCACGCTCCACAGTGCGGAGCGTCCCGTATCGCTTGATCTGCAAGTGGCGGTGAACTTGGCCGAGACGTTCGAACCCGCTCCCCAAAATCCACCGGAACTGCGTGTGACCCTTACGCCTTTCACAACGGGCACACCAGCCGAATCATCTCGCGCGGTGGAGCTTCCGGCCACACTTCAATGGATGGATACGGCGACAAAGGCGAAAGCCCTAGCGACCATATCGATTCCCGAAACGTATTGCCAATCCGGAAACGTCTACCGGATTGATCTGACGGTCACCTCCACGGCTAACACTAGTGGCGAGGCCGCAGATTCGAGCAATGGTGATACGAATCAATTTTTACAATCTACGAGCCGTTGGATACGCACGGTTGAGCGGAGTGTCGAAATCGCCGCGTGGAATTGGAATACGATCGAAAGTCGTCAACTCCAAGTACGGGGCGGGGCGGCGAAACCTATCGAAGCGTATGATCGCGATACCGGAGCAACGGCGGATATGACGAGCCGTGCGTGCGGCGGTGTCGCGAAAAATTGCCTATTCACCCACCCACCCTACATGGGTGGCACGGGCGCAACGATGGTCCGATTCCAACCGATGAGCCTCGCTTCGGAGATTCCGGCAGTACTGCGCGGCGTGGTCGGTAAGGCTGACGCAAGCGATCCGGGCGATGGAATTCGATTCGAAGTGTGGGCTATTTCCGAAAATGGAGAACGTACGAAGCTGTCCGAAACAACCGTAACGAAACACGAATGGGTTCCATTCGAAGCGGATCTTTCGGCGTGGGCGGGACAGACCGTGCGTCTCGAATTGGTCGCCGATGCGGGTGAACGAAACGATTCAAGTGGCGACTGGGCATGTTGGGCGGATTTTTCGCTCACGAGCCGTCAACCGTTACCGGTGACCGAACTTTCGGAAAAACCTTTCGAATAGGGTTCCTATCCCGCGTTGTTTGGTGTATATTACCAGACCGAATCATTGAATGACGCGGGCGTTGGGGTGTTCCGTGAGAGCGAAGCGGTGGGTGCTTGCTGGCAATATGTTGGCCGGCAACGTTCGCATCCATCGCCGAACCGCCGCTCTGGTCACCTAAAACCAGCGAAAATCCGAACGAAAGGTTTGTTCTCGATATGGCGGAAGAACTCGAATATGGTCCTGATCAAGATATTCCTTATCGTTCGATGCCGTACGGCAATGTGACGTTGGAAGGTTTTTCGCGTGCGGCGATGCAAACGTATTGGCGAATTCCAGAGTATCGGATTGGTTTCGATCTGGGCGCGCAGCCGTGGTGTTTTATGGGAACGCCCATTTGGTGTCTTTCACATACGCATCTCGACCATTGCGCGGCACTTCCAGCATATCTCGCGCGGCGACGGATGATGAAAATGCCGCCGCCAACCGTGTTTCTCCCAGAACCGTCCGTGGAACTTGTTCAACGCATGTTACGCATGTGGAGCCGGCTCGACAGCGGAGGGCTTCCCTGCGATTTACAGGGCGTGGTGCCTGGGGACGAGATTCCACTTTCACGAGAACTGGTACTGACCGTGCACGAAACATTCCATACGATTCCGTCGGTCGGATATGTACTATGGGATCGTCGCAACAAACTTCGAGACGAATATATCGGCTTGCCGCAAGATCAGATTCGTGATCTACGATTATCCGGCGTCGAAATCACACGTGAGGTGCGAAAACCGGTCGTGGCGTATCTCGGAGACAGCCGTCCGGAGGGATTGGACGAAAATCCGATCATGTACGACGCGGAGTTGCTGATTATGGAAACAACTTTCGTATCGCCATTTCATCGTGTGGAAAAAATTCATAAACATGGCCATATCCATCTCGATGACGTGGTTCAACGCCAAGATCGGTTCCATAATCGGCGGATTATCGCATCGCATTTCACACTGCGCAGCACATGTCACGAAATCGAACGCTGCGTTCGTCGCGCTCTGCCCGATCTGCTCGGTGACCGTTTCGTGCCATGGTTGTAACCACTAATGGTTATATAACCACACCTAAGTGCCATTTGCCAATCCGTTCATGAAAGTGAACATCGTGGCCGCGGAGTGGTTTTCTTTTGATGAGGCCGTTGGGCGGTAAACTCGGTAAAGTACCGGCGATACGTTCCGTTGGTTTTTGGCGATGAATTTCGCATAGGCGTTAAAATAGCTCATACAATGGGAGAAAATTGGGAATGTCCGTACTCGTCATTGGAACGAATAATCGAAAAAAAGGGAAAGAACTAGGGACGCTTTTCGCTCAGAGCGGTTGGGAAATTCGGACGCTGGCCGATTATCCGAACGCCATTGAACCGGAAGAGAACGGCCTGTCGTTCGCGGAAAACGCCATGTTGAAAGCGTCGCAGCACGCGAAACGCCTTGGCGTGACCGTTCTGGCAGATGACAGCGGATTATGCGTGGATGTTCTGAACGGTGCTCCAGGAATCTACTCCGCACGATTTGCTGGTGAACCGACCGATAATGCGGCCAATAACGCACTCTTACTCGAAAAATTGCGGAATATTCCGGCCGCTCAACGTACCGCGTCTTTTGTTTGCACGATGGCCGTCGCCGGACCCGACGGTTCCATTCTCGCGGAAACGAAGGGCGTCTGCCACGGACGTATCCGCGAATCGCTCGACGGTTCCGGCGGTTTTGGTTATGATCCGCTGTTTGAAATTGTCGAGTATCATGAAACGTTCGGACAGTTGCCCGCCGTGGTTAAAGCTGTTCTGAGCCACCGTGCCGACGCCGCTCGCCAAATGCTTCCATTGCTCCAAACACTGCGGACCAAAACTCACTGAACGAAAAAGCAACGGCTCTACGGGATCTCTGCTCTTTATTCAAAAAAACGCTTTGCGGCTTAACAAACGATCGGCTGTAACTGCCATGATTAGGCAAACAAGAGGCACCCCTCTTGAAATTTCGACCATGTGTCTGGTAGAGGCCGCATTTTATCGTTGCAGGTGGTACCGAAAGACTATGTTTGTACGTCGGAGTTTATCGCAGACAACGTAAACACCAATCCCGTGGTGATTCGTCGTTTGCTCGGCATGTCGAAACGACGGGATTTGTGAACATTTCCGTAGGGGCTCGGGGACGACGCTGGCGAAAACGCTGGAAATGATTCCCCTGTTAGATATCTATCGCGAGGTCTGTGCGACGAATGGGTTCTACGAAAGCTATTTTACAACGAAAAATCTCGCATGAAAACACAAAACCAGAAGGAATCCGCCCTAGGTTGATCGACTTGTAAAAGCACTATGCGAACGGGACTTCAAACCGTGGAGACCACATCACGAGACGTCTCACAAGGTCACCGGGACAGATAGCGATCCTTGTTACCTGCCTTAGGCCCCGCCGTACCACCCATCTTCACTCCCCTTCCCTCACCTTTGCCGGGGGCCGGACAGCGGATCACTACACTTTTCGCCAGACGTTGCGATTCACATAATCGGTGTAGCTCATGATGATGCGCACGACATTTCGCGAGACGTTCGGTTGCTCATAATCGCCAACGACACGTGGAATGCCGCGTTTACGCCACTGCTCAGTCACGATCTCGATTGATTGCATCACACGTTCAGGACGCAATCCCGACATGATCAACACACCCTCGTCCATTCCCTCCGGACGCTCGTGAGCTTGTCGGATCGTGATCGCCGGAATGCCCAACACCGACGATTCCTCTGTGATCGTACCACTGTCGCTCACCGTACAGAACGCATGTTTTTGTAATTTGACGTAATCACAAAATCCAAGCGGTTTCAAAAATCGACAGCAACGCAAAATGCCGGGATATCTCACCGATTCCGAATGCGCACCTATGGCACGCGACGTATCACCGTCTTCCGCCAGTCCAATCTCATTGAGCCGCTTGCGCGTTCGCGGGTGTGTCGAAACAATGATCGGATAGTTCCAATGATTGGCCATCGCTTCGAGTGAATCAAGCAGATCGGTCAAATTGGCCTCCGAATCGACATTTTCCTCACGATGCGCACTCACGACAAAATACTTTTCTGGTTCCAATCCCAAACGTTCGACCGAGTCCGCGGCGTCAATCTTCTCCATGTAATAACGCAACACCTCATACATGGGCGAACCCGTTTTCATTACCATGTCGGGGGGTAATCCCTCACGTAAAAGATAACGTCGCGCATGTTCCGAATATGCTAAATTAATATCGCTGATATGGTCCACAATGCGTCGATTCGTCTCTTCCGGGACACGTTGATCGAAGCAACGATTCCCCGCTTCCATATGGAAAATCGGGATTTTGTGTCGTTTCGCCACAATCGCTCCCAACGCACTGTTCGTGTCGCCCAACACCAAAAAAGCGTCCGGGCGGACTTCGTTGAGCAAACGATCCATCTGGATGAGAATGTTGCCGATCGTTTCACAGGCGTTCGCTCCCGCCGCTCCGAGAAAATGATCTGGACGACGCAGTCCGAGATCCTCGAAAAAAATCTCGTTCAACTCGTAATCGTAATTTTGGCCGGTATGAACCAATACGTGATCGGTCTGTTTTTCCAATTCCGCAATCACTCGACAAAGCCGAATAATCTCCGGTCGGGTACCGACCAACGTCATCACTTTCAATTTTTTCATCTCTCGAACTCTTTCTCATCCCCATTACGGAATCCGCGCATGGGTGGCGCGATCTGCCGGACGTCATGTCCTGATTTTCATTCAATTTTACTAAATAAAACGATTTTTCAATAGTCAAACGCCACTCCGATCCTAAACCGCCGCACGTTGAGCCGAAAGTCAATCATCCACCGAAAACCGCAGCGTCCCGGAAACTGGCAATCGCCGAAAATCAGTACGCCCCTCCAAAATGCCTCGCGTCATGAACCTCGCGGCCATGTAGTGTGTGTCACTTTCGGGTTACATTTTGAAATTAAAGGTGTTGTTTAACATACGCCAGAGCATCCACGCGGCAGAGTGCCATTGGTCACGATCCATGTACACTTTCGCCATACCACGCAGTCCGAGCCGCAACACGCCACGCTCGTCGTCTAGGTAAACATGCGCCTCATAGGAGGTGTTTTGGGGCCGTAAAATTCCGGTCTCCTCATCTTGTTTCGTTGGAAGATTGCCTTTCGCCGACGCCGACAGATGTTTCGGCGCTTGGGTAAGCGGTGAAACCGACAAACTGTCAAGCGTACCCTCCAAAACCTCGTCCGGCAACTCATCGAGCTTCAGCCGTACTTTCTGTTTGGCGAGCGAATCGCCAGCTCGAGGCACACGCGCAAACTTCGCGTCCTCCTGATCAATAATCAGCACGGCTTTCATTTCGTGCGGATCGGCAATCTGGCAAAATAACTTTTGTTCCTCCAACCATGCTCCGATATTATACGCGTCGAGAGGCGTTTTCTCCCACGTCGGAAGCGGCGTCTCCGGTGCATTTTTACGCTTTGCGCTCGGCGGCGGAAAAACCTTTCCCGATCGCGACGCCTTGAGCACCAGACGGGAATATTCCATCTGTTGCTGACGAAGTTCGCTCTTTTTGGAAACGAGTAGTCCCTCATTCGTGTATAAATCTTCACTCGTTTTGTCGATACGTGTATCCTCCGAACCGACCGAAACGCTCTGCTTCATTTTAAGCGATTTAACTTTCGCTTCCAATTGCGAAATTTCGCCCTCCAATTTCGCCACCTGTAGTGCCAAATCTGGATTTTCGAGCCGCGCAAGCACCTGTCCCGCGGTCACGTATTCCCCAGGTCGTACATAACATTCGACCAGTCGACCGGGCGTTTGAATGTAAATCGACTCCGGATTCCGTGCCTGAATCTCGAATGGTGCGAGAATCTTCATCGGAAGCGGTAAATAGAAAAATAGATACAACAGACCGGCGAGACCGGCCAATGACAGATACAAACGTGGCTTTTTCACGCGATCCAGCCTTCCCGGAGTGTAAAGGAATTTTCCAATTTTCCAAAGCGGCATCACCAACAAACTGAATAGGGACATTGACCCAATGATGTAAGCGATGATTTCCAATTTATACGGTTTGGACAAACGGTATAAAAACCACAAAATGGAGAACGTGATGATCCAACGATAAATTCCTGACGCAACAGTAAACAAAGCGAAAAACAGCTTATTTCGTTGCGGCATAAATGGGTCGTCCGGCGGTTTCAAACCAAGAAAAATACGGCCTGATTCGCGGCCCAGCACCTGCGTCGCCTTCTGACGAAGATTGGGGATTTCCACAAAATCCGCCAAAATGTAGTAACCGTCATAACGCAACAGCGGATTCGCGTTGAACAAAATCGTACTCACACCGCTCACGAACATGACGTTCAAACAGAGATTTTGAAATAAGCCCGGCGCGCTGAACCACCATAAAAAGGTACAGATCGACGCGATAATTACTTCTACGTACATCCCCGCCGCGCCAATCGCCATCCGATGCCATTTATTCGGTAGCATCCACGAATCCGAAACATTACAATACAAACAGGGCGTGAGCACGAGGAACATCACGCCCATTTCGTGGCACTCGCCGCCAAATCGCTTACAAGACAATCCGTGTCCAAATTCGTGAAACACTTTGGTTAGACCGAGCATAGCCGCCATGAGTAGCGCGTTGGTCGGGCTAAAAAACTGGTAAAATCCAGGAAGTTTCGCCTGGAATTCCGCGAACTGGACCGTGATCAGCAGCAGCGCGCTGGCGGCCAGTAAAGTAGCGAAGCAAAGCATTGGCAGCGAAAAGAACCAACGTGTCCATGGAAGCATTCGGTTCAACAGTCGTTCTGGATCAATTCCCTTAAAACGAATGGCCAAAATATTGCTAAACGCGCCAATCAGCTCACGACGGCGTTTTTTCACACGGCGTTTGAGGAGCTGTTCGCCCTGACCCTGCACTTGCACGAGAATCAGGTTACTCTGATGCAACATGCCGAGAAAGCTCTGAATTTCGTCAAGTGTAATTTTCTGTGGTGGAAACTCCGCTTCGAATCGTTCTTTAATCTCATCCAGACTAATATCGCCGTCCAAAAGATTGAGAATAAAATATTCCTCGTCTTGAAAACGATAATATTGCAGTCCCACCGGATCTTTGACGACCCAATACGAACGGCCTTGATACCGCTGACGACGCGCGGAAAGATCGGGACGCACCCGAATATTCAGACGCCTCGCGGAACTCGATACCAGACTATCGGCAAGTGTGGCCATAAAGATCCTTTATACCTTCTCCGATTGACATTGCGACCGATGGTGAACAACCGTTCTATCACCTCGAAACCTGCGTCGCCGTTTCACCATCTCGTTCGTTATGGTTGATCAATTTGAAGCGTCATATTAACCATGGCACCAGGCCGCAAAATCCACGCACCGTTTTCCTTTTGATTCTGAATCGTCGCCCGCACAGCAAAGTTCCCATTCACTTCGACTTTCGGATTCGAAAACGTGACGGCTCCATCGACTTCCAACACACGTCCCCGCGCGAGCGAAATCTGGATTTTCACCGGCTTTCCCACCAATTCATATGGTTCAAAATAGGCCGCGTTCGCCGAACCCTGGACATACAGGGTGTCCAATTTCAACAAACGTACAATGGGATCACCCGGTTTGAGCCATTCACCCACATCGCGATATTTCTCGACGATAACGCCTGTCGCGGGCGATTTCGCCTGGCGGATGTCGAGATCGACCGCAGCCGCTTCCGCCTCTGCTGTCGCGACATCCTTCTTCAATACCGCCACTTTCATCTC